>JAAEPH010000001.1 GCA_024232855.1 Gammaproteobacteria bacterium
AAGGGATTTTCTTCAGGCGGGTTACGCACTGTTATTCCGCTCCTTCAGAAAATCCCTTGTGAATCCAAAGCCCTGCGCGATGATGTGCAAGGAAGCACGAATGCGGTGGAGGCAGGAGCCGAGAACCGCCATCCCGCCCCCCTGGTGAGATATGCGGGCTAGTAGCTGGCGCTGTCGCTTTCGTAGGTGAGGCCGATGCCGGCTGCCTGGTCCTTGACCGCGCGGTAAATCTTTTCATCCAGCGAATCGTCGGCGCCGCCCTCGGCCTCGACCTTTTCCTTGATGAACTGGCTGCGTGATGCGGACAGCTTCCTGATTTCCCGTTGCAGCTCGTCGCGGCGCTTCGCCTTTTGCTCGATGACTTCCTGCGCCTCCGCGGGCGCCATCGCCTGCAGGCTGGACGGCAGGTTCTCTTCCTCGATCTCGTCGAGTTCGACCCGGCCCGAGGTGACGGCGTCGACCAGCTCGCTTTCGCCGAGCAGGTTGGCCTTGCCGCTGGCGGTCGAATTAAAGGTATCGCGGCGCGCGAGCGCTTCGCTGGAGAGTTCCTTGCGCAGCCTGGCGTTGGCATCCAGTTTCGCCTTTTGCGCTTTTTTGGTTTCTTCGTCACCGAAATAGAGACGGGTGTCCTCGAGTTCGGCCGCGAGCGCGGACAGGTCTTCATCGAACGGGGTCGCGACCGCGACGGCATTGCCCGAATCCTCTACCTGGAAGTACTCGCCCTGGCCGAGCGCGGCTATTTCCCGCCAGGCCGGGCGCGTATGCTGGTGCTGGCCACTCTGGATGGCGTTGACGATGATGCCCTTGCGCGCGGCCGCCTGCAGCGTGACCGGGTACTTTACATCGTTGTGATAGTCCATGTGCGGGGGCGCGTCGCCGACCAGGAAAACTGTCTTGTAGACGTTGCTGTCGGCGCTCCAGGAAATATCGTGCACGGCATCGTAAAGCGCCTGGTTGACGCTCTCGGGGCCGTCACCGCCGCCCTGCGCGCGGAAGTCCATGAGGCTCGCGTACATCGAATCGAGATCGTGCGAAAGGTCATAGCTGCGCGTGATGTAGGCGTCACCGCGATCGCGAAACGCAACCAGTCCCATGCGGATGTCGGGGTTTTCCTGGGCCGAGGCCATGGTCGTCGCGATCGACCAGATCTTTTCCTTGGCCGCCTGGATCAGGCCGCTCATGCTGCTGGTGGTGTCGAGCACGAAGACGACTTCGATACGGTGCTTTTGCGCGGGCACGGGCAACGTCGTTTTTACGGTTTGTGTCGCCTTTGCCTTCTGCATCATGGGGAAGGCGGCGATGCCGGTTGCCGTCGCGACGACAAGCGCCAGGACGATCATCTTGCTGTTAAAGGTATTCTGTTTCATGCGATTTCTCCGGGTTCATAGTTGATGTTCAGGGTTGACTGAGTTTGCGCACCGCGTCGACCGCGACACGGTGGGCGGATTGAAAGCTGGATTGGTGCCGATCATCGGCAGAATCCTCGCCGCTGTGCTTGCGTGCCAGTTGCGGCAGCCAGCAGAACAAAGACTGCAGCAGGAAAAAGCTCCACAGCGCGGCCGCCAGGCTGCCGGTATTGACCAGCGCCCAGGTCGCGGCGGCGAGGCCGGCCGATACCAGCCCGAAATCGAGCAGCGCGCTAAACAGCGAGCCGTGGAAGTAAAGCGAGCGTACCAGCCAGATGGTGCCGGCCTGGATCAGTACCTGCTGTAAAAGGGCAACGTCGAAAAACCAGCAACCCAGGCTCATCACTGCCCAGCCCGCGATGACGACAACGCGCCCGATGCGGGCCTGGCTGCGCCGCAGCAGGTAGAGCAGGTAAACCAGCGTGGCCGCGTACATCAGCAGCTCGAAGAGGACGCCGTAGACCAGCAGGCCGCCCAGCAGCAGGCTCGCCAGCGCGGCGCCCAGGCTGATGATGACGGCGAGCGTGACGCCGTCGAGGATTCCGGGGGCTTTCATGATTTTGCCCTCCGTTCCTTTTCGCGCAGCAGCGCGATTTCGACTTCCTCACCGCGAATTGCGTCGCCATGGCCGGGCGCGGCGCCGAACGGGTCGTCATTGCTGCTGACCAGCAGTTCGAGCTTTTGCTTCATGCTGTCGAGCTGCTGATTCTGCTCGTCGATTTGCCGCTCCAGGTTTTGCTGTTGCAGCTCGACGCGGGCGCTTTGCTCGCCGGCCGCCTGTAACTGCTTTTGGGCGCCAAGCTTGCGGCGCACCAGGTCGCGTGCAAGTTCGTCTTTTTTTGCCGCCAGGCAAATATCCAGCTCTTCGTCGAGAGCGGCTATGCTGGTCGTCATGCCGCTGACGGCCTTGACCAGTTGCGCGGCTTCGTGTTGTAACAGGCGCTGCCCCTGCCGGTCCTGGTCGAGGGCGAGTTGCATTTCGCGTACCGCCTGCCTGAGTTGCAGGTCGGGTTCTTCGATGCGGTCGAGGACCGCGTGAAAGTCGGCCTGAAAAAGCCGCGTCAATCGTGTTACCAGTGCCATCTTGCCTGCTCCATCGTTGCTGAGATTGCGTTAATTCTGGTCCAGAGATGCGTAATTAAACAGGCAGACTTTGGTAAAACATGGCGCCGGGGGTTTACAATAAATTTACATAGCGTCGCTGCCGGGGTGCTAGGATTGTCGTATGTTTTACAAGACTCAAAACCCGTGACCCGCAAAGCCCGCCTGTTGATCGTCGAGGATGAAGCCGCGATTCGAAACGGGCTGGTGGACGTGTTTGTCTACCACGGTTACGAGGTCGAAACCGCCGAGCACGGCGAGGTCGGTTTACGCATGGCGAAGGGCGGTAATTTCGACCTGATCCTGCTCGACGTCATGCTTCCGGGGATCGACGGTTTCGAGATCTGTAACCGCATCCGCCAGCAGGACCGCCAGCAGCCGGTCATCATGCTGACCGCGAAATCCAGCGACGAAGATATCGTGCAGGGATTGACCCTGGGCGCGGATGACTATGTCGCCAAGCCTTTTTCGGTCACGCAACTGGTGCTGCGGGTACAGGCGGTGCTGCGCCGCTCGGGAATCGACGAGGACGCGGCGCGCGAAATCCACCTGGTTAACGGCGTCGTCATCGACAGCGTTAACCTGTGTGCGGGCGATACAGCCTTCACGCGCCGTGAAATGGATTTACTGTTGTACCTGTGCAAGCAGGCGGATCGTCCGGTGGCGCGCGAAGAGTTACTCGCCCGTGTCTGGGGTTATGCCAACCACATGGAAATCGAGACGCGCACGGTCGATATCCACATCGCCAAGTTACGGCGCAAGATCGAAAAGGACCCCGCTAACCCGCAAGCCATCGTCACCGTGCGCGGCGCCGGTTACCGGCTCATGCTGCAAGCACAATGACGCAGCGTCGCCTGACCCTGTTGCTGGTGCTGTTCTTCGTGGCGCTGGCGCTGCCAACCTCGATACTCGTCTACCAGGCCTACGGCCAGCTGAAATGGGAGGCGTTTTACCAGCATCAACAGCTCGCACGTGAATTGACGCTGCGTATCGACAGCGGTTTCCGCGACATGATCGAACGCGAGGAAAATCGGCCCATCAGCGATTACGAATTTCTCAATGTAACCGGCTCGGAGGGGGCGGCTTTTCTGCAGCGATCACCCTTGTCGCAGTTTCCGCTGGAATCCGGTGTGCCGGGGTTGCTGGGTTACTTCCAGGTCGACGCCTCGGGCCGCCTGCGTACCCCGATCGTGCCCGGGGCCAATGCCGGCGGCTACGGCATATCGTCGCCGGAACTGCGTCAGCGCGAACAGCAGGAGGGCCGCATTCGCGGCATCCTCGGCGAAAACCGGCTGGTCGGCAAGAGCGACGCCGTGGTTGCCGCGCCGGCCCCCGCCGACGAAGTCTCCGCGGACGACAGCGTCATGGAAATGGCCGATGCGCAGGTATCATCGGTGGCATCGCCAGTGCCGCGCGAAGACTCCTCGAGTTATATGAGCGAATCAAACAGCATGGCTTCGGGGTTCGCGGCCGAGGAGGTGGTCGAGGATGACCGTGACGCCTCGGCGCAGGCGGGCTTCGATAATTTGAGTAAACGAAAACTGGCCGCTCCCGCGGCCAGCAGCGCGCCGGCCGAGCAGGTCAAGGATCTGAAACTCGAAGACAGTTACCAGATCGCCGCCGAAGCGGAACCCGAAGCAGCGCGCCTGTCCGCGAAGAAGCAGGTCGAAACCAAACGCTCGCGCAAGGAAAAGGTCAACCTACCGCAGGCGATAGCGGAGCCCGTGATCAGCCTCGAAAAGAGCCTTGCCGAGGACGAGGCCATGGCCGAGCCGCTCACGCAGCAGCAGGCGATTCGCATTCAAACTTTCGAGAGTGAAGTCGAGCCGATGGAATTTGCGCTGCTGGACAGCGGGCACTTCGTGCTCTTCCGGCGCGTCTGGCACCGGAACGAGCGCTACGTACAGGGAATACTGATCGAGCATTCGGATTTTATCGATGGTTTGATTGCGCCGGCGTTTCGTGAGTCGAGCCTGTCGTCGATGAGCAAACTGATCGTCGCTCACCGCGGCGCCATCCTGCGAAATTTTGCCGCCGACTACAGCCGCCTTTACCGCCCCAGCGCCGAACAGGAAGCCAGTGAATTACTCTACCAGAGCCGCCTGATTGCGCCCTTCGGCGATATCGAACTGATCTATACGCTGGCGCGCCTGCCGGTTGGCGCCGGTGGCCAGATTATCATCTGGTCGGCGCTGGTGCTCACCATAGTGCTCGTCGGCGGCTGCCTGATGTTGCTGCGGCTGGGGCAGCGCCAGCTGGCGCTGGCGCGGCAGCAGCAGGACTTCGTCTCCGCGGTCAGCCATGAATTGAAGACGCCGCTGACATCGATCCGCATGTATGGCGAAATGCTGCGCGAGGGCTGGGCCGACGAGGCGAAGCGCAAGACCTACTATGATTTCATCTTTCACGAGGCCGAGCGGCTGACGCGCCTGATAAACAATGTGTTACAGCTGGCGCGCCTGTCGCGTAACGAGCAGGTCGCGAGCGTCAGCGCGGTCACGGTCGGTGAAGCGCTTGCCGAGCTCCGGCCGAGGCTGGAGTCGCAGCTCGAGCCATCCGGGTTCGGGCTGCTCATCGACGGCGAGCCGGAGGTCGACGCCACGCGCATCGCCATCGATATCGACTGGTTTATCCAGATTTTTATCAACCTGGTCGATAACGCGGTCAAGTTTTCGGCCAATGCGACGCAGCGCAGTATCGATATCCGTTACCGCAAGCTGAGCGATGGCCGGATCCAGTTCTCGGTGCGCGATTACGGTCCCGGTATTGGGGCGGGGCAGATGAAGAAGATTTTCAAATTGTTTTACCGCTCGGAAAATGAACTCACCCGCGAAACCGTCGGCACCGGTATCGGGCTCGCGCTGGTACATCAACTCGCGACCGCGATGCGCGCCGAGGTCGATGTCGTCAATAGCGATCCGGGCGCCGAGTTCCGGATACGCTTCGCGACCAAATATACTGGATGAATCCACTCGTTTGCTGATATTGTTGCGCCCTGAGTCAGTAACACGGTTGTCGACGATATATGCTACAGGACGAGGCTGAAACCGGTCGTTTACAGGAATTGCTTGCGCGCGTGGGCGCCGGGCTCGACCAATACCTCGAATTCGAACACCCCGACGCGTTCAGCCGACAGCAGGACTGGTGCGACGCGCTGGAACAACCGGTGCCACAACAGGGTGTCGGCATCGACGCGGTCACGCGCGAACTGATCGAGGAAATCATTCCCAACGGTTCGCCGGTCAGCAAACCGGGGTTTACCGCGTTCATCACCACCGGGGGCACTACCGTATCCACGCTCGCCTCGACCGCGGCAAGTATCGCCTCGCCGCAACGCTACATGTCGACCGCCTTCAACCTGCTCGAAGAACTGTCACTGGACTGGCTCGCACAGATGTTCGAACTCGGCTCCATGAAGGGTATTTACAGTAGCGGTGGCTCGGTTGCCAACCTGGTTGCGCTCGGCGCTGCGCGCCAATCGGCATTTGAAAAGCTGGGCCGCGACCCGGCGCGCGACGGTGTCGATCGTGCGGTCGGTGTCTACGCCAGCCGCGAGTGTCACCATACGATTCAGCGCTCCTGCGGTGTACTCGGCATCGGCCGCCGCACGATCAGGCCGATCGACTGCGATGAGCAGGGTCGTATGCGTGCCGATGCGTTGCGCGCCGCTATCGAACGGGACCTGTCTGAAGGTATCCTACCGATGGCAATCGTCGCCAGCACGGGTACCACCAATACCGGCGCCATCGACCCGCTGAGTGAGATTGGCGCGATTGGGCGCGAGTTCGATATCTGGTTTCACATCGATGGCGCTTACGGTTTACCGGGAATACTGGACCAGCGTTTGAGCCATTTATACTGCGGCCTGGAGATGGCCGATTCGGTCAGCGTCGATCCGCACAAGTGGCTGGGCGCCGCGGTCGGCGTCGCCGCGACCTTCGTGCATGACCGCAGCCTGCTGGAACGCGCATTTACCCAGGAAGCAGCCGATTATCTCGAGGGCACGGTTGAAACGGACCCCGACGCGAGCGAAGGGATCGAGCACTCGCTGGATAATTTCGGCGTTCCCTATTTCAACTACGGCACCGAGTTAAGCGCGCCCTGCCGCGGGGTCGCGGTCTGGGCCCTGATTCGCGAGATCGGTGTCGACGGTATGCGTGAGCGCATCGTCAGGCACAACGACATGGCCCGTGAGCTCGCCGAATTCTGCCGTGCGCACGAAAATTTCGAGTTACTGCTCGAGCCGACCCTGTCGGTTTGCTGTTTTCGCTACGTCTCGCCGCGGCTGCAGAATCTCGATCAGTTCAATCAGAGGCTATTCCGGCGCCTGATCCGTGAAAACGAATTCATGCCGAGCACTACACGGTTCAACGGAAAACTGGCTCTGCGCCCCTGTTTCATCGGCGCGCGTTCGGGCCGCGACCAGATCGACGGGCTGGTGCAGGCCGTGCTGCGTATTGGCGCGGAACTTGCCGATGAAATGGGCCGCTGAAATGGGCCGCTGAAATGGAATGATGCAAAGCGGCGTTCGCGGGGGAGTTTTATTTGATACAGTATCATTGTATTGATATTTAGGCTGTGTACCATATCGTTTCGACCGTTACTTAATGAACCCGAATTCAGTAACATCGATACTAAAATTAACCGAGGAGCTTTTTCGATGAAGTATTTAGGTAAATTTTTACCCGTGGTTCTGGCACTGGGCGCGATGCTCATGCCGGGTCAGGCCATCCATGCCAAGGAAATGCGTGTGGGATCCTGGTTGCCGCCCAAGCACACGATGAACAAAGACATATTGCCGACCTGGGGTAAATGGATCGAGGAGGCCACCGAGGGCCGCGTTACCATGAAAGTTGAATATCCGGGTGGACATCCCAAGGCCATGCTGGGCAATGTCCAGGACGGTGTGTTCGACGCCGCATGGACTTTCCACGGCTATTTTCCGGGCCGATTCAAGCTCACCAAAATCGTTGAATTGCCAGGTCTCGGAGCCGGCGCCGAAGCCGCTTCGGTTGCGCACTGGCGCATCAATGAAAAATACCTGGCCAGGGCGGGCGAGCACAAGGGTGTGGTTCTCGGCGCCCTGTTTACCCATGGCCCCGGTCAGATACACCTGCGGGAGCCGATCAAAAGCCTGAAGGAAATGAGCGGCAAGAAAATTCGTATCGGCGGCGGTGTGCAAACCGATATCGCCAACCGCATGGGCGTCAAGGGTGTGGCCGCGCCCGGTTCCAAGGTATACGAAATCCTCTCGCAAGGCGTGGCCGACGGCGTGTTCATGCCGATGGGCGAAAAACGCACGCTGCGTTTGAAGGAAGTTGCGCCGTTCACGATGAAGTTCCCGACTGGCATGTACCTCGGCAGCTTCGGTGTTTTCATCAACCCGGATTTTCTCGATTCGCTGAGTGCAAAGGACCGTGAGGCGATCCTGTCGGTTTCCGGCGAAAAGCTCTCGGGAATGGCGGGGCGTTACTGGGGTGAAGACGTCAAGGTCGGTGAGGCTGACGCAAAAGCCTCCGGTAACACCATCATGGAAGCGCCGGCTTCCGTGCTCAAGGAATTCGACGAGATGACCGCGGATATGGAAGACGAGTGGATTTCATCGGTCAAGGATCGTAACGTGGATGTCGAGAAAGCGCTGATGGAATTGCGCGAAATTGCCCGCGGCTACAAATAACCGGCACGGCGTTTGCCCCATCTGGCAAAAAAAACCGAAAAAGGACCAATCAGATGGTTGGTCCTTTTTTTACACGGCCTGGCCGCGGCTACCTTGCTGGCACTGATGCTGATTACCTGCATCGACGTATTTGGCCGTTACCTGTTCAATAATCCGTTGACCGGCTCGACCGAGTTGACTGAAATCGCGGTCGGTATCGTCATCTTCTCGGTGTTTCCGATCATCTCCTGGCGTAACGACCACGTCGTCGTCGATATCCTCGATCATTTCTTTTCGCGGCGGGTACACATGATTCGCACGATCGTGATCAACCTGTTGATCTCGGTCGCGCTGGCGTTCCTTGGACAGCGCATTTACGTGCTCGGCCAGCGCTCGTTGAGCTATGGTGAAGTCACCGAGTACCTCGCGATCCCCCTCGGCTGGATGATGATCTTCATCGCCGTCATGTGCGGGGTCACCGCACTGGCGGTTGTGACGCTCGGCATAGGCCGCGCGATTGCCGAATATCGCGAACCGGCGCGCCCGGTTCACGACACCTAGCCGGCATATGAGCGTTTCGATCGCCGGCTTTACTTGCCTGCTACTGCTGATATTTTTGCGTGTTCCAATCGCGTTCGCGATGGGTTTTGTTGGCTTTTTCGGCTTTCTCTACCTGAATGACTATAACGTTATCGCGGCCATGTCGATGGCGGCGCGCCGCGTCGTCAATACCTCGCAGGACTATGGCCTGTCGGTGATCCCGTTGTTTATCCTGATGGGCAACCTGGTTACGCGCGCCGGCCTGTCGCAGGAACTGTACAAGGCGTCCTATTCGTTTCTCGGGCACCTGCGAGGCGGCCTGTCGATGGCGACGGTCGTTGCCTGCGGCGGTTTTTCCGCGATCTGCGGCTCGAGCCTGGCAACCGCTGCCACCATGGCCAGGGTATCGATGCCGTCGATGCGCAAGTACGGCTACAGCGATTCGCTGGCGGCAGCCTCGATCGCGGCCGGCGGCACGCTTGGTATCCTGATTCCGCCAAGCGTCATTCTGGTTATTTACGGCATCATGTCCGAGCAAAGCATCCGTGAACTGTTCGCCGCCGGTTTCCTGCCGGGCCTGCTCGGAGTCGGGCTGTACCTGTGCGCGGTTTCATGGACCGTGTGGCGCAAGCCCGAAGCAGGGCCGCCCGGCGAGCGCGTGGGCAGGCGCGAACGCCTCGAGTCGCTCAAGGGCGTGTGGGGCATCCTGTTATTGTTCGCGATTGTCATGGGCGGCATTTACGGGGGCGTATTTACCCCCACCGAGGCCGCCGGAATCGGCGCCGCCGGAGCCTTTGTGATCGCACTGGCGCGGCGTTCGCTGACGTTGAAAACCGGTTTCGAAGTCATGTACGAGACGGCGCAGACGACGTCGAGACTTTTCCTCGTCGTCATCGGTGCGCTGATTTTCTCCAATTTTGTCAACCGCGCCGGGCTGCCCGATCAGTTACTGGCGCTGATCACCGGTTACGAACTGCCGCCGATGGCGGTGATCCTGGTCATTCTGCTGATTTACATCGTGCTCGGCTGCGTTTTCGAAAGCCTGTCGATGCTGTTGCTGACGGTGCCGATCATTTACCCGGTGGTCGAAAGCCTCGGTTTCGACCTGGTCTGGTTCGGCATTGTCGTCGTCGTCGTCACCGAGATTAGCCTGATCACGCCGCCGGTGGGTCTCAACGTGTTCGTCTTGAGCGGCGTACTCAAGGACGTCAAGACCGGCACCATATTTCGCGGCGTAACCCCGTTCTGGATCGCGGATATCATTCGCCTGGCGCTGATCACGCTGATTCCGGCGATTTCACTGTATTTGCCCAATCTTTTTTACCGCTAGTCAACAATTCACTGGGCGTAATTAATTTCAATAAAATGATACAGGTCAAGTGATTTTTACTTGAAAATGTGTAACACTTTAATTGAAGAATTCAGAAGGCAACCAATGACAGCTCAAACCACAACCCAACCGCTGCATAGCGATAGCGGCCACGTGGAGTCTCGCAACGACGCCAGGCAGTCTGAAGCCATGCCCCTGATGGGAAACGAGGCGATAGCGCGCGGCGCCTGGGAAGCGGGTGTCAGGGTGACGGTGGCTTACCCGGGCACGCCCAGTACCGAAATCATGGAGAGCCTGGGCAAGTACCCGGGGCAGGATTTGCAGGCCGAGTGGGCCACTAACGAAAAAGTGGCGCTCGACGTTGCTATCGGGGCATCTTTTGCCGGTGTGCGCGCGATGACTTCGATGAAACATGTCGGCCTCAACGTCGCGGCGGACGCCCTGATGTCGCAAACCTACATCGGCGTCAATGGCGGCCTGGTGCTGGTGGTATGCGACGATCCGGGCATCCACAGCTCGCAGAATGAACAGGACACCCGAATTTACGGTCATCTCGCCATGGTGCCGGTGCTGGAACCTTCGGATGCGCAGGAAGCGCTTGATTTCACCAAAATTGCATTTGACATAAGCGAGCGTTTCGATACCCCGGTCATCGTCAGGGGAACGACGCGCCTGTCGCATACCCGCAGCCTGGTGCGGACCGGGGAGCGGGTGGAAAAAACCTCACTTGGATTCAACGAGAATCCACAAAAGAATGTCATGATCCCGGGACATGCGCGCATGCGGCACAGCGCACTGTTCCGGCGCGAGGAACAGGTCAGGCAGTACCTCGAGGAATCCGACCTGATTCGATGGGAGCCCGGCAGCCAGTCCGTCGGTGTCGTCACCCTGAGTACGGCCTATACCTATGTCAAGGAACTGATGCCGCAGGCGAATGTGCTCAAACTCGGCGTCTCCTACCCGTTGCCCGGGGAAAAGCTGCGTGAATTTTGCGCCGCGGTCCATCGCGTAATCGTGGTCGAGGAGCTCGAGCCTGTCGTCGAAAATGAAATGAAATTGATGGGGCTGGAAGTCGAGGGCAAATCACTGTTTCCACGGGAAGGCGAATTTTCGCCGGATGTGATTCGTGCCGGTCTCGAAAAGGCTGGACTGCTGCAGGCGCGAAAGCCCGGACCTGAGTTGACCGTGCAAGCCATGCCGAGGCCGCCGCTGCTGTGCGCCGGTTGCCCGCATACCGGGGCCTACATGGCGCTGCGCGCGCTCAATGCGCGCGTCTCGGGCGACATCGGCTGCTACACGCTGGCGGCGGTGGAGCCGCTGAAGGCAATAGACACCACGGTAGCGATGGGATCGAGTATCGCCAACGCGACCGGCATGGCGCTGGCCGGCAGCGAGACGCGCCCGATCGTCGCCACCATCGGCGACTCGACCTTTCTGCACGCCGGCATTCCGCCGCTGATCAACGCGGTCTACAACCAGGTGAACATCACCGTGGTTTTACTCGATAACCATATCACCGCGATGACCGGCGGACAGGACCATCCGGGCACAGGGCGCAACCTGCGCGGCGAAGCCGTGCACAAGGTCGACTACGAAGACCTGATCCGCTCGCTCGGCATTACCTGGATCAGGAAGATCGATGCCTACAACATGGGCAACCTGTACCAGTATCTGCGTGAAGCGACGCTGTACCCGGGTGTCGCGGTCGTCATCGTGGACCGCCCCTGCGTTCTCGATCCGGTCAAGATCAAAGGTGAGGCTTTCCGCGTCAATGCCGAGGCCTGCACCGGCTGCCAGACCTGCATGAACCTGGGCTGCCCGGCGCTTTCGTGGTCCGACGAACTGTTCGAGGGGCACCGCAAGGTGAAGATCGATGAAGCCTCGTGTATCGGCTGCAGCCTCTGCGCCCAGGTCAGCACCACTAACTGCATCCTGCCGGTGACGGCCTTCGAGACCAATGCCTGATTCGAGCCATACTGACGCCGGTCAGGAGTCGGACGAGATGCAGTCGGCGTTAGCTATGCAGCCAGCCGAAAGCCCCGTCAACGTGCTCATCGTCGGGGTCGGCGGCCAGGGCGTGATCATGGTGTCCAAGGTGCTGGCGACACTTTGTCAGCGCCAGGGCTACCAGGTCAAGCAAAGCGAAGTGCACGGCATGGCCAAGCGCGGCGGCTCGGTATTCAGTCACGTGCGCTTCGGCGAGACCGTTTATTCGCCGACGATCCCGCTCGGCGAAGCGGACGTTCTGGTGGCGCTCGAATGGGCCGAAGGTCTGCGCTGGCTGTCGTACCTCAAGCCCGAAAGCGGTATCTTCATCGCCGACACCCAGCAAATCGTGCCACCCTTCGCCTGCCGCGACCGCAAACACGGCGCCGGCAGCGGCTATGCGCGCGAGAGCGTGGCCGACGTTATCGCCCAGGTGGCGAATTGCTATGCCATCAATGCCGGCCAGATCGCGCACGAACTCGGCAACACCAAGGCCGGTAATACGCTGCTGCTGGGCATGATGTCGACCACGCTGGACTTTCCCGCCGACGACTGGCGCGAAGCCATCAGGATGTTCGCGCCGCCGAAAGCCATCGATATCAACATGCAGGCATTCGACCGCGGCCGCGACTGGGTTGAAACCCATAACCCGGCGGATTTCGATCCCGGGCAGGGCATCGAGATGCCCATCCCGGTCGAAGAGGTGGCGCACGAGGTCGAATTCGAACTGCCGGTCATCAATCGCGCCTGGTGCAAGCGCTGCGATATCTGCGTCAAGTTCTGCCCCGAGCGCTGCCTCAGCCTCGATGAGCAACAGATCGCCGTTTTGCACGCCCCGGAGATGTGTACGCTATGCCGTATCTGCGAACGCCTGTGTCCGGATTTCGCGATCGAACTCAAGTACAGGAACTGACACGGTTAACCAGGAAGATGCCCGATTCCGCCCCAACCAAAACCGTGAACCTGCCTGGAAATCATGCCTGCGCGCTCGGCGCGATCGCCGCCGGGTGCCGTTTTTATGCCGGCTACCCGATTACGCCATCTTCGGAAGTCGCCGAACGCATGTCGGTCGAATTGCCCCGCGTCGATGGTGTGTTCATCCAGATGGAAGACGAGGTTGCGTCGATGGGCGCGATTCTGGGCGCGTCGATGGGCGGCATGAAGGTGATGACCGCGACCAGCGGGCCGGGATTTTCCCTTAAACAGGAAAACATCGGATACGCCGCCGGCGCCGAAATTCCCTGTGTCATCGTCAACGTGATGCGCGGCGGCCCCAGCACCGGATTGCCCACGCGTCCGGCGCAGGCCGATGTCATGCAGGCGCGCTGGGGCACCCACGGCGATCACCCGATCGTGGTGATCACGCCCGATTCGGTGCCCGAGATTTACGCGCAAACGATTCGCGCGTTCAATTTGTCCGAGCAATTGCGCGTACCGGTGGTGATGTTGTACGACGAAGCCCTCGGTCACCTGATCGAGCAGGTCAGCCTTTCCGGCAGTGGGGATATCGAGATTGCCAATCGCAAGTGGGCGGCCGACCCGAAACCGGAGTTTCAGCCTTACGCCAGCGGTGACGACCTGATTCCGGAAATGGTACGCCCCGGAGACGGCTTCCGCACCCATACTACCGGTCTGACCCACGCCGAGAACGGCTTTCCGACGCAGGACCCGGAACTGGTCGATCAGTACATGCGGCGCATACTGGATAAACTCGAAATCCACAACGCCCTGATCGAGAGCTTCGAGGCCATCGACACGGAGGACGCCGATTACCTGGTGGTCGCCTTCGGCATTACCGCGCGCGCCGCGCGGCGCGCGATCAAGCAGGCGCGCGAGCAGGGAGTCCGGGTCGGCATGTTTCGACCGATTACGCTGTGGCCGTTTCCGGTCGCCGCCTTCGAATCGATCGTCGGTGGCAAGCACGGCGTGCTGATCGCGGAAATGAATGCCGGGCAGTTGATCACCGAAATCGAACGTTACCGGCCCGCGGGCTGCCGCGTCGACGGTCTCAATCGCATCGATGGCGAAACCATTACGCCGCGGCAAATTCTGAACTCATTACGGGAGCTGGCCGACAATGAATGAAGCTGGCAAGCAGTTCAACATTCGCGATTACCTGCGCGAGTACCTGTTCCCGCACTTCCTGTGTCCGGGTTGCGGGCACGGCATCGCGCTGCGTGCGCTGTTGTGGGCGATCGACGAACTCGACATCGACAAGGACCGGCTGGCGTTTGTCTCGGGCATCGGTTGCTCGGGACGGCTCGGCGCCTATATCGACGCCAATACTTTCCACGTCACCCATGGCCGCCCGCTGGCGTTTGCCACCGGTTTGAAACTGGCGCGGCCCGATCTCGAAGTGATCGTCATCACCGGCGATGGCGATTGCCTCGCGATCGGCGGCAATCACCTGATCCACGCCTGCCGGCGTAATCTGAATATCACCTGCATGATGCTCAACAACGAGGTTTACGGCATGACCGGCGGGCAGGTTTCGCCGACCACGAGCAGCGAGCGTTACACCACGACGACACCCTACGGCAACCATGAGCCGGTTTTCGACGCCTGCGCGCTCGCCGAGGCCGCCGGCGCCGGCATGGTGGGACGCGAGATTACGCTGCAAACGCCCGGATTGAAGGATGTCCTCAGGCAGGGGCTGGCACACGAGGGATTTTCGTTCATCGAGGTCATGTCCGATTGCACCGAGGTGTTCGGGCGCAAGAACGACCTCGGCAGCTCCGCCGAGATGGTGTTGACGCAAAAAGCCTCGGTACGGCCGGATTTCCTGGAAGACGCGGTTGACCAGCCGTTTCGCCCGCACCAGATCAAAACCGGCGTGCTGGCAAAAAATGACCGGCCCGAGTACGCCGAATCCTGGCGCCGCCATATCGAGGCGATGAAACGGGAACGCGGCCATGCCTGATTTCGAAGTTCGCATCAGCGGCAGCGGCGGCCAGGGGATTTTGCTCGCCGGGCGCATCCTCGCCGACGCCCTCGGGCACGAGGCGCTGAACGTCGCCCAGTCGCAAAGCTACGAACCGACCTCGCGCGGCGGATTGAGCCGCGCCGACCTGGTCGCGAGCGACGCCAGGGTCGATTACCCGCTCGCCAGCGATCTCGACTACCTGGTGATACTGGATGACATCGCCGCCACCGCGTCCAATGACTTGCTGCGGCAGGACAGCCTGGTGGTGGTCGATAGCCCGTTGGCTGAACTGTGTGAGCTGAACGGTCACGAGGTGCGTTACCTGCCGATCAGCGAAACCGCGCGCGCGCTCGGCGATCTTCGTTCCACCAACATGGTCGCGCTCGGCGCGCTAACGTCGCTGGCGGGATTTTGCAGCCAGGACAAGCTCCTGGCGGCCGTCACCCGCGTCGCGCCCGCAAAACTGCACGCCGCCGCCACGCGGGCCATCCTCAAGGGCTACGCGATCACCGAATTCTGAACCGCAGGTTTACCGCTGTCATCGCAAGAAGCAGACAACCGGACTACAACAACGAAGGACAGATTAGCATTGAGCTGAGGTCCGGATATCAGTTGAAGGAGACCGCTGTCCTATATGCTGCGAATTAGTGCTAAATTGGTGGCTCTAAGCCGTAATATCGCCGATATATGACAATATTTCTAGGCTGAACAATGACTTATCTTGGTCCGACCCCTTCGGCTTCGGCCTCTTCGGGATGGTAGCCCTCGGTTATGATTAGGGTGGGGCGTCTATATCTTCTATACTTACTGCGGTGCCATCCTCCCAGCTTGTTGCCGATTCCAGGGCACTCCTCTAGCTTGCTTTTTGTTCGATCCGTTGATCAATTGCACCAAACAATGAGTTGTTCTTCCCATCCAGCATTTCTATCTTTATGGTATCTCCAAACTTCATAAAGCTTGTTTTAGGTTCGCCGTGTTCGATGGTTTCAATCATGCGAATTTCAGCGATACAGCTATACCCAACACCACCTTGCGAAAGTGGTTTTCCAGGGCCATCGTTCAACTTGTTCGATACGGTACCGGAGCCGATGATGCTTCCGCTGATGAGTGGTCTCGATTTTGCGGCATGCGCAATCAATTCGGCAAAATTGAATGTCATATCTATTCCAGCATCCGGCATCCCAAACAGCTCTCCGTTATAAACTGATCTCAGCGGAAGCTGTAATTTCCCTTCGCACCAGGCATCTTCCAGTTCGTCGGGTGTTACGCAGACAGGGCTAAAGGCTGTTGACGGTTTGGATTGGAAAAACCCAAAACCCTTGGCCAGTTCAGCGGGAATCAAGCCTCTTAGCGATACGTCGTTGACCAGCATGATCAGCTTCACATGTTGCAGTGCCTGCTCGGTACTCGTGCCCATGGGTACATCGCCGGTAATGACCGCAACTTCGGCCTCAAAATCAATGCCCCAGCTTTTGTCAGTTGGCATGACAATAGCCCCATGAGGATCGAGGAAGCTGTCGGACCCCCCCTGGTACATCAACGGATCGGTCCAAAAACTCGCAGGAATTTCTGCACCGCGGGCTTTGCGCACAAGCGCTACATGATTGACATAAGCGGAGCCATCTGCCCATTGATAAGCCCGCGGCAGCGGTGAACTGCACTGGCTTTCATCAAATGGTTCACCACTGATTGCACCCGATTCAAGCGAGGCAGACAAATCGCTGAGCTGCGGCGATACCTCGTTCCAGTTATCCATTGCCTGCTGCAATGTCTCGGCAATCTGAGCAGCCGAGACCATCCGAGATAGCCCGCTTGATACAACCACCAGTGAGCCGTCGCGCCCCTTCTTCAGCGACGCAAGTCTCATTTTTTTCCTCCAAACTCATTCTCATGTAACCAGGCCGCATGCCGGGGCGCCTTTTTTGTGACATCCCATTCTTCTATCATTAACGGAGCAACTTCATGCAATTTTTGCATCATTTCGGGGGTGCCTACGTTAGCCGCCAGTTCCAGCCTGTGACCACTAGGATCGTGAAAATAAATGGACTGGAAAATACCATGATCCGTGGGACCAATAAGATCGAGACCATGCGCTTCAACCCTTTCCTTGGCGGCGATAAGTGCCGGTATATCCTCAACTTCAAAAGCGATATGCTGCACCCATCTGGGCGTGTTGGGATCGCGTCCCATCGACGGCGAGTTGGGAATTTCGAAAAAGGCCAGAATATTCCCCATACCCGCATCCAGAAAAATATGCATATAGGGGTCGGGTTCTTTAGTGCTGGGCACCTGGTTTTCAGCAATAGCCAGAACGAGATCCATATTCATGACATCTCGATAAAACTCCACCGTTTCTTTGGCATTATTGCAACGATAAGCGACATGATGGATTTTTTGGATTTTCATAAGCTGCCCCCTAAGCAGTGGATTTACTATCGTCTGACGTCAACACCCCGCGCCTCAGCTGATCGCGTTCCATCGATTCAAACAAGGCATGAAAATTACCCTCGCCAAAGCCCTCATCCCGTTTGCGTTCGATGAATTCGAAGAACACGGGGCCAACCAGAGCTTCCGAAAAAATCTGAAGCAATAATCGCTTGTCATCTTTATCCGTTGAACCATCGAGCAAAATCCCGCGTGCACGGAGTTCATCGACGGGTTCACCGTGATCTGGAAGCCGATCGTCAAGCATTTCGTAATACGAATCCGGCGGGGCGGTCATAAACGGAATCCCACGGGCCTTGAGTGCATCCCAACAGGACAGGATATCGTCACAACTCAACGCGACATGCTGGATGCCTTCTCCGTTGTAGGTCATGAGAAATTCTTCTATCTGGCCGACACCCTGGGAGGCTTCCTCATTCAACGGAATCCGGATTTTACCGTCAGGTGCGGTCATTGCCTTCGACATCAGCCCGGTGTATTCACCCTTGATATCAAAGTACCTGATTTGTCTGAAATTGAATATTTTCTCGTAGAAACTTCCCCAAAATTCCATCCGTCCCCGGTAAACATTGTGTGTCAGGTGATCGAGTTCCTTAAAACCACAACCCACGGGATGGCGATCGACATCCTCAAAGTACTCAAAATCGATATCGTAAATACTGGCCCCATCCGCGTACCTGTCGATCAGATAAAGCGGAGCTCCACCGATACCTTTTATGGCTGGCAAACGAAGCTCCATCGGTCCGGTTGGTATGTCTATTGGCTGCCCGCCTGCCTGTAGAGCAAGCTCATAGGCCTTGTGGCTGTCTTTGACTCTGAAGGCCATGCCGCAAGCACTGGGGCCATGTTCCTCGGCGAAATACGATGCGTAGCAATTCTTTTCCTCGTTGAGAATAAAATTTATCCCGCCCTGGCGATAAAGCGTGACATTTTTCGAGCGATGTCCGGCCACGGCCGTAAAACCTAACATTTCGAATACTGGCTCAAGCACTCCCGGTGTCGGTGAGGCAAACTCTACGAATTCAAAGCCATCGAGCCCCATCGGGTTTTCAAATAAATCAGCCATCTATCCAGCCTCCTCGACATAGTTGAAAATCACTTCAATCACGGGGGATCAAAGTGAAAAGGCAATTAGTTTCATATGTAACCATATTAGTTGCATATGAAACTAATTGCAAGTTACTATTTCAAACAGTGAAACTGGCGCCTTGCCGTCGCGATCAAATTTACGCCACATCAAAGAGAGAAGGATCAGCAATCATGACTTCAAAGCTATTAATCCTGGAACGTTTTTTGCCCTACCGGCTGGTAATTCTTGCAACCCGAGTTAGTCGATCGTTAGCGCAACGTTACGAGAAAAAGTTTTCTCTATCTGTGCCCGAGTGGCGGGTGATTGCCATTCTTGGTGAAAATTCTGATTTATCAGCGGTTGAGGTTTCTGATCGAACAGGGCTCGACAAGGTCGCAGTATCTCGAGCGGTAAAAAATCTTCTCGCAAAAAACCGTCTGGAGCGCCGCTTTTCGAGCGAAGACCGACGCCGCTCGGTATTGTCTCTATCCAGCGATGGACGTGAAGTTTATGAAGAGGTGTCACCACTCGCGCTCTCTTACGAAGAATCACTGTTGGCCGGTCTAAGTGAAGAAGAGCATGAATTTCTTGATAATATTCTTAAAAAACTGAACAAGATCCTGCCTGGTACGATTGAAGAATAAAAACCGAAAGCGCGCCCGACTAAACCGCTGAGTCGCGCTCAACGCCGGGGACTTATTTAACCCGGAAATTTCATAAATTTGCACGAATGTCGCGCAGGCCATTGTTTAAAAAATGGGATTTCACAAGGAAATTCCCGAAGAAGCCTCGTATCGGTGATTACGAGCGACTGAGGGAATATTTCGTGTGGAATCAATAGGCAAGCGAGATCGTGCATAATTTGTGATTTTTCTGGGTTAAAGAACATTTGCCGCCGCCTCGACGAATACCGGTATCTGCGCCTCACTCAACCCGGCGATATTGATACGGCTGTCGCCCGCCATGTAGATAGCGTGCTCATCGCGCAGCCGCGCAACCTGTTCGGGCGCAAGGCCGAGCAGTGAAAACATACCCTCCTGCGTGGCGACAAAGTCAAAATGGTCATTGCCGAGGCGCTGGCGAAACGCGGCACTGACACCCGCGCGAATGCCTGAAAGCCGTTGCTGCATCGCTTCGAGCTCCTGCATCCATTGCGCTCTCAGCGATTCGTCATGCAGGATAGTGCTCACCACGGCAGCCCCGTGGTCCGGCGGCATCGAGTAGTCGGCGCGCGCGATGCGCGTCATTTGCGCAAGGATGCGCTTGGCGTTGTCCGTGCCCGCCGACAGGGTCAGTGCGGCGCCGGTGCGGTCTCGGTAAATCGCGAAATTCTTTGAGCAGGAATAGGCAATGAGAAGCTCGGGCACGCGCGTGGCGAGACGGCGCGCACCGTAGGCATCGGCGTCCAGCCCGGTGCCGAATCCCTGGTATGCGAGGTCGACGAACGGTAAAAACCCACGCTCGACGGCCAGCTCCGCCACCTCGTCCCACTGCTCGGGTGTTAAGTTGGCCCCGGTCGGATTATGGCAACAGCCATGCAGCAACACAACGTCGTTAATCGACAAGCCCTGCAGGTGCTCGCGCATGTCGTCAAACCGTAGATTTGAGGTGGTGGGATCGTAATAGGGATAGGTTTCGAACTTCAATCCCACGCCGTCGACGATGGCTGGGTGGTTAGCCCAGCCCGGAGACGGTAGCCACACGATGGCATCGGGCCGCGCGAGTTTCACGGTTTCGAACAGCAGACGCAGCGCGCCGCATCCGCCCGGTGTCTGCAGCGAGGTTAACCGGCCGGATGCGGGATCGGACCCGAGCACCAGCTCGCTTACTGCCCGGCCGAACGACAGGTCGCCGAGCATGCCGACATAGGATTTTGATTCCTGGTCCTGCACCAATCGCTGCTCGGCGGCCTTGACCGATGCCAGCACCGGCGTCTGCCCGTTTTCATCCTTGAACACGCCGACGCCGAGGTCGATTTTATCCGGACGCGTATCGGCGGCGTAGTCAGCGATGAGCTGCAGCAGGGGGTCGGATCTGGATTCGGCGATATTTTCAAACATTAGTAAAGGTCCAGTGGGTATAAAATCGGCTTTATTATACTAATGAAAGAGGGACATCGATATCTTCCCTGCTTTTAGCCCGGAGAATTCATAAATATGCGCAAAAATCGCGCAGTATATTGATTTCACAAGGAAATATCCGAAGAAGTCTCGTATCGGTGATTACGAGCGACTGAGGATATATTTCTTGTGGAATCAATAGACAAGCGAGATT
>JAAEPH010000002.1 GCA_024232855.1 Gammaproteobacteria bacterium
AGGAATATCTGCTGATATTCAAGGAGGTAATGCTGGTAGGGGATTTGCATCTGCTGGTTTAGGTGCAGCTATTGGTGGTGGAAGTGGTGAGGGAATGACTAAAGTTATGACTGCTGCATTGATCGGTGGTACTATTTCTAAGATTACGGGTGGTAAGTTTGCTAATGGGGCTGGAAGTGCTGCATTTGTTGCTGTTAGTGCTGATTGGAGTAGTAGCTCTGACGGCATTCCCACAGCAGAACCAGAAGATGTAAGTAACGATGTAGAAATAAATGGCAACATGATTTTTAATGAAAATATTACTATTGAAGAATCAGATGGTAAGATGAAAATGATTATCAATGGTAAAGTATTTAGTGGGGCTGCAGGAGATAAAGCTCAAGCATTTATTGATAGTGTCAATAAAGATTGGAATGGAGCATCTGCAACTGTAGATGGTATTGAATATTCAGTAAGTGTTAATTTATCGCTAACAAATAGATCAGGCAATGCAGATTTTAATTTAAGTAATTGTCTCTCTAAATGTTTATATGATGGTGCTGCAGGATGGGCAGAGCTTGGTGGTAGACAAGTTAGGATTGGCGCACAAATTAGAATGACAACAAACATCCACGAATTTGGTCATTTGTTAGGTCTATGGCATCAAAAAAATGCTACAAATAGTATTATGAGCTATTCTGGAGATAGGTCTATACATGCTTCAGATGTC
>JAAEPH010000003.1 GCA_024232855.1 Gammaproteobacteria bacterium
AATCGGCGCGATGACCATCCACGGCAAGTAGCGCAAAGCCGTCTCGGTTACGCTGTCGATACTGGTGAACAGGTTGATGATCGACTCACCCGCCAGCAGGTAGACAATCCCGGCGAAAATTGCGAAAAGTGCGCCCCAAAGGCTGGTCAGGGCGACGGCGCGGCGGAAAACGCGCAATCTGCCGGCGCCATAGGCGCTGCCGGCCAGGGCCTCCACCGCATGCGCAAATCCGTCCAGCCCGTAGGCCATGATGCTTTGCAGGTGCAGCAGGATGGTGTTTGCCGCGAGTATCACTTCGCCCTGGCTGGCGCTTTTCGCGGTGAAATAACTGAAAGCAAACAACAGGCACAGGGTTCGCAGGAATATATTGCCGTTCGCGGTAAACAGCTTCAACAGTTCGGCGCGCGCCAGCAGGCGCGTGCGATCATGGCTGGTTAACGCGTTCCTGATCGGGCGGCGCAACAGCAGGAAGCCCGCTACCATCGCCAGGTACTCGGCAATCACCGAGGCCAGCGCGACACCCTCGACACCCCAGCCGAAGCCGAGCACGAACACCAGGTCGAGCAGCATGTTGCTGATGTTCAAAACCAGCTGCAGCACAAATGCCGCACGCGTGTTGTGCATACCGATAAAGATCCCGGTAAACGCGTAGACACAAAGCACCGCCGGCGCGCTAAAGATGCGGATGCCCGCATAATCGCCGGCAAACGCCTCAACCTTCGCGCTACTGTCGATCAGGTAGAGCACCAGCTCGATCAAAGGCGCCGCCGCGAGAATCGTGACCAATCCGAGGACCAGCGCCAACAGCAACACGCGCAGTATCGTATCGGACAGGTTCTGCCAGTCTCCGGCACCGTAGGCCTGCGCGACGAATCCGGTTGTCCCCATGCGCAAAAACCCAAATCCCCAGTAGAGGAAACTGAAAATCAATGCGCCCAGGGCAACCGCGCCGATGGATTGCGGCTCGGGTAAATGCCCGACCACCGCGGTGTCGACCGCGCCCACCAGGGGCACGGAGATATTGGAGAGTATGATCGGGCCGGACAGCATCCAGACCTTTTTATGAGTAACCGTCAAAGCACCCTGGGAGCGGGTCATGTGCTACAGCTTCCTTTCAGTCACTGATCCGTATCGTCGTCGATATCGAACAGGGTGGCCGAGAATCCCTCAACCTGGGTGCGCACCCCGAGCAGGGTCGAAAACAAACCGTTGGCAAGCAGCGGCAATCCGTAGCTGAGAAGAAGTGAAACGACGGTGCCGAGGGTCTTGAACAAGTAGGGTCCAGCGCGAGATGAAATCGGGTTTTGCGGGTACTCTAAACCAATAGCCGGGCGAGTTCATCCACTGAGTCGAAATATCGTGTTTAATCCGTTAGCAACAGGCTTTGACAAAAATCCCCAGTCGCCGTAACCTGTCGCCCTACCAGTGATTATTATTCAAAGCAGATCATTAACAGCCGTCATAAAAAAATGCGCTGAGCGGCGGGTTAAGGATACGTTAATTGATCACCAGATATTATAAATAGAGTTATCCAACCTGAGGAGCGAAAATGAAACACGATAAATCCAGATCCGAACTCGATTACAAGGATTTGACACAGTCCGACAAGGACCTCGTGGCAAAACTGGTAAAAGGCGGGTTCTCCCGTCGTGAAGTACTGAAACTATCGATGGTAACCGGCGTATCGCTGGTGGCCGCCGAACATTTGCTAACCGATGGCAAAGCCGTTATGGCTGCAACCCCGAAGAAAGGCGGCTCCGTGCGCATGGCGGCATCGCTGCATGGGCCCGACGACCAGACCGACCCTCCCCAGTTTACTTCGACTATCGATTACACTCGCGGACGTGCGGTCTACAACGGCCTGATCCAGCATGCCAATGACCTGACACCTCAACCCG
>JAAEPH010000004.1 GCA_024232855.1 Gammaproteobacteria bacterium
ATCTCGCTTGTCTATTGATTCCACAAGAAATATATCCTCAGTCGCTCGTAATCACCGATACGAGACTTCTTCGGATATTTCCTTGTGAAATCAATATACTGCGCGATTTTTGCGCATATTTATGAATTCTCCGGGTTAGGAGTCTGCGGGCTTCGGGGAGAGGTTCTCGCGGAGGCGCAGGGGTGCGCGGAGGGAAACCATGGCTGTCGAACCTTGAACAGGGTAACCCGGGCACCCACCCTGCAAATATCCTCAGCGATCTCTGCGCCTCCGCGCCTCTGCGAGAACTTTTCTGAGAAGTGCCGTGATTTCCCGGGGCTCGCTGAAAGGATTTTCCGATGCGGTTACAATAATGCTGCTTAATCCACAAACTGGTCATGACAAACGCTACTGACAACTGGTCGCTATACATTATCGAAGCGAGC
Source organism: Gammaproteobacteria bacterium (assembly GCA_024232855.1). GTDB lineage: Bacteria > Pseudomonadota > Gammaproteobacteria. The sequence continues at coordinate 426 of JAAEPH010000004.1, forward strand.
GATGCGTCGCTCTACACCGGCATCACCACCGATGTCGAACGCCGCTTCGACGAGCATTCGCAGGGGCCCAGGGGCGCCAGATATTTCAACGGGCGTAACCCGCTGAAAATAGTTTACCGCGAGGACGGCCACAGCCGCTCCAGCGCAAGTCGCCGCGAGGCGGAAATCAAGAAACTTTCGCACGGCGCGAAACAGCACTTGATCGCACAGGCGAAACAAGGTTGAGCACAATGCGGAACGATCTGCTTGACGGGCTTGAAAGCGAGAATTTGCCGATGGTCGATGCCGACGTAGAGTTCTGGCGCCACGGCATCAACGCCGAAAAGCATGCCTGCGGCACGCGTATCAACCTCATTTTCAGATCGGTACCAGCGCTTGGCCGCTCGAATCCGGTAAGATGAAAGTATCAATGTCCTCGTGTAAGGCAAAAAACCTGCCGACGACTGCCACAGGAGAGTGATTAATGACAGAAACCGAAGCCACCGAACTGGCGCGCGCCTATGTGGCGCTATCCAATTCCCATCGGCCCGAGCTGATTGTCCCACTGTTCGCAGGCGACGCTATCTACAGCTCCAGCACGATCGGCGAATTTCATGGTCCGGTGGCAATCGGAGACATGATGCGTGGATTCCTCAGGCGCTACCCAGACGTTTTCTGGCTTTGTGAAAATTTCAAATGTAACGATAACCGCGTCAGCTTCGACTTCAGCCTGCAGGCACACAACGCAGAGTCCGGAACCCACCTGCAACGCAGCGGCATTGAGCGAATTGCTTACGACGATCAGGGCCTCATCAAAAAACTGGAAGTCATAGCCGGATAATGCATAGAATCCATCGCCAGGTAAGAGATGCGGCAATCCCGGAAATGCCGTGGCCCAGGCCCGGTGTTACCCGGCAGGATATCGCCGGCAACTTATTAAAATAGAACGAAGACTCGGAGAATATCGTCTTGCAAATCAAAAATAACAACTTCGTCATCACCGGGGCCGCGCAGGGCCTCGGCGCGGCCATTAGCACCGCACTCGCCCGGCAGGGTGCAAAACTGGCGCTGCTCGACGTCAACGCGGACAGGCTGGATCAGGTTCTCGGGGATTGCAACCAGGCCGGCGCCAGCCAATGCCACGCCTTCACCTGTGATGTCGCCGACGAGACCAGCGTAGAACGCAGCTTCGCCTCGATCGAGGAACACCTCGGTCCGGTTGCGGGCCTGGTGAATAATGCCGGCATTTTGCGCGACGGCATGCTGGTCAAGGTTAAAGACGGTGAAATTATCGGTCGCCTGTCGCTGGAACAGTGGCAGCAGGTTATCGATATCAACCTGACCGGTGTTTTTCTATGCGGGCGGGAAGCCGCCTCCAGCATGATCCGCGGCGCCGCGGGCGGCGTCATTATCAATATCTCCAGCATCAGCCGGGCCGGCAACATCGGTCAATCGAACTATGCCGCCGCCAAGGCCGGCGTGGCGGCGCTGACGACCACCTGGGCGAGCGAGCTGGCGCGCCACAAGATTCGCAGCGCAGCGATTGCACCGGGCGTATTCGAAACCGAGATGGTGGCGTCGATGAAACCCGAAGCCCACGAACGCATCACCTCGGCGGTGCCGTTGCAGCGTACCGGGGCGGTCACGGAACTGGCGCACACGGTGCGCTTCATCATTGAGAACGATTACTACAATGGGCGCATGCTCGAACTTGACGGCGGCCTGCGCCTGTAATCGATCGCGGTGCCGGGCGTTAAAATCGATAGCAGAAACAGCGGCGCCACACCCGCCACAGCGAGTAGATCGGCAGCCGCACGACTGCATGGATGTTGCGGCCGGCGCTCCTGTGGGCGGCATTCCGTCGGCCGGCGCTCCGGTGGGCGGCATTCCGTCGGTCCCGCGGCCCGACGTATCGGCGGTCCGACGCTTCGGGCAATTGCCGAGCAGGATGATGGGGAGAAATGCAGGCTAGATACCGCATTATTTTACTGGCGCTAGTGGCGGCGCTGTTCCCGGGTAAGCTCTGGGCGCAACCTGTAATCCATGTTGAAATCGAAGGTATCGACAAGATGCTGGAGACCAACGTTCGCCTGTTCCTGAGTATCGAGCAGCAAAAAGACCATGCCTTGATGAGCGATGGCCGTATGCGCCGTCTGCATCAGAAGGCCAATCAGGAAATTACCGCGGCGCTCCAGCCCTATGGCTTTTACCAACCGGAAATCACCTCCAGCCTGACCGAGCAGGAGACCAGCGAATGGCAGGCGCGCTACGTCATCGATACCGGCCCCGGTCTACCCATCGCCGAGTTCAACCTGAACATCATCGGCACAATAAAAGAAGACCCCTTGCTACAAAAAATGCTCAAGGAGCATACCCTGAAACCGGGAGATGTACTCGTCCACCCCAAATACGAAAACCTCAAATCGGCACTGAGCGGGCTCGCCAGCGAGCGTGGCTACGTGGAGGCAAAATTTACCCGGGCACGCGTTGAAATCGATCTCAACGCGTACCAGGCGCGCATCTATCTCGATTTCGAAAGCGGGCCGCGTTACAGTTTCGGTGAAATAACGCTTGACCAGGATGTGCTCGAGCCCGAATTCCTGAATCGTTATATTCCCTTTCAAAAGGGCGACCCGTACAGCCTGAGACAGGTTATCCTGCTACAACGGGCGCTCAATGACAGCAATTACTTCCAGGTAGTCGAGGTGGCGCCGGGAGTACCACAGGCCGACAGCAGGGAAGTCCCCATCAGGGTTTCGCTGTCGCCGCGTAAGAGACATCGCTACGATTTCGGCCTTGGCTACGGCACCGATACCGGGGGGCGCGCCAGGTTCGGCTGGAGAATGCCGCGGGTCAACCAGCGCGGGCATCGTATCGACAGCGAGATCATGGTTTCGGAAATCGGCCATGATGTCAGCGCCAACTACCGCATGCCGGTGCTAAATCCGCGCACCGATCAGCTGGTTTACAGCATCAGCGAAGAAAGGGAGGAAACCGATACCAACGATAGTACCCTGCGTAGCCTTTCGATCAGTTTTAATCACAATCGGGACACCTGGCGCGAGGTTCTGACGCTTTCCTACGAGAAGGAGGAATTCGAAGTGGCGGAAGACTTCGGCGACTCCACCCTGTTGATTCCAGGAGTCAGCTGGACCCGCACCTGGGGAGGAGATTTCATCAACGTACTCGACGGTCTGCGTTTCAATTTCGGTGTGCGCGGCGCCAGCGAAAGTATTGTTTCAGATACCGGTTTCACACAGCTACTCGGCGGCCTCAAGTTCATCACTTCAATCGATGCGCGCAACCGATTTATCGCGCGCGGTAGCCTGGGTACGACCTATACCTCCGATTTCGAACAACTCCCCTCATCGATCCGCTTCTTTGCCGGTGGCTCGCAAAGCGTGCGCGGTTATTCCTACGAGTCGCTGGGTCCGACCGATGACGGTGGCGATGTCGTCGGCGGAGAACACCTGATGATCGGTAGTATCGAGTTCGAGCACTATTTCAACGATCAGCTGGGCATGGCGGTTTTTATCGATGCCGGTAACGCGTTCGAAAGTTTCGGCGACGACCTTGAGCAGGGCGCCGGTTTCGGTCTGCGCTGGAAGTCGCCGGTGGGTCCGGTGCGAATCGACCTGGCCAACGCTATCAGCACCGACAACAAGGACTGGCGTCTGCACGTCAACATCGGGCCCGACCTGTGAAACGCATCCTGCTGACAGGACTGTCTTTACTGGCGTTGAGCGCCACCCTGGTCACAGGCTGGTTGCTGACCAGTGAAAGCGGCTTGCGCTGGATCTACCATCAAACCGAGCTGTTGCTGCCGGGAAAACTGCGCTCACAACAGTTATCGGGCAGCTTGAACGACCGCATTACCCTGCAAGGCGTCGAATACGATGATGACGGAATCAGGCTGACGGCCGATCGGGTGATCCTGCGCTGGAATCCGTGGGCCCTGTTGTTGGCGCGAATCGACATTTCCCGGCTCGAGGCAGAGCAGCTCGACATTCAGTTGCTGCAATCCGGCGACAGCTCCGCTATCCCGGCCGGCGGCACGCGCCTGCCGCAACTGGATTTACCGCTCGATCTGCAGTTACACGAGCTGGGAATCGACAAGCTCCGGCTAAGCTGGGGAGATAATCCGTTCACGCTGGAACAACTAAAGCTGCGGGCAGCAAGCCGCGGCAGCCAGGTCGACATTTCAGCCTTCTCGGTCCGCGTTGTCGAGCTTGTCACCGGCGAGAGCCAGGTCAGTGATTTCGAGATCAGCCTTGCGGGTGAAGTCGACGCGAATGGAGACTACCCGCACGCGCTGCGCATCGACTGGCAAACTCGCTTGCCGGCAGGTGACATCATCGACAACAGCGCCCGGATCGACGGCGACCTCGGCTCCACGCGGTTGATACAGCAATCGCGCGGACCGCTACAGGCAAACCTGACGCTGGCGTTGCAGGATTTGCTCGGACAGCTGAGCTGGCAGGCCAATCTCGAAGTCGCCAGCTTCGACACCGCCCTGCTCGATTCCGCATTACCGCTCCTGCACGGCAGCCTCGCATTATCGGCAAAGGGTGACTTAGGTGCGGCGCAGGCGAGCGGACATCTCGATGCCGACTCACCCGAACTGGGCCCATTCAACGCCCGCTTCGATCTGCGCAGCCTCGACCGGTCGCGCCTCATGGACGGCGTTCGCGTGGAAACGCTGCAACTCGCCATTTTTGACGGGGAGCTGGCGGCGCAAGGACAGCTTTACTGGTCACCGGTGCTGAGCTGGGATAGCGAAGTGAGTGCAAGCGATATCAATCCCGCCAGGCTATTAGCGGAATGGCCCGGTAGTCTTGGCGCTCGCCTGAGGAGCCAGGGGCGCATCGAAGACGACAAACTGTTTGCCGCCGCCAGTATCACCGATTTGAGCGGCAGGCTGCGCGGCTACCCGATATCGCTGCAGGGAGAAGTGCAATGGCGCGACGATACTCTCGATATCGAATCCGCGCGCCTCGAATCGGGCAGTACCCGCATCATCGCCAATGGCCAGATCGCCGGGGACCTCGCTCTCGACTGGTCGCTCGATAGCCGGGATCTGGCCGAACTTTATCCCGCGGCTCAGGGGCAGCTCGTCGCCAGCGGGCATCTCGGCGGTGAAATCGGGGTGCCCATCATCAAGGCCCGTTTCAACGGTAAGTCGTTACGCCTGGACGACTACGCGGTGGATAGTATCGATGGCGATATCGTACTCGACCTGTTGAACTGGCGGCAGCTGGATGCGCGCTTCGCGGCGCGGGAAATCGAGCTCCAGGATCAACGCCTGCGCTCCATCGACGTCAATGCCAATGCGCGTCGCATCGAGGCCAGCGTGGTCGCGGCAAGCGCCCGCGCACAAATCGAACTTGCGGGCGAACTGCGCGACCAGGGCTGGCGAGGGAAACTGATCACGGCCAACCTGGACAGCGACGCTTTTGACTCCTGGCGTCTGCACACACCGGCTGCACTGAACCTTTCCCCAAACGCCTTATCGAGCGAGCCGCTGTGCCTGCGCTCCAGCCGGCAGGCAGAAATCTGCAGTTCCTTCCAGCAGCGTGAAGAAACCTGGGATATCGACCTCGACCTGTCACGGGTTCCGCTGCAACTGTTGCGCCTGTGGGTACCTGCGAACCTGGAGCTGGATGGCGTCATCAACGCCACCGCGGCTCTGCAATACAGCCCCGACAAGCCGTTGCTCGGGAAACTAGGGGCCGAATTTCCGGCAGCCACCGCGCGTTATCCGCTACAGGCGGGGAAACCGCAAAGCTTCGATTATCACCTGGGTGAGCTTGACCTGTTGCTCGAACCCGGACAGGTAAAAGTAACGACTCGACTGGCCCTGGATAACGGGAATCGGCTCGAAGGCTCGGCGATCCTGCCGCAGGCAGACATCCTGCAACTCGACCTTGAGCGGCAATCGATGCAGGCCACCGTCAGCGTCAAGGCGCGTAACTGGGTCGTGCTTGACGCCTTGATCCCGCAAATCGAGATTGTGCGCGGCGAGCTGGAATTGAATATCGATGCGAATGGAAACGTCATCCGGCCACAGCTGCAACTCAGCGGGCGCCTCAGCGACGGCGCAATCCATCTGCTCGAGCCGGAATTGAAGCTTGATCAGATTGAAATAAACCTGCAAAGCAGCGGACCGGAACGTCTTGAATACAGCATCGAAGCCATGGCTGCATCGGGCAGGGTTGCTGTTCGCGGCAATACGCTGCTGAACTGGGACAAGGGTTGGCCGAGCACGCTCTCGTTCAGTGGAGAGGACCTCGATATCGCGTCTGTGCTCGCTCCGTGGATTGCGCCACCGCTAACCATCAACGGCAACCTGCAGGCTGGCGGCGAGTTCAGGTATCGCGCACCCGATCAATTGTTCGGGGAGTTGCGCCTTTCCTCGGCGCGCGGCAGGCTGGAATACCCACTGCTGGAACAGGGGGTCGAGCAATGGGAATATCAGGACGCGCGTGTGACCCTGACGGCGAACGAACAGGGGATTAACGCCAGATCGGCAATCGGCATAGGCGACAACAGCGGCCTTGTCGCCGAGATGACATTACCGCGGGCGCAGTTGCTGACACTGGATCTCGAACAACAGCCGCTGCGGGCAAGCGCACAGGTTAGTTTCGAGAAAATCAATCTGATCCAGTTGCTGATCCCCGAGGTCGATCAACTGGAAGGCGAACTCACGCTCGATCTCGCGGTGACGGGCAGCCTGGCCCAGCCACAGCTAAGCGCACAGGCGAAAATTCCTCTGGCCTCCTTCAAAATTCCACGTCTCGGCCTGCAGGTCGAGCAGCTAAGCCTGCTGGGTGAAAGCGACGAATCGAATCGCTTCAATTTCAGGGCATCGGCAGCCTCCGGCGACGGCCACCTGTCGATCCACGGCAGCAGTCAACTGGATTCCGCAAACCACTGGTCAGCCAGCTTGCGGGTCAAGGGAAAGGATTTTGAGGTGTCGCGCATACCCGAGGCCGAGATTTCGGTATCACCCGACCTGAACATCAGCGTCGACCAGCACAATATCCACGTCGAGGGTGACCTGCTACTCCCTTACGCCAGGCTGCAACCCAAGGATATCAGCACCGCCGCCCGGGTTTCCAACGACAGCGTCATCATCGGTGGCGATGAGGCCAGGGAGCAACGCTGGCAGATTTCGACACGGGTAAACCTGACGCTGGGGGAGCAGGTCAGCTTTATCGGTTTCGGGTTCGAGGGCAGCTTCGGCGGCAGCTTGCTGATCGAGGACAAGCCGGGTGGTCTGAGCACAGGCAGCGGCGAAATCACAATCCGCGAGGGGCGCTACCGGGCCTATGGACAACGCCTCGATATCGACAAAGGTCGTTTGCTGTTTAGCGGAGGCGCACTCGCCAACCCGGGCCTGGACCTGCGCGCGCAGCGACAGGTGAATGACGTCACTGTAGGATTGACAGCACAAGGCAGGCTTCAGAACCCGGAAATCGAACTGTTTTCGATTCCGGCAATGGGTGAAACCGACAGGCTGTCGTACCTGCTGTTCGGGCATCCGGTAGAGACAGCAACGGACAGCGAGGGGGCCGCGATGGCAAGTGCGGCACTGGCGCTCGGACTTGCCAGCGGTAATTTCCTCGCTCACAGGCTGGGCGATGATTTCGGCCTTGACGACGTGTACTTCGAAAGCAATGATACCGGCGACCAGGCGTCGCTGGTGGTCGGACGCTACCTGTCACCGCAAATGTATGTCAGCTATGGTGTCGGCCTGGCGGAATCGCTCAACTCGCTTACCCTGCGTTACCAGTTGGCGGATCGATGGCACCTCGAAGCCGAAAGCGGTGAATTTCAGGGCGCCGACCTGTTATTCACGATTGAGCGTTAGCCCGCATATCTCACCACCCTTCTACTGCGGCGGCACTATGCCGCACCCTCGCTACGAACGGTGGTGGGATATTCGGGCTAGCCGTATCGCTCACCGATTTCCTCGGCAATTGCCCGAAGCGTCGGACCGCCGATACGTCGGACCGCTGCATCGCCTAAAAGCGCCTACTTTTGGTGCTCTACCCCGATACGTCGGAGCGCCGGCCGACGGAATGCCGCCCACAACATCCATGCAGTCGTGCGGCGCCTCAACTGCCCGCCCTCGCGGCTGACGCCTCGAGGTCGATTCGCCACAGTTGTCGAATCACCAGGATAACCGCGTAAAAAAATCCGAGCGGCAAGAGGATGGTCTTGAGCAGGTATATCGCGATCAGGTTGATGAAGCTCTCGATGCCGCGGCTGATTGTGCGTTGCAGTTCATCAAGACTCAGGCCGCGCCAGAAATCGATAACCGAATCCCTGATATCGTCGCTGTCGGCATCGACTTCGACACGCATGATACTCGACTGGAAATTCTTTATCTCGCGATCATTGCTGTGTAGCTGTTGATCGAGGAACAGGTAGTCGACACCGCTGTTCAGCGCAACCGCAAAACCCAGCGCAAAGCGCAAAAACACCACGACCAGAAAGCATCGTAACACCAGGCTCTGCGCTCGCGAGCGCCCGTGGTAGAGCAGCAACAGGGCGGAAATGCCGAGCACCGCAACCAGGTATAGAAACAGCTGGTGGGAAGCCAGCAACAACAATATCTTCTGCGCCGCGAGCGAAGCCAGCACCCAGGTCATGACCGTGGAAAAACGTTCGATCATATCGTTCAGCGGATCGAGTACTTCGCCGATGGTCATCGAGCCGGAAACGATACCGACACCGGCCTCGACTTCGCTGCTTTGCAGCATCGACACCAGCGCATTGATACCGCGTGCGGTTGCATAACTAATGGCGGCGTTGGTGATTGCCTCGCTGGTGTAGTCATCGACATAATCATCGAGCGTTCGCGTGCTCGACAAACCCACGAGGACAACGATAGCGATCGCAATCAGTGTCTTACCGTTAACCTGCATATTTCACCGTTTTACGTCGCGAGGGTTCGGGCCGTCAGAGTTTTAGATCGTTACCCGGCGAGGTCCCGTGTGTGCCCGAGTAACCGCTTCGTTCGGGCGACTTCCAGCCCGGCAGGCTACCTTCGGCAGGCTGGAAAACTTCAACCTTGAGCGGGTAACAGGTCGCGCTGTCGTCCGAGTTGCTGCTGCCGCAATCGCCGCCGGGACAGGCCGACAACGCGCCCAGCAAATCGATCTCGGCAAAAAACTCGATGTAATCGCCGGGACGAACCGGGCTTGCCTTCATGAAATACTGGTGGGTATCGTGCGTAAACCCGGTACACATGAACACGTTCATGACGTCGTGCACGTGCAATTCGGCCTCGCCAAGGCTGAGCCCGGTCTTCGCGGCGAGTGCCCGCGTCAGGTTGGAATGGCAGCAGTAATGATAATCGATCTCTTTCAGCAGATAATTAGTGTAGGGGTCGCAACGCGTGCCGATAACGTCGTGCACGCCGCCGCCATCCGCGTCCCAGCCATACCAGTCGAGCGTATCCCGGGTTATCGTCGCCATCGGCCGTAATCCCGGCAAGCTACTCCACAGGCGATCGCCGGTGCTCACATGCGTCGCGTGTAACTGGCGCGTCTTGCCGCTGAAAAAGCGCTCGCTGAAATCATGCAGGTTCCACAGGTTGAGATCACCCACCTGCGAGCCTTCGACGCTGGTAATCCGAAAAAATGAGCCGGCCGGTACCTCGAAACAGGCGCCGTCACGCGGGGGCACGATAACTTCCGCGACCTTGCGCAGGGTTTCGCGCGCCTGCTGGTACAACTCCAGGCCGGAAGGCGGCAAGCGGTCGACTTCATAGCAAACCAGCGCCGGCGCGGCGCGGCGTTCATCGGCATCGGCCGGGGAACCGGTGATAGTGTGTTGGGTCATTATTCTGCTCTGTTCGTATTGACCAGGGCCAACCATTCTACTGCAAGCAGACGCGCTTGCCCCCATATTTCACCGTTTCACGTCGCGAGGGGGCGATAGCGTCCGGTCCGTTAGAGGTCGAAGATTTTTCCGGGGTTGAGGATATTGGCGGGATCCATCATGCGCTTGGTCTTGCGCATCAGCTCGATTTCAGCGTCGCCGCGGGTGTAACCGAGATAGGCCTTCTTCACGAGCCCGATGCCGTGCTCGGCGGACACCGACCCCTGTAGCGCCTGCAACGGGAAATAGACCATTTCATCGACCGCGGCGCGATCGCGCTGTTCGCCGGGGTAAATCGAAAAATGCAGATTACCGTCACCGATATGGCCGTAAGCCATCAGTTCCGCGTCGGCGAAGCGCCGTTGCAGGCGCGCGCGCACGGCTTCGACATAGGCTTCCATGGCATCCAGCGGCAAGCTTATGTCATAACCGTAAATCACCCCGAACTTCGCCTGCTCGGGCTCGAAGTTTTCGCGTATCTGCCAGAATTTGCCGCGCTCGGTTTCGGAACTGGCAAGCGCACCATCGGTGATATCTCCCTGTTCGAGCGCGTTCATGAGCAAGGCCTGCAGATTTTCGCGCCCGTGATCGGCATCGGAAATAAAGACGTCCATCAGCACGTAGTAAGGCCCGTCCACGGCCAGCGGCGCATCCACGCTCGAGCAGGGACCGGTATTGAGTTCGTAGTGATCGCGCCACATGACTTCGTAGGCGCCCAGTGCCCCGGGCAGGGCGGCGTCGAAGTAACGAAGTAGCGACATCACCTTTTCCCAGGAGGGCGCCGCCAGGATTGCGGTTTCCACCGCCAGGGGCGCCTCGTGCAGGCGCAGCACCGCGCGCGTGACGATACCGAGCGTGCCTTCCGAGCCCAGGAACATCTGCCGCGGATCGTATCCGGTATTGTTTTTGAGCACGTTGAACATCGATGAAACCACCGTGCCGTCGGCGAGCACGGCTTCGAGGCCTAGAACCTGTTCGCGCATCATACCGTAGCGCAGCACGCGCACGCCGCCGGCATTGGTGGCAATGTTGCCGCCGATAGTGCAGGAAGCGCGGGCGCCGAGATCGAGTGCAAACATGAGACCGGCACCGGCCGCGGTCTCCTGGACGGTCTGCAGGATGGCGCCGGCCTCGACGGTCATGCAACGCGAATGCGCATCCACCGATTCGATCCGGTTCATGCGCTCGGTAGACAGCACGATATCCGCCGACGTGGATTTATGACCGCCGGCCAGCCCGGTCATTCCACCGGCCGGCACGACGCTTTGCCCGGCCGCATGGCACAGCTTCATTACCGCCGAAACCTGCGCGGTCGTGGTGGGCCGCACCAACGCCATCGCCTTTAATTCACCTCCCGACCAGATGCCGGCGCTGCGGCCCGCGAGGCCTTTTCCGGTCAGAATTCCGGGCTCACCGACCACCGCTTCAATTTGCTGTAACAACTGGCTACCGTCGGTAGACATAATCCTGAACGCCCCCATCGAAAGACCTGGCGAGTCTCGCATATAAACTCCGGTATCGCCATGCGTACAGGGCCGCAACGAGCCAGCGCAGCCTACTGATCGGATATCCGCGCACGCAAGCGCTTGGTCTTACCGCGCTGGGTTTTGCTGTCGAGCCGTTTTTTCTGTGAACTCCTCGTGGGCCGGGTGGCCCGTCTCACTTTCGGCGTCACGGCGACGGATTTGATCAGCGCTCGCAGGCGTTCGAGTGCGTCCTGCCGGTTTTTTTCCTGGGTTCGATACTGTTGCGCCTTGATGATAACGACGCCTTCCTTGTTGATGCGCTGATCGCCCAGCGCCAGCAAGCGCGCCCGGTAAACTTCGGGTAGCGAAGATGCACGGATATCGAAACGCAGGTGAATCGCCGAGGCGACCTTGTTGACGTTCTGGCCGCCGGCGCCCTGGGCGCGGATCGCGCTCATTTCAATCTCGTCTTCGGGAACGAACAGGGTACGGGAGATTTGCAGCACAATCGAAATCCAGGCAAGTGGTACTCGCATTATAGGCGACCACCCCGCGGAAAACACGGCATCTACAGCCACGTCAAGACAGGGGCGCTAGAGCTGGCGTTCGCGTCGAATCAATGCCCTCGCCGAAGACACCCGTATCGGCTGATGCGGTTACTGGGGCGACATGCACGGGCAAAGCGGCGAATCCGTCGGCATTAATACCGCACGCGAATATTTCGAGTTCGCGCGCAACCTCGCCTTTCTCGACGCCACCGGCCACCAGGCCAATGACTTTCAGATCAACAATGCCTTCTGGCAACAGGTCAACGATCTCTCGGCCGAGTTCCACGAAGACCACCGATTTCTGACATTGCCCGGTTACGAGTGGTCGGGCAATACCGCGGTCGGCGACGACCGGGTCACCTGGGATACCATCACCACCGGCAACTTCGGCGGCTTCGACGCCTGGGTCGAGGCCGGCGCGGACGCACGGCTGGTCATCGACAGCAACCACGTCTCGGGCCGCTTCACCGTCGACGATATCGGACTCGACGAAGTGGTTCTCGACGGCGGCGGCCTGGAGCGCAAGATCCGCATCTTTCGCCTGCCGACGCGAAATGACTGCCGCGAGCTGATGCGCAGCGTCGAGTTCAAGCTGAAGCCCGTGGGCGACAACCCGATCTGGGTGCGCGTTACCACCGAAGACGGCTTCAACGCCTGGTCGAGCCCGATCTTCATATATCGCGAGGCAGCGGCAATCCCCGCTGATTCAGGATAGAATCAATTGGAAAGTGTGTGTCCCCGTGAGCTCCCCAAATTTATGAAATTTCCGGGTTAAATGGATGAATAGTTAAAAAGCCCGAAAAGGACGAACTTTTTTTTCATCATCCTTCGAGGCATGCGATCTCTTGTCAGAGAAGATGCCCAGCTGATATGCCATAAACGCATTGATCTCGGAGGAACTCCAGTGCTCTTCCCAGGGAATACCTATCACATAATCAGGCGTGAAATATAGCAACCTCAATTCATCTATTGAAGGCAAGTACCAGTCAATGAAGCCATATAACTCATAAGCGTCTGCTAATGCGGCTGGCGTACCGGATTCAGCACAGTCTGCCAGTATATCAGTGGTATTTTGAGCGCCGGTGCCGACCACAGTCCCATCGGCTCCTGTTAAATCCGTGCGGTAACATCCCCACTCTGCGAGTCCCAGATCTTCTGGAGCGACCTCCAGTCCGTGTAATCCATTGTCGGTAACATAAAACACGACACCTCCTGCGGGGTCAGTATCTCCAATCGCATAGTTATTTGTTACTAGCCCGATACTTTCTGCTTAACTTTGCTCATTCTCAAATCCCGCTCGGCCCTGTTATTGGTGAAGGATACATGAGCCAGTTTTGCAAAGAGCAAAACCGCCACCTCATAGCGCTTCAAACGTTCCCACAGATTGTGGGCAT
>JAAEPH010000005.1 GCA_024232855.1 Gammaproteobacteria bacterium
AATATGGAACTTTAGGCACCACACCTGAATATGCATCAAGGAAAATTTCTTTGACTGTTGAATAAAATTAGTACGTCTGATGTCGAATAATAACCGGTTTTCTTCCTTCGAAAATGCCAAAGGTTGCTGTGGCACTGGCACAGTCTTCTGTTAAATCACCGTCTTCTGTTAAATCACAGTCTGCTGTTAAATCACCGTTGAAGTCATAGGTTAACCATGGTTGTGTTTTTATTTTTATCAATACCGAGCCATCATTTCCACTTCCTGGAGCTGTTAATGAAAATGTGACTAGGCCTGAAGAAATATCAGGTAATGGTGATGATGGTAAGGCTGTTTCACCGTCACTCAGGTTGTCGGTATAGTCGGAAAGACTCGCATCAAATGTTGTACATCCTGTGGTGTCATTGGTATTCAATACAAAGCTGGTACCATTGTAATATTGCGCTTCAGCCACCATTGGCAGCGCCTGAAGTTCAGAGCCAAAGGCATTGGCAATAAACCAGCGACCCCAACGGATTTCTGTACCAGTAATATCTGAGAAGGTGAATGCATCTGCAATGCC
>JAAEPH010000006.1 GCA_024232855.1 Gammaproteobacteria bacterium
CGATTTTTGCGCATATTTATGAATTCTCCGGGCTAGGTCGGCACCTACGGCGCCGGAGTCAGCGACCCTACCGTCCACCGGCTGGGGTGTCATGGTATGCGCATTTATACAAGCAACTAGGCTTGTTGCAGCTCTGACTGCAAATTCCCTTGCGATAGCTCTATTGTGAAGGCAGCAGGAAAGCGTAGTGCGGGAAAGCCGCATGCTGCGTTTGACGAGGGGGGGCAGGTTTCGCCTGGCCCCTACTCTACCGAGAACCTGCAATCGGATATTGAGCAGGCTCTGCAAAATTCCCGCTTGCCTCGGTCTGACGCATCGGGGAATGACATTTTGTGGGGTTAGCCCTGTTCGAGGAGGCTGCGCAGGTCGATGACGGCGGCGTTGGCGCGCGAGATGTAGGAGGCCATCACCAGCGAATGATTGGCGAACAGGCCGAAGCCACTGCCGTTCAAAATCATCGGACTCCAGATAGCCTCCTGTGTCGACTCCAGCTCGCGCACGATCTGGCGCAGGCTGATCAACGCGTTTTTCTTTTGTAGCACCGACTCAAAATCGCGCTCCACCGCCTTCATGAAGTGCACCAGCGCCCAGGATGCGCCGCGCGCCTCGTAAAAGACGTCATCGATCTCGGTCCACGGCGTCTTCACCTTGACCTGGGAACTGGTCTGCGTCGACTGCACCGCTTCGGCGTCGCCCGCGAGGTCGGTGTTGAGGCGCACCTGGCCGACACTCGCGCTCAGGCGCTGAGACAGGCTGCCGAGCCGCTTCTCCACCTGCCCGAGCCATTCCTGCAGGTTATCCGCGCGTGCGTAGAATTGCGCCTCCGGGTTGCCGGGGTCTTGCAGACGATCGAGATAGCCGTAAAGCGCGTCTATGCCTTCCCTGTAAATGCTCTCGCTGGCCGGCAGAAACCACGACTTGTTGTCGAAGTTGAATTTCGGCTCGGCGATGATTAAATCGGGATCTTCGGCCGATTGCGACTGCGAACGGCTGAAATCGTTACGCAGCGAACGCGACATGTCGCGCACCTGTACCAAAACCCCGAACTCCCAGTTGGGAATGTTATCCAGCCAGATTGAGGGCGGCATGATGTCGTTGCTGAGATAACCGCCGCGCTTTTCGAGCAGCGTTTCCATCGCCGTGATTACCGCGCTGGTGGTATAGCTGCCGGTGGTCAGGCGCGAATCGGTAGACGGCGCGCGTTCCGCGGCGGCGGTTTCGATGTCGAAGGCATCGGGTTCGGCGCTCCAGTATATGCCGAGCAACACCAGCAGAACCAGGAAAACCAGTAGCAACACCACAAACAGCTTCCATGGCCGATCATCCCCGCTTCGCGAACGGCCAATATCTCTTGTCCTGGTTGCCCAGTCGTTTAGTTTGTTTCTCATGATCTTGTATCAAGGTCCGTTTCGTGCCACATTGCCGTCATTATTTCAGATCAGCGCTTAGGTATAAAGCGACTCTAACGTTATGGGTAAACTCATTCGGTATCTTTTCATCGGCCTCGGCACCTTGATTCTCCTGTTGGTTGCGGGGGTGGCTATATTCGTTGCGGTTTTCGATGCCAATGCCTACAAGGAAGACATAACGAAACTGGTGCGCGAGCAGACCGGGCGCGAACTGCAGTTCCAGGGCGATATCGGACTGACGATTTACCCGGCGCTCGGCATGGAGCTCGGCGCCATGACCTTTTCCAACGCCGCCGGGTTTGGCGAACAGCCAATGGTCCGGGTCGGACTGGTCAGCGTTAGCGTCGATCTCATGTCGCTGCTGAGTCTTGCCCCCGAAATCGACAAGTTGATTCTGCGCGATCTCGAAATCAACCTGATTCGAAACAAGGTCGGGGTCAATAACTGGGACGACCTGGTAAAACAGGCGGCCGCGGGAAGCGGCGGCGGTGGCGGCGGCGCGACGGGCGCGACTAAACCGAAGCAGGCATCGCCAAAGGGGGACGAATTCGAACTCAAGGGCGCCTTCGCGGGGCTTGAAATTGACAACCTGAAATTACTATGGCTGGATCAACAGGCCGGTGAAGAGTACCGCGTCACCGACCTCGACATCATCACCGGCCGTATCGCACCCAATGAAAGCTTTCCGCTGAAGCTGCACCTTGACGCCAGCGCGAGCGGCGATCTCGACATCGTTTTCGACCTCAACACTCGGGTCGAGTACCTGATCGAACAGCAACAACTGACGCTGAGCGAGATGAAGCTGGCGCTCAACCAGTTCGAGATCGGCGGGCAACTGCAGCTCAGCAACTTCGCAAACCCGGCGCTGCGCTTCAATCTCGCTTCGCAAGTCGTTGACGTCGACGCGCTGCTCGGCTCACTGCCGGCGCAGGCCGAAGCCGACAAGTCTAAAAAGAAGGCGAAAAAAACCAAAAAGGAGGGCAAGGACGTGAAAATCGCGCTGCCGGTGCAAATCCTGCGCGATCTTGATATCGACGGCGATCTCGCGATTACCAAGCTGAAGATGATGAACATGAAGATCACCGACCTCGAAATGCACCTGAACGCGGTTAACGGGCTGGTCGCGTTGAAACCGGTGCGCCTGAAAGCCTACAACGGCCGGGTCGAGAGCGCCGTCGTTGTCGACGTCAGGTCGGAGCTACCGAAATACGGCGTCAGTGAAACCATAAACGGTGTCCAGGTTGGCAAGCTGCTCAAGGACTACATGGGTGAGGCGCCCATCAGCGGCAAGCTCAACCTCGAGGCCAACCTGACCACCAGCGGTGAATGGCTCAGCAAGCTCAAAAAGAACAGCAACGGCACCATGAGCCTCGCCTTTCTCAACGGCGCGCTGAACGGTTTCAATATCCGCCACTCGATCGACGCCGCCAGGGCAAAGCTGGGGGGCGACGATCCGCCGAAGCAGAAGACACTGAAGACCGACTTTTCGTCACTGACCATCAGCGGTGTGATCAGGAACGGCGTGTTCAAGAGCAAGGATCTAGACCTGCAGGCGCCGTTGTTGCGTGTCGGCGGCAAGGGTAGCGCCGACATTAAGGACGAGGTTGTCGACTACCTGGTTAATGCCAAGATCGTCGGCACCGTGGAAGGCCAGGAGGGCGATGCGGCGGATGAACTCGCCGGGCTCGAGATTCCGGTGCGTATCAAGGGACCGTTTACCGCGCCGGAAATCGACGTGCAATACGATGAAGTTTTTAAGGCCAAAGTCGATAAGGAAAAGGAGAAACTGAAGGCGAAACTCGAGGTAGAAGAGGAGAAACTCAAGGAGGAGGCCGAGGCGGAAAAGAAAAAGCTCAAGGCCGACATCGACAAGGAAAAGAAAGCCCTGGAAAAGCAGCTCAAGAAAGAGCAGAAAAAGTTGAAGAAAGCGCAGCAGCGCGAGCTCGAAAAGCAGATCGAGGTCGAGAAGGAAAAAGCGGAAAAGAAGGCGAAAAAGAAGGCAAAAAAGAAAGCAGAGAAGGAATTGCTGAAAAGCCTGGAAGACTGAATGGACGCCGACGCGTCGAGCTTTGCGAACGCGGTACTGGCCTGGTATAACCGTTGGGGTCGCCACGACCTGCCCTGGAAGCGGCAGGATGCCTACCGCGTCTGGCTCTCGGAAATCATGCTGCAGCAGACCCAGGTCAGCACGGTCACTCCCTACTACCTGAACTTCATCCGCCGATTCCCTGACGTCGTGCGGCTGGCCGACGCCAGCATCGACGAGGTGCTGCAGCACTGGCAGGGGCTCGGCTACTACGCCCGCGCGCGCAACCTGCACAAGGCCGCCGTGATCATCCGCGATCAGCACGGCGGCGAGTTTCCGCAGGAATTCGACGCGGTCGAAGCACTGCCCGGTATCGGCCGTTCGACCGCGGGTGCGATCCTCAGTTTTGCCTTCGGGCAGACCTGGCCGATTCTCGACGGCAACGTCAAGCGCGTGCTGGCGCGCTGCTTTCGCGTGCCGGGCTGGTATGCGCAGAGTGCTACCATGAAGCAACTCTGGTACCTGGCCGAGTCGGTTACACCGCAACAGCACACCGCCGAGTTCAACCAGGCGATGATGGATATCGGTTCGATGCTGTGTGTTAAATCGAAGCCGAAATGCGAAATTTGCCCCCTGAAAGCGATGTGCGCGAGCTACCGTCATCACAGCCAGGCCGAGTTTCCGCACAAGAAGCCGGCGCGCACCCGGCCGCATAAAAGCACGCTGATGTTACTGCACCGCTGTGGCGACCAGGTCCTGTTGTGGCGCCGCCCGCCGAGCGGAATCTGGGGCGGACTTTGGTCGCTGCCCGAGGTCGACGAGGTGCGCGCGATCGAACTGTGGCAGCAGAGTTTCCTGTCACTCGCGCAAGCGCCGGGAGCGATCCAGCGGGACGTGATACGGCACCAGTTTTCACACTACAGCCTCGATATATCGCTCGCCGTCATCGAGCTGGATGCCTTGCCGTCAAAAATTTTCGATGCCGATAACTACGCCTGGGTCCATGTCGACGACCTCGACAACCACGGCCTGCCCACTCCGGTCCGCAAGATCCTGTCGATGCTGAAGGATTAGCCTTGTCGTCCCGGCGCACCTCCCGTCATTCCGGCGCAGGCCGGAGTCCAGAGTAGTTGTCGAGAGAGCCGGTTCTGCCGCTGGATCCCGGCCTTCGCCGGGATGAACAGGGACTGGAGTCATTCCGGAGAAAGCAGGGGTGACGGTTATTTGGCGAGAAGTCCGGCCTCGCGCTCGAATTTTTTGACGAGGATACCCTCGTCGCCGCAGCAAGATGCGGCGCAGGACTTCACCGAATTGAGCGCAGCCGCATCGAGTTCCACCCAGGCCGACACCGGCGCATTCTCGGTGGCGCAATCGCAGGAAATATCGGTATGCGCATACACACGCCTCAGCCCCGCCGCACGGGCGGCCTCGGCGGCCTGCTCGATGATGGCGTCGTCGGTCGCGGGCAAATGCGAAAGCTGATAAGCCGGAAAGAACCTGGTCACATGCCAGGGGCTATGCGCGCCGAGGTTGTCGCGAATCCATTCGGCAATGCCGGTCAACTCTTCGATGTTGTCGTTTTTAGTCGGAATCACGTTGGTGCGCGTCTCGACATGAATGCCGAGCTCGGCCGCGCGGCGGATCGATCCGAGCACCTGCTCGACCGTGCCACGCGGGCAGATATCGTGGTAGAACTCGGCCGACAGACTCTTGATGTCGGAACATAGCACGTCGATGTGCGGCGCCATTAGCGCGAGCGCCTCGGCGGTGACAAAACTGTTGGAGACATACACCGTGAACAGACCGGCATCGTGCGCGAGCCTGGAAACGTCGAGCACGTACTCGAGCCACACCGCCGGCTCCGAGTAGGTGAACGCGATGCCCTGAACGCCGTGTTTTAGCGCGGTTTCGACGATTTGCTGCGGCGTGATCCACGCCTCGGTCGACTGTCCGCGCGCGAGCTTGTCGAGTGCTTCCACGCCCCAGGAAATCTCGAGGTTGTGGCAACCCTTGCAGCGGAAGTTGCAGCCGTAGCTGCCGATCGACATGACCCGGCTGTCGGGGCGGTAGTGATACACCGGTTTGTTGCGGATCGACTCGACCTCGATTGCCGAGACGATGCCGTAAGACAGGTTGTAGAGCGTGCCGTTGCGGTTCACGTGCGCCTCGCAGAAGCCGCGCTGACCGTGGCGCAGGCGACAGCGCCACAGGCACAAGTTGCAGACCACGTCACCGTTTTGGAGCGGTTGCTGCAATTGGCTTTCGACGAGTTGATAGCTATCGGACATCAAGGGTATCGGCTGCGGAAGTCAGGCTAACCAGTTTAGTCGCTTGCGTGCGCAATACAACTGGCTGGCTGCAGGGCCGGGAGTCTTCGCGGCCTGTCAGTCGACCAGCGAGTCGGCCATTTCCAGCGAGGTTTCGAGTATGGGCTGCTCTCGAGCAGAGGATGCGGCATGGTGGTAGTAGATACGGATGTCAAATTCGACATCCCAGCATTCGTCACCGGCTCGACATAACAGGCCGTCATCGAGGTCGGCTGTAATGGATGATTTTGGCAGCCAGGCCAGGCCGAGCACTTCCATTACCAGGGACTTGAGGGTGTGTGAGTAAGGGTTTTCATAACGCCTGGAGAGGTAGCAAAGGTGCGAATTGTTCTGGATCACCTGATCGATCGCCATGCCGAACACCGAATCGTGGACGTAGGCGATAAAGGGCAGCGGTTTTTCGGGGCTGCCGGGAAAATAGAAGAGCGGGTCGCCTTCCGCGTCGGGTACGGTAACCGGAATCACCCAATCCTTGCCGATCGTGGTATAGGTAAATCTTTTCTCGTCGACCGGCAGACTCAGTGATTCGTGAGCGTAGCAAAACATGTAATTGACCTTGCCCTGGATTAACAGGTCGATACACTCGCTCAGTTTCTCCGAGATCAGACGTACGTAAACGCGTTCAAGCCGGGATTCGAGCAGCTTTACCCAGTTCAGGAACAGGGTTTGCGCAATCGAATTTTGCGAAGCGACGGTAATCTCGAAATCCCCCTTGTTGCCAAGCACGCGCGCCGCGAGTGAAGGAAGACGCGTCGCTCAGCGAGCTGATACAACTCGCTATCGACAGCGATGCGCCGATCGTGGTACGTGATGCCGACGTCATCACGCGCCCCGATATCTTGCAAACGAGCATCGAGGGGGCGGAAACATCATGAGTGCATCCGCAAACTCCTAGCCTGCATTTCTCACCACCGTCCGTCGCGAGGGCGTCGAGAAGCCGCTGTGGTGGGGCGCACGGACCAGAGGCTGGCGCCGGCGTAGTTTACACTACGTTAAGCCGGCCGGCGGGAGTACGCACCGCCACAGTGAGCTTATCGGCGGCCGTAGCAGGAGGGTGGTGAGAAATGCAGGCTAGCCCCGCTCGAAGCGATAGCCGAAATGCGCAATGTCGTCGCGCGCGAAGTGCCGCACCAGCTCGATCGATTCATCGTCGTAGTAATCCTCGTAGGGCCTGTGGCTGGAGCGATTGAGCTGCTCAACATGAACCGAGGGGTCGACGCCGATCCGGGAGAGCACCGGTGCCATTTCCTCGGCCAGGTTTCGATGTGGATGATGGTATCGACGATCAGGTTCCCTTTCTCGTCAGATACCTTTTTGAACTGGTAGCTGCTGACTTCCCTGCCGATCGCGCGATCGCTGCGCCGTTTTATAAACTCGGCAAATTCCAGCTGGTTCGCCATTTCGTGCAGCCCGTGTGTCGGCGTCTTGCGCGCGTAGAAGTAACGCGAAACCTCGCGATCCCAGGGGTTTCGAACCGCGGCAAACTTGTAGTATTGATCGAAAAGTTCCGCGCCGAGCACGTTCCTGACCATGCGCGCGCTGGCATGGTTGCCGACGAAATGCTGGCCACAGCAGGAAAATGTCTTGTACTTGCGCGGCAGGTAGCGTCTTTCGTAGGCGCGGAACAATCGCTTGACAAAAGGCCATTCCTCATACTTGCCGACCAGGGACGAAATCGAAGTGCCGCCCGCCTTGTTTATGTGGATGAAGACGAACTGTTTTTGGTGTGATACTACGGTCGGCAATTTCGACTCCGGCGGATGTTGGTCGTCGGTGCCAAAATACCATTTACCTTTGCCGGGCGCGACTCCAATCGATAGCGGGGTCTGGAATTCGGGTTTACAGGCGGCTGATCAGGGCGGATTTTGCAACTGTTCGATCAGTTGCGGAAGTTTTCTTTATTCGGGATTAGCGGTAATCGGGAAAGACCAGGTCGACTGCAACCGCATCGGACCCTGAATCGTAAACCTTTTCAAACTGTCGCTTTGCGCGGGTCGAGCCGAACTCGACCGCCTTGCGGTACATTGCCTTCGCCTGTTTGAGATTTTTGCGGGTGCCGAGCCCTGCCTGGTACATGATGCCGAGGTTCCGGTACGACTCGGCGAGAAAGCGTGTCGTCGATTCCAGGCTATGCGGCTGAAACGCCAGCGGCGCACGGGTCGCCCGGTTGAAGTAGTCGAATGCGAGGTCGGGGCCCCGCGCCGCGCCCTTGCCGGTAAAGTGAAGGTAGCCGAGCTTGTAGGCGGCCAGCAGCGAGCCGTTATCGGCGGCAATGTCATAGGCCATCTTCGCTTTCAGGTAGTCGGGTGGAGCGGCGTGGTAGTGGGATTCCGCGATATCGAAGAATTTCTCCGCCTCGCTGGTTTGAAGCCTGATCCTCTTGCGCTCCGCTTCGTTTTTTACGGGAGCGGAGCCTGGCGCGGCAGGGCCGAAGGCTCCCGAAACCTGCCAGTGCTGCGGAACCAGGTGCACCAGCGCGGCAACAAAAACAAGGAGAAAGAAAAATGCGGCGCTCGAAGACGTGCCGGCCCGGTTCTTTATCCACACCAGTTGATCGAGGTGATCGGTAAACAACCCCCGCGCGATGCGAATCATGCGCAGGGCTTTGCGGTAATAGAGATAATTGGCAAACAGGGTGATTAAGACGAAGGGTGCAAAAAACATCACCGCAAGGGTCATGATCTCGAACAGCCCGGGACTCAGCGTTTGCGCCATCTCGGTGTTGTAATAGACCATGGTGGCGAGATAGACGCATAGGACCAACTGGCTGGCGACCCACAGTTTCCGGTACAGCATCAATACCAGCATCATGGGCAGTACCAGGACCGGCAGCTGTAACATGATCGCGTCGGAGAGCAGCTTGTATTGCGATGGACCCGGAAAAAAGCTCACCGCAACGGCAATCATGGCGAACAGGATCACCGAGAAATTGAGGATGCCGATCAGGCGTCGGTTTACGTTTACCCAGGTCAACGGGTTGGCGCTGGCGCCCTGCGCGAACCCGCGGAACGCCACCAGGTAATAGTCGATGGTACCCCGGGGGCTCCAGACAAAGCTTTGCGGCCCAAGGAAGGCCCTGAACAATTCGGCTTGCAGTCTTTCGTCCTTGAAGGTCGATCGACCCGGCTCTCCCTTGCGCTTTTTGCCTGCCCCGGAACTGTAATGCGCATGGATATTGAACGCCTTTTCGGCGATGACCCTGGCCAGTCTTTCGGGGCAGCCCAGCTTGCCGATATGGACGGTAATATCGTTTTCGTTCGACCCGGTCTGCGCGAGCTTGATCGCGTAATCGAGCATCGCGTCCCAGAACACCGTATCGGCTGACTGATCCCGTTCCTCGCCCGGGCTTGCGTCGTTGTATCGGTTGTCTGATTCGGCGGAGGAGTCGTGATGTTGGCCCGGGGACTCGGACCTCGATTTACCCCGCTTGCCGCCTCGAGCCCCCCTCGATAGCGTTTTGTAGGCTTCGGCGGCCTGGTGGAATCGTTGTTTCGACTCGTTCGAATTCCGGTTGCGATCCGGGTGCCATTTCATTGCCACCCGGCGATAAGCCTTTTTGATTTCCTCCTGGGTGGCATTGTAATCGATACCGAGTATCTGGTAGGGGTCGATGGCGTCTGAGTGTGTGATTACCGGCTCCAGTCCTGGCAACGTATAACGAACAAGTATAAACGCGATTTCCCGGGTTTTCCGAGTTGTCGTTGTGATGTAAAAAATTTTTCAGCGCGGGCGGCATTATTGAGCTGTAATAGTCAGTAATCCCGGCAATGAAAACGGTCTCGTACAAGAATCCAACCCCTATGCGCCACCCGAAAGTGAACTGGAAACGTTTATCGACCCGAAAAAGGTCTGGCGCAAGGAGAAGCTGATCATGATGCGCAAGGGCGCCGACATGCCGGGCCGCTGCATCCACTGCAACGAGATTGCGGAGCCGGGAAAACCCCGGCGCATCCTTTATCTGAATATCTGGCTACAGGTTGCCATGCTGCTGCTGTTCCTGGTTTTTAATGTCCTGGCGCTGATTCCGATCTTGATCGTGAGCCTTATTTTCCGCAAAACGGCAAAGGTCAGGATCCCCGTTTGCGGGAAGCACCGGCGCAAAAGGCTGTGGATGACCGTGACCACGGTCACGTTGCTGGCCGCTTCAATCGGGCTTGGCGTGATGGCCGCGAGAGATTCTGCGTATCAAGATTCGATTTTCCTGATCGCCGCGGCCATTTTTGTCGTGGCCTTCGTGCTCGCAATCATAAGAGGCCAGCTGCTGAGGGCGAAAAAGATAGACAAGGAGATCGTGATATTAGGAGGCGCGAAACCACCGTTCCTGGATTCGCTTGCGGAGTATCCGGGCCATTGATCGCGCTCTCGCGCCACAGTGCGCTTTGCGGCCTCCGCACGACTGTAATGGCTGCTCAGGTTCAGTGAGCTGCCGATCCGCTACTGGAGGCGGCGTAACCCTCTTATGGCAACCCAGCCTTACGAAGGCCATCCATGTAGTGATCCAGGGCAACCTGTTGTGAAAAAACTTGTCCCTCACGCCACGAACTACGCGTGAAGTCAGGATTTATTTCCATAACCTGTGCTGCTGATAAGTGCGCCTTGTCGAGTTGGCCCATATAGGCGTAGCTGCCGGCGAGTACCACAAGTGTCATGACATGCCGAATGTCAATTGTTTTAGAAACTGCAACGACTTCTTCGTAGCGTCTTGCATTGTAAAGTGCAAACATTAGTGCCTGGCCGTACCAGTCCGGATAAACTGGATTGAGGCGCATGGCTTTCCTGATCAATTTTACAGCCTCTTCAGCTCGTCCAAGATAAGGTATGTTCCATCCATATTCGGCCAACAGATCAGCGTTATTAGGGCTAAGGGCTAGCGCCCGCTCATATGCAACCAGAGCGTCTTTGCCCCCTTGCCCGGTATAAATCAGGGTTGCTCCTAGTACCCAGTGTGCCTCGGCGTCTGTGTTGTTCAGTGACACGGCTGATTGTGCATGTTCGAGTGACAATTTCTCCGATTTTTCTGGATCATCCGTCCATCCCCACATTAAGTCTACGAACTGTGCGGTCACCCTGACCCTGCTATCTGACTTTTGTACACTGCCCTCAATTATATATTGCACCCCCAATTCTGATGCTATCTCGTGAACCTTTACTGCCTTGCCCTTGTAGCTGAATGACGATTGCCGAGCGATAACGAAAAGCCCGGGAAACTGGGAGAGCCCGGTGATAATGTTCTGGCTGATGCCATCACTCAGATATTCCTGCCCGGGGTCGCCACTCAGATTATCGAAGGACAAAACTGCAATCGAGGGTTTGTCTGGAAGTGGAAGCGTCTTGCTTTGCACCAATTCCGGTTGTTCTGGTGGGGGAGTGCCTTTTGACCAGTAACCAATTCCTGCAGCTACCAGCATGATCACCACGACGACGACAGCCATCCGTGGCCAGTTTTTAGGTGATACCTGTCGACTGCTTTTCTGTTGTGGTGGTGGAGCCGATTCACCCGAGACTAGCTGTACCTGGTAAACCCGTACGTGTTCTTCAAATCCCTTGAGTGCCTGCTCACCAAGACTTTCTATCGAAAACGGCAGCCGGTTTGGTAATGCTTCAGTGATTGCGGAGGTTACGCATATTCCTCCGGGTACCGCGAGCTGCTCAACTCTCTGAGCCAGAACAACTCATGCTCCGGTTACAGTGTTGTCTGCAATTATGACTTCACCAAGGGCGATACCAGTCCTTATATTTGGTTGTATATCATCATTGATATTTTGCAGGTGGTCATGGTGATCGGATTGAAATGCAAGCGCGGCAGTTACGGCGTCGGAAACACGCTCGAATTCGGCCAGTAGTGCATCACCTCGTAGCTCTTGAACGCGACCATGGTATTTCGCGATGGTGTCGCTGAAACGCACGAAGGCATCGCGAATTCGTTCGTGAGCTAATTGTTCGTCTAGTTGAACCAGCGCGGTTGAACCCGCTACATCTGCGTGCAGGATAACAGCGAGTCTGCCCGATAAACTTTCCTTTGCCATTGATAGCTCAGATGGAATCGAAGTCAGGAGATATTATCACATACCTGTATTGGGAGGATTTAACTCGCTGAACTATGCTGCGAATGATCGGAATGTGCTGTGAGTTCAACTGATCGATGCAATACCTGTCAGCGTGGCTGATGCGCCCAGGACGACCGAAATCTTGATGGCTATTGCTATTTGTGACGGTGGCAGGCCGGTACCGCGTGTCGGAAAAGAGCGCGCGGTTGTGTAAAATTACCCCGAATGCGTCATTTCTAATAGCAAATCCATTCATACAGGCAGGGCGTAATGAAAGACAAATGGCACTACCGGGCGTTTACCCTTCAAGAGCATCAGTCCCGGCTCAAGCGTGCACGGGCCCTGATGCATGAAAACGATATTGCCGCCTGTATCTGTGCTTCGCCGGAGCTGATCTACTACTTTAGCGGCTACGATGCGCACACACACCACGCGATTGGTTCACAAGCCCTGATCTTGCCGGCGGACGGCCATGAGCCGACCTTGATTTTGCGCGACGGTGATGAACCACAGGCAGATGAAAGCCTGGTACTGGGGTCAGTACAGCTGTTTCGCCTGGGTGCAATCGATCTCGCAACCCTGATCGGAAGGTCTATTCGCAATCTGGGCCTTGAACGAAAGACGATAGGTTTGGATATGTCCGGTCCCGTCATGAATGCGGTGCTGGCCGATCAGGTTCGTGACGCTCTCAACCAGTGTGACTTCATGGATTGCTGGCGGTTACTGGGTAAGTTGAGAACCGTGTTGTCGGAACCGGAGATTCGCTATCTCGAGGAGGCTGCCAGGTATGCGAATATCGGAATAGATGCCTTTTACGATAAGGCCCGGGTCGGTATGTCCGAGATAGAACTCGCGGCGGAGATCGAGTATGCCATGCGTTCGGCCGGCAGCGATTATTTTGCCGTCCCGACATGGATGGCATCGGGATCTCGCGCTCACTGTCAGCATGCGATGGCATCGCCGCGCATACTGAAGCCAGGGGATCTTGTGCATGCGGAATTCTCGGGCGTCGCCCGTCGTTACCAGTGCGTTACCATGGGTTCACTGACCCTGGGAGCGCCGAGTGCGCGTATCCGGCAGATGGCGCAAGGCGGTATCGATGCTTTCCATGCCGGTCTGGGGGCGGCCAGGGTCGGTGGTCGAATTGGTGATATGGAACTCGCCTATCGTAAAGCGCTCAACCAGCAAGGTCTCGGTGATTGTTGTCCGATGCGCTTCGGCGTCGGTATATCCGCGGCTTATCCGCCAGTCTGGGAAAACCAGATCACGATTCAATATGAATGTGACGACTTGCTCGAACCGGGTATGGCCTTTTACATTCATTCCTCAATGCAGTCGCTGGGGGATAAGAATGGCATGCTGCTTGGCGGGAGTTACCTGATGACACGAACGGGTCCGGAGCGTCTGGATAAGTCCCTCATAGAACTGGTTATCATTGATTCCTGACTCAATAAATAGGCCGCATAGATTTAGATGAAAGATCCAGATACATACACAGCGCTATGCGACAAGATTGACCGGTCACGCATGGTCGAAGATCTCACGACAATGATCTCGATTCCCAGCAGGAATCCTTTCCGGCAGGAAGTAAGAAAAGGCTACCGTGAAAAAGAGATGGCCGAGTTTTACTGCGATCGAATGTCCGATCTGGGATTGGAGGTGGGCTCGCGCGACGTTGTACCCGGGCGACCGAACGTCTGGGGGGTATTGAAAGGCAGGAGTAGCGGACCTTCTCTAATGCTTTCTGGTCACCTTGACACAGTTGGCGATGAAAACTATGCCGATGCATTTGTTCCTCGAATCGAAAACAACCGCGTCTTTGGCCGAGGCGCCTGCGATATGAAGGATGGGTTGGCAAGCTACCTCGAAGTGGCGCGAGTAATACGCGATGAGGATATCGAGCTCAATGGCGATTTGATTCTAACCGGCATCGCCGACGAAGAGGACCAGATGATCGGCTCCAAAGACCTTGGCGAAAGGGGGCCCTGGGCAGATTACGGCATTATCGGGGAGCCGTCGAACATGGAGGTCTGTTCAGCGCATAAGGGTCAGGTGGGTTACCTGGTACGCTCGCTTGGAAAGGCTGTACATTCGAGCCGTCCCGAGGATGGCGTCAACGCAATCGAGGGCATGATGCATATCGTTGATGCGCTTAAAGCCTTTCAGCAAGAACTGATGTCAAGGGACGCTCATGCTTTATGCGGGCACGGGCGTTGTGGTGCCAGCGTGATCCGCGGCGGCACGTTAGTCTCGACCGTGCCGGATTACTGCGAGCTTGAAGTCGATCGCCGTATCTTGCCCGGTGAGACTCGTGAAGGTGTTTATGCTGAACTAAACGGCCTGATCTCTACCGTTGTTCGATCTCATCCGCAGTTCAGATTCGAGATCGAGGGGCCTACCATCGACGTTCTGCCGCTCGATGTGACTTCCGATAATCCAGTTTTAAATTCAGTTCTAAGTGCGACTCGATCCATAACCGGCGATTCAGCCGAGGCCGGTGCCTTTTTTGGCGGCACCGATGCACCGCATTTTGGGTTTCCCACCGTGATTTTTGGTGCAGGTACGCTACAACAGGCGCACTCGTTAAACGAATATGTCGAAATCGCCCATATGATGACCGCAACGCGAGTGTATCTTTACTCTGTGCTGGATCTTATGCATCGTACTTAAACGGCTGGTTTCGGCACAGGGAATCGGGAGTTGTACTAACCATTCACATTTCTGTTAGCATGTCATCTGCATATTTAGTTGCTGAACTGGCAACTCATTTTTTACTAATAACTATTAGAGAATCATTTCGATGAAATTTAGCCCATGCATTGGGAAATGCACTCATGAAGGTACTCATTGCGAAGGTTGCGGTCGCAGGCACGAAGAGATTGCGGAGATGAACTTATTGGTAGGCGGTTTGGTTGAATTTGCCAGTAAAATGAAATATGAAAACATCGGGGATTTTGCCAATGGTGTATCCCACGCAATCAAATACAAGATAGAAGCAGATCACCACTAATGTGCGCAAAGACCAGAGGCAGGTAAACCACCGGTCGACTCGTGTCAGGTTCCAGCGGTTATTATGTCGACGAAAACGCTTCGTCCATAATCTCGAGCGACCGCGGCTGGCACGGCTGCACGGCTGGGGTCAGGTCTAACATTCCTACATTACCGGGTACCCTCGTGCTTTTTCACTCTCGACTGGCTGTCATGTAGTGCACGCCGAAATGCTCGCCATAACACCCTCATGTTGGAATGTTAGACCTGACCCTAAGCCACGCGGAGGATCAAGCCAGGCCGGCTTCACGCGCGACGGCCTGTCGTGACCACCGCCGGCCCCGGGCTTTTTTATGTGCAGGTTAAATAGGATTTATGTGCAGGTTAAATAGGATTACTGTTATTATTGCGGATACCGTGCCCGCCTGTTGAATTGCATTAAAGTTTCCCGAAATTAATAGAAAAAAATTTTAGCTGTATATTTTTTACCTGTGTTTCTGAGAAGATAGGCGAAACTGTGTTTATTCCTTAACAACATTCCATACCAGATACCGGGGTGAATATGAGAACTTTTTTCGATTGCAGAAATACCAGATTCTGGGCTCCGGCTATCTTCGTCCTTGGATTGATCAGCCCGTTAAATAGCTATGCTTCCAGCACGACGAGCCTTGACCTGACCCAGCACTGGGTCGGTTATGCCTCGGTGGTTGTCTTTATCCTGGCTTACCTTCTGGTCATGTCGGAAGAGTTTGTTCATTTGCGCAAGTCCAAGCCGGTTATCCTGGCGGCTGGAATCATCTGGTTGATGATCGCATTCGCCTACACCCAACATGGCGATCAACATACCGCCGAGCAGGCGATTCGCCACAATATCCTGGAGTATGCCGAGTTATTCCTGTTCCTGCTGGTAGCGATGACCTACATCAACGCGATGGAGGAACGGCTGGTGTTTGACGCGCTTAAATCCTGGCTGGTCAGCAAGGGACTCTCGCTGCGTCAACTGTTCTGGATTACCGGGATTATTTCATTTTTCCTGTCACCCATTGCCGATAACCTGACAACTGCCCTACTAATGTGCGCCGTGGTTATGTCGGTCGGTGCCGGCAATAAGAAATTTATAATGATTGCCTGTGTCAATATTGTGGTGGCAGCCAACGCCGGCGGGGCGTTTAGCCCATTTGGTGATATCACCACGTTGATGGTCTGGCAGAAAGGTATCATCGATTTCTGGACTTTCTTCACCCTGTTTATTCCGTCCGTTGTAAATTACCTGATACCCGCGGCCATCATGTCGATGTTCGTTTCTACCGAGCAGCCCGAAGCCATGGGCGGTAGCACAAAGGTGAAGAGAGGAGCAGTTATCATTATCATCCTGTTTATACTGACCATCGCAACCGCGGTTAGCTTCCACAACTTTTTACACCTGCCACCCGTTGCCGGCATGATGACCGGTTTGGGGTACCTGATGTTTTTTGCCTACTACCTGAAAAAGAGAAAGCACGGTAAGGGCACGCCCCCAAGCGTTGTCACCACATTCCCCGGATCCGAAATTTCCGCGCATGACGATTCGGCAGGCGACGATTATTTTGACATTTTTAACAAGATCAAGCTTGCGGAGTGGGATACGTTGCTGTTCTTTTACGGGGTTATTCTCTGCGTCGGGGGTCTGGGGCTCATCGGGTACCTTGCCCTGGTCTCGGAGTTTATGTACGTCGATATGGGCGCCACCAACGCCAACGTAATGGTCGGCATACTTTCAGCGATCGTCGATAACATCCCCGTCATGTTTGCGGTATTGACCATGAACCCGGAAATGTCGCAAGGGCAGTGGTTGTTGGCTACGTTAACCGCCGGGGTGGGTGGCAGCATGTTATCGATCGGCTCGGCTGCGGGTGTGGCCTTGATGGGTTCAGCCCGAGGTTATTACACTTTTTTCGGCCATTTAAAATGGATGCCCGTAATAGCCCTGGGATACATCGCCAGCATTTTCGCCCACTTCTGGGTTAATTCGGCCTTATTTTAGGCGCCACCTTGAA
>JAAEPH010000007.1 GCA_024232855.1 Gammaproteobacteria bacterium
CGAGGCGGGCTGGCTCTACGTCAACCTGTTGGCGCAGGCCGATCAGCTGAACCTGTCGGCGATCGTCGCCGAAGATTCGCGTATGAATTTTCTGCGCATCGATTACGACGCGTTGCTGAATACTCACGGCACGCGCGCCGGAGGGAGCATTTCGGGGTTTGATTACGATGTCGACACCGACGAAATCGATTTACCCGGGGAGCTCGAAGGCGACGGCGCCAATCTGCGCGTTTTCGTGACGCATCCACTGATGCTCAAACAGCGCAACCGGCTCGATTTCACCACGGCACTGCGCATCAATAAAAGCAGTGAAGACGGTAGTCTCGCGCTTTCGGACGATACTGTCGAGGTGGAACTGTTCGACCTGTCGCTGCACTGGCAGCCGGCGCACCGAAACGGTTCCTTTTCGAGCCTGAACGCGACCTTTACCAGTAATTTCGAGGATAATCCCGACGGTCTCGAAGACGATGCCGTCAAGGCCAAGGTAGCGCTTGACTACAGCTTTATCATGCCGTTCGCGCGCACCTGGTTCTGGCAGCTGGGCGTCAAGCTGGGGTACTCGGAAGATCCGTTGCCCGATATTGAAAAATACCGACTGGGCGGTCCGGGCAATGTTCGCGCCTATCCGGCGACCGAAATAGCCGGCGACCGGGGACAGTTTTACAGCGTCGATCTCGGCAAGCGTTTCAGCTTATCGGGTAAAACCAATATGATTGCAAAGGTGTTTGCCGATTACGGAGAGGTCGAGAGGATCATAGCGTATGCGGGCGAAGACTCGGAAGAAGACCTTGCCGGTTACGGCGCAGGCGTGTTGTTCGACTTTGGCGGCAAGCATTCGCTGGACATTGAGGTAGCAACACCAACATCCGACTTGGAGAGTAGCGATGACAGGGATACGCGGTATTGGATTAACTACATGGTGCAATTTTGAACCGCGCCACACAGGAGCAGTGTAATGCGAGCTGACCACAACCATCAGTTCGCGCGTCGGGTGCAATATAGCGCACCGTCGGCGCTCGGGCACTTACAGCCGCGTACGCCGGACGGGCGTGCCATCAAACCCAGATTGCTGATTTCCACGATTGCCGCCTGCCTGGTGCCGGCGGTTGCCCTGGCCGGGCCCAATAATGGTCAGGTCGTTGCCGGAAACGCCTCTATTCACACGGTCAACGCCAAGGAAACCGTAATTAGACAAAGATCCGACAAAAGCGTTATCAACTGGGAGAGTTTTTCGGTCGGCCGCAAGGAATACGTCAAGTTCGTGCAGCCGAAAAAGTCGTCCATTTCGCTGAATCGCGTTATCGGCGGTGACCCGTCCAAGGTCCTCGGGAAATTGTCGGCCAACGGCCAGGTGTTCCTGGTCAACCCCAACGGCGTTTACTTCGGCAGGGATGCGCAGGTGGACGTCTCCGGCATAGTCGCCAGTGTCCTCGACATCAGCGACGTCGATTTCATGAGCGGTAAATTCGTTTTCGAAGGCAATGCCGATGCAAATCTCGGCAAGGTAATCAACGACGGTATCATCAATGCGCGCAACGAGGGCTACGTCGTGCTGATGGGCGATTACACCGAGAATAACGGCGTCGTAGAGGCGTACATGGGCAAGGTGGTGCTGGCCTCCGGCAGCCGCGTGACCATGGATGTCAACGGCAACAGCCTGATCAGTGTGGCGGTCGACGAGGCTACCGTGAGTGATCTTGCCGGGGTCAAAAATAGCGGCGAAATCTACGCCGATGGCGGCCGCGTCATCATGACCGCGAAGGTTGCCGACGACCTCATCGGCGCCGCCGTCAACAATGAAGGCCTGGTTCGCGCCAACTCCATCGTTGAAAAGAATGGAGACATATTCCTTACCGCGAGCGGTGGCGATATCGCCAATAGCGGCACCCTCGACGCGTCGGCCGCGGCCGATAGCAATGTCGATGGCGGCGGCGTGCTGGTTTACTCCGATCGCGATGTAACCCTGTCGTCCGGCGCGGCGATCCACGCGCGCGGCGATGGCGGCGGCGCGGGTGGCATGGTACGGGTCATCGCCGAAGAATTTCTCGATTTCGACTCGGGTGCGCAGATAGCGGTTAGCGGCGCTGAGCGGGAAGGCGGGGTTGTCGAGGTCAGCGGCCACAGCGGGCTCAGGCTTCGCGGCGAGGTCGATCTCGGTTCGGGCGGGGCACTGATCATCGACCCCGGAACGTTTACGCTTCACTCCGGTAGCGGGAGTCCTTCGGGGTCGTCGTATACCGGACACGTGGGCGTTGATTTCATCGGCGGTCAGTTAGATGACGGTAACGAAGTCTTCCTGGTGGCGGATAACCTGATTAACGCCACCCCGGGGCCGGAGTTGAGCGCATTGACGATCGAGGCCCGAGGAGCGAATGCCGCCGAAGGCGTTCTCAATATCGTTATCGGCACGCTGTCGGCCGGGAGCGGCACGCTGGGCGACGCTACGGGCGGTTCGTCTTACTCCGGCCACTGTAATTCGGCCGGGTATTGTCTGGGCGGAGCCGGTACCTTATCGGTCAACCCCGATCCCGACGGTGATATTTTGCTGGGCAACGTGAATTTCAAAATGGACGGCGGCCTGAATGTCCAGGGCGCGACTGTGCCGACAACAGGATCAGGGGCCGCGACGGGCACGGTGGTACTGGGCAATATCGACGCCGGTGGCAATGTCCAGATTACAAACGGCCAGGATGTCGACATCAACAACAATGTTAAAGCGGGCGGTAACCTTCTGTTGAAGGCCGATGACGATGGCAACGGCAACGGAGATGTCAACATCAATGGAGCAACCGACGAGGCCCGCAAGGTAACAGCCGGGGGCACTCTCAGGGTGGAGGGCGAGGATATCAACGCCTCTGGCGCCAACATCGACGCCAGAGGCGTCTACCTGCATGCGAATAACAGTATTGTTCTGATCAATACGACCACCAGGGTCGGTAATGGGACCGCGCCGGGTGTCAGCGGCGACCCTATGATGCTCGACATCATGCAAAAGGAGGAGATCCCGTTACCGGCCAACGGTGATCCAAACCTCAAGTTCAAGTCCGGCAAGTTCGGTTCGATAGACACCGGCGACATCGAAGTCGACGCCAGCGACGCTTACCTGTGGTTTGAAACCGATGACCTCGGTGAGGTCAATATTTACGGACCGGAAGAGGCGCCAAGTGGTGGTGGCGGCAAAGCTTCCAGGCCGGAGGGGACGCTGACGGTGCAGTATTCTCCGTATAACAGTCATCATGTAATCAGCCTTGAAAATGAGTATGAGTATGAGTCCCCCGTGCCCGAGAGGAGGCGGTCGGAGGAACAGGTGAACTATTACAATTCAAATCACATCAAGGGTAAACC
Source organism: Gammaproteobacteria bacterium (assembly GCA_024232855.1). GTDB lineage: Bacteria > Pseudomonadota > Gammaproteobacteria. The sequence continues at coordinate 3,346 of JAAEPH010000007.1, forward strand.
GATGACTACGGTCGTCTTCGGCAGCGCCAAACAAACCGGCGAGATAGAGGTCGGGCTCGATGGCAAACTCGATATTGGGTCGAGGAATATTATACTTTTAACCACTCCCGACGAGGTGGATTCGACGTCCAACATTATTACCACCGGCATCATCGCGACCAGCGGTTTTGTTGCCTCGCTGGGAACGGATCTTTTCGTCTTGCCACGCCTTGACAGTATGGTCGTCGAAACCGAGACCCTGTGGGATGAAGAAGAGAAGCGTAAAAAACAGTTGGTGGAAACACCGGAACCTGAACACGGCATGTGTACGGCGCTATGAAGATCTTTACTCGATATATATTACTGATACTGTTGACGATACCGCTGACACTGCAGGCACGGTCGGACGGTACCGCCGGTTCCGTGCACATCATAAAAGGAATCGCTACCGCAACTTCCGCCGACGGCGATATTCGTCGCATCCGCAAGGGCAGCGAACTCTATTCCAATGAAACAATTTCAACCACGGCCGGCAGTTACGCGCGCCTGCAGCTCAAGGACGAGTCATGGATCATGCTGCGCCCTGGATCGAGGTTTTACCTCGAGTCGGTCGAGTACGAGGAGGAAACCCAGGAAGGCACCGGATTCTTTTCACTGCTGAAGGGTGGCTTTCGCGCGGTAACCGGCTTGATAAAAGACAAACTGAATTATCGCTACAGTACTACGGTGGCCACGATCGGCATACGCGGTACCGACTTTATGGCCCGAATGTGTAACGGCGATTGCCTCGATATCTACCCGGTGCCGGATGACGGTCTCTATCTCGAAGTGGTCGACCATGACGTTGTGCTTACTAACGGCTCCGGTGAATTTCCATTCCGCGCGGGGCAGTTTATCTTTCTATCGCACA
>JAAEPH010000008.1 GCA_024232855.1 Gammaproteobacteria bacterium
AAGATCGCGCAGTATATTGATTTCACAAGGAAATATCCGAAGAAGTCTCGTATCGGTGATTACGAGCGACTGAGGATATATTTCTTGTGGAATCAATAGACAAGCGAGATTGTGCATATTTATGAATTTTCCGGGTTAGATGCATGGCTTTATTGAGCAATGTAACTGCCTCCTCGGAACGCCCGCTATGCGCATAGGTGTCGGCCAGTTCAGAAATGACGTCGGCATCATTCGGGTTGAGTTGCAGTGCGCGCTCATAGGCCTTGATCGAGGCATCGTGTTTTTTCTGATACAGCGATACAAACCCCACCCCGACATATCCACGGGCATCGCCCTGGTCGAGTGAAACCGCTTCATGGGCCATGCTGAGCGCGTAGTCGAGCGTTGTTTCCGATTCGTCGGCCCATGAAAACAGCCATTCAGAATTGAGCGTTTGCGCGATAGCGGCGAGCGCGCGCCCATATCGGGGATCGATACCTGCAGCGGCTTCATACAACATACGCGCCTGGCGCATATCGTCCTTGGTGTAGCGAAATACGTGCTGTTGCTCTTTCAGCAGCTTGTCGTAAGCCTCGAGGTTTTTGGGCAGTAATCGCGCCAGGCGCAAGCTTTCCTCGCCGCTTATTTTCACGGAAGTTACGTTGCAGATGATCGCCGAGATTTCATCCTGCACCTCGAAGATATCGTCGAGATTGCGGTCGTGCTGCTCCGTCCACAGGGTTTGATCTTTTTCGTTATCCACCAACTGTACCGAGATACGAATGCGATTCCTGGCCTTGCGCACGCTGCCAGGCCATAGCGGCGATTACTTTTCTCCACAAAAACGAACGCCACGCCACAGCCGTTGGTGAGATTGATGTCCTGCAGCCCGGTAAAGCCAACCGCTTCACCGGCCTGATTACAGACCGCGTACAGGTAGCTCGTGCGTGGCGCTTTTTGCTCCAGATCCCGTTGCCACAAGGTCTCCAGCGACTGAGCGCCTACCGGCAACGGCAGACTACTTTCGATGAGCGAGAGTTCATCGATATCCTGGTACCAGCGAGCGATGTTTTCCAGGTGCCGAACCGCGACAGCTTGCAGATCAAAGTAGCGAGAGACTTTCGGTTGTTGGTTCATAGGGAATTCCTTGAAGAAAAATCTGCATAATCGCCCTTGACTGTAAATTCCAGTCCCCTTGTTTGCCTTCGGCTGTCGTCTCCGGGGACGATAGTTCAGGTCAGTCCGGTAAGTTACCGCCTGTTCGGCGATTCGGCTGACGAGATCGATCTCAACACCCATGATCGGCATGCTCTGGCTGGTGTTGTCGAGCTTGCCGCAAGTCGCCGAGGCAGCCGAAACAAGGCGAATCGCGTTGCTCATCGGGAATGCTGACTATTACTTTGCACCCATTAAAAACCCGATCAACGATGCTAACGATCTTGGTCACAAGCTCGCGGCCATCGGCTTTGAAACCACGGTAATCGAGAATCCCGGATACCAGCAATTCAGGTCTGCAATCAGATCCTTTTATCACGAGGTGAGCCAGGACCCGGATACCCTTTCAGTTTTTTACTACGCGGGGCACGCGATACAGATGAATAATGTTAATGACCTGATCGCTGTCGATTCGAAGATTGCCGATCAGCAAAGCCTGATCGACGGCAGCATCAGTATCAATGACCTGCTGCGGGATATGGCGCAAACCAGCAAAAGTGGCTCGAAATGAAAATATCGTGTTAACCCGAGTTCCAAGTTTTTGAGGAGACTCTATTTAACGCCCGCAGGCTCTCGACCGTGCCGATGTCGATCCAGTTCCCCTGGAACAGCTCACCGCTGACCTGCCCGTTAGCGGCGGCGGCGCGCAGCAACGGCGCCAGCGCCTGCTTGCCGGGCCGGAGATCGGCAAAGAAATCGCGATGATATTGGGCGATGCCGCTGAAGGTATGCCTGCCGGAATCGTCGTTACCCACAGTCGCGTCGAGCAGGCTGAAATCACCCCCGGCATTGTGATCCGGGTTATCGACCAGCACCAGGTGCGCGAGGCTGTCAATTGAGCGCAGGCGCGCGAAGTCAAAATCGGTGAAAATATCCGCATTGACGACGACGAAGCGCTCCCCCAGCAACGGCAGCGCCTGCACGATGCCGCCCGCCGTTTCGAGTGCCGCGGACTCCTCGCTGTATTCAATCGCGAGACCATATGCGGCGCCGTCACCGAGCCGGCTTCGTATCTGCTCGCCGAGCCAGCTCAGATTGATGACGACCTCGGTGAAACCCGCTCTCGCCAGCGCCTCGATGTGATAGGCAATCAAGGGTTTTGCATCCACTTCCAGCAATGGCTTGGGCGTGGTATCGGTCAATGGCCGCAGACGTTCGCCGCGTCCGGCCGACAGAATCATGGCTTTCATCGCAACATCAACCCTTCAACAGCGCAGCCA
>JAAEPH010000009.1 GCA_024232855.1 Gammaproteobacteria bacterium
ATAAAGTAATCGGCCCGACGGGCGTCGTAGCGCTATCTTCGGTTTTTCCCTGTTGCTTCCGCCACTTACGTTCGGATTTTGCCAGACAAGGCGGGGTTTCCCTACTTTTTTGCCCAGACGCGGTTTTTGGCTTAACTGTGCCAGTTCGTCAGAGGCCAGTTCCATTTGAAGCGCGGTATTCATTTGGTCTTTGTCGTCGATATTGAGATTTGAGTCAAGGGCTTTGTTTTTTCTTTTAGCCGCTAAAAATAAAAGGCCAGAGCCGGTTTCGGCTCTGGCCTTTCGTATTTACTCGCCCGTGATCAAGTGATTATAATCACGCTGGATTAAACGCACGTATCCCTGCCATTCGTCATCGAGACGTTCCCAGGCTTCGATGATGTTTTGATAACCACCTGGCAGGTAATCCATTTGATTCAGTACGAACGCGGCGGCGATTCTTTCGCCGGTGCTGGCACCAGTACTACCGGTACGCGTTAGTTGATTCGCGACTTCGATGATTTTTTCGATTTGCCATTGCATGATGTTTCTCCTGTGGCTGGTTACAGCCCAATCAGGCTTGACTGGACATGTAAACCCACCAGCGCCGCGCGCAGGCTCGTCAAGGGCGGCGCGTCTTTTTTGCGCCGTTTATTTACCCTTGACGAGTTGAGCACGGTGCTAACCTGCGACATGTTCAGACAAGCCCTTCCCCTTGCAGCCCTTGTGTTTGGGGAGGGCAGCTAAAGGGTGAAGCGTAAGACCGCGTGCTTTTTGCGGGCTGTAGCAGCCTTTAGCTGACCGGGGCGGGCGGGTAATTCAACTAAGCGGCTTTGGTCGCAGCGCGAAGCGGCGGAGAACGAAGACGACCTGGCCACAGGGATGTGGCCAGACAACTCAAGCCCAGGGATCGGGCGCAGCCGACACTTAACATAACGCGCGATTATGCGGCGCAGCGGACAGTGTTGTTTTTCACTGCGCATAATCTCGCGTTATGTTGAGTGCGGCTTCAAAGCCCCCTTGGGGGTTGGGGGGATAAAGCGTTGCGACAGTCAGGCAGTGTTTTTTGCCTGTCTGTGGCAATGCGTAAAATTCCAGCTTGAGCGAAGCTTAAGTTGGCAACCGCGAA
>JAAEPH010000010.1 GCA_024232855.1 Gammaproteobacteria bacterium
GAAGCGCTGGCCAGGTCATTATCGTGATCCAGAGGTTTGCGTCCGACTCCCAGTTTAAACAATGGGTCAGTCCGCAGGTGGTTGGCGTCATTGCCGTCCTCATAACCGCAGGCAATCTGGTAGATCCGTTGCGCCATCAAGCCCGCGTAGATGAAATTGTCGAAACCCCAGTACTTCCTTAACGATACCAAACACCGTTTCAACCGTGGACTTTGGCTTGGCATATATTGCTTTGCCTTCAGGGGTCTGCAAGCGGTGCTTCATGGCCGTGAGAGCATCGGCATCTTCCGGGCAGGGAGGCGGAAATTTGGGGAAGTTTGACTATGAATACGAAAGAAACAGCGTTAGTAATCTGTTTATGCTATTTGCACCGCTCATTGGTTGGCGGCATGTCAAGGTCACGGATCGGCACACGAAAATAGATTGGGCGCAATTAATCAAAGAATTAGTCGATGAGCATTTTCCTGATAAGCAAATCATCCTGGTGATGGATAATTTGAACACCCATAAACTCGCTTCTCTGTATGAGGCATTTGAGCCGGCACAAGCCAGGCGAATCGCCGAACGCCTGGAGCTCCATTTTACGCCAAAGCATGGAAGTTGGTTGGACATGGCGGAAATCGAAATTGGCGTGATGAGTCGGCAGTGTCTTAATCGGAGAATACCGGACCAGAAAACCCTGCGCAGAGAAATAAATACGTGGCAACAACAACGAAACCAAAAAGCTGTATGCGTGGATTGGAGATTTACGACTGCAGATGCACGGATTAAATTGAAATCACTTTATCCATCAATACAATGTTGATGGAGTACTAGCTTCAGTTGTTACTTAACATTGCTGTCTTCCGACCTCGGTTCACATAGCGCGCCCAGCAGGCTACCCCATATGGTAGCGCTCGCGAAACCGTACATCATCAAGTATTGCTTGCCGTAAAACGGAACACCCGGGAATGATTTTATCAGATACGAGACCAACAAAAGCAAGCCTGCAAGCGCAAGACAACGCACTTCCAAGCTATATCGCTTGCGGAGATACTTTGTAAATAACCAAAAATGGCAAATAATCAAAGCGAATAATGAGGCCAGACCAACCAGCCCCGTCATTGCAAACGATTGCAAGAACTGATTGTGTACATGATTGATAGACCGCAGGGTTCTCCAATTCGGGTATTCATCTGCGTAGCTTCTGATTACCCGATTGGTGTTATCGGGGCCAAAACCAAAAAGTTTATTTTCCAGCCCTGCATGCCAGCCTAATTTCCAAACTTCAACCCTTCGACGCAAACTAGTAAATTTGGTTTGTTCCTCGGCCCTCACGTAAGGTGCGACCATATCTACTACTTGATCAATTCTTTCCTGCACTCGGGGTATGTTACTACCCACAATTGCAACACCAGCTAAAAACGCAACAACAAATAGGACTCGCTTGCAAAATGAATAACGGCCCAGATAAAAAAAGATTGCAATAATAAGCACCACCAAACCGGCAAACCAGCTGGTTCTTGTCCCAGACAGTATCATTGCACAAATACCCGTCAGGATTGCCAGGAAATAAACAAGCCGGCCAAACCTGACTTGACTAAACCGATGATAGGACGCGAGCACAACAGATGTCATCGCCAGGGCAATAAAACCGAAGGCGGCAGCATTATGGCCACCGCTCGCTCTGTATTTATCTAAATACAAAACATCAAACAAAGCCAAAGCACCCATAACCATGCAGCCTGCCACATACTTGATCCATACATTTCGCTTCTTATTAAAACTGAGATAAAAGATGCTCACCAGAGGAATTGCCATCAGTATGAGGAGATACCTGGAGGTAAGAACATTAATCCCGCTGTCGAATGATCCATTAACCAGGAGTGACAACAGGGCGGCAGCGAAATAGCCGATTATCGGCCACGAGTAAAACCGCTGTTCCACGGGCATCTGGGGTCTGTAGATAACGACGAAAACCAACGCCGCAAGCGAAAGAAGCACATAAGCTGCTCTACTCGCATCCCAGAATAAAAACATCGCCCCAAGGATAAAAACCGCGATCGCATTCAACAACGGCTCTACACCTGACACCCTGGCTTGCAATTTGGATTGCGGCAAAAAATTACCCATTAGTATTAGGGACTCTCCCAAAGAAACTTTACTGGAGGCCAATCCGAGCCGGAAAGCGCCTGCGCTTGCACCATAAGAAGCGCTCGGAATCTTACAATAATACGATAATCAACTACCAGGATTTTGTTGTTTATGTGAAGTTTTTCTGGCCGCTGGGCGAAAAACGTGGAAAGTGAGAACCCGACCCAATCAGAGCATTCCAAATGCCCTGGCATGGGCGTGAAAAGAGATTATTCAGTATCGATGCGGCTATTTGTCTGGGCTCGGCAATTTAATTCAAGTCCCGATCTGGACTGACGGCCCTTATTGATGCATAAATGTCAGAAGCTTAATATGAAGTATGAGTTTTAGTTTTGGGATTGACGGCAAAATTACTCAGAAATGAGAGATTCTTTCAGGATACCTGGCAGTATTTCCGACAAAGAAGTCTCGGTTTCCGCATAGAAGCCGCTCCGATATTTATTGTCGGGTGTGGCCATAGCGGTACATCGGTGTTGTTGCGCCTGCTGGGAGCACATAGCAATATCTATGGCGTACCCTACGAGAGTCACGTATTCACCCATCCGAAGATCAAGCAACAATTGGTTTCCAAAATCTGGAACCGGAACACCGTAGCCCAACGAAAGCACCGCTGGGTGGAAAAAACTCCGGCGCATGTCAGGATGATCAACAAAATCTTCGCCAGCTATCCCGAAGCAAGGGTACTGTTCGTCGTCCGCGATGGTCGCGATGTCGCGGTTTCAATCCGCAAACGACTCGGTAATTTTGAAAAAGGAATACTACGATGGGTTGACGACAACTGCGACGGTTTGAACTGGATGGATGATCCCCGGGTCTTGAAAGTCCGCTACGAAGATCTGGTTAAGCAGTATGACGAAAGCATGCGACACATCTGTCAGTTCATCGGTGAAGCTTTCGAAGAAGGGCTCGTTGACTATCATGAAGCACCTGCTTACATCTTCTCGAAAGGAGTTAATAATCCGGGCTCCGGATCGGGAAAGGATCACAAGGAATACAGAAACTGGCAAATCAATCAGAAACTCTTCGATGGCTCCGGAAAGTGGGTCAAGGAAATGACCAAAGAAGAAAAGGCGAGTTTCAAGGCCGACAAGGAGGCAATGCAGATGCGGATCAATCTTGGTTACACCACCGACAATGACTGGTAGCCCCCACCGTATCTTGCACAATCTGACAGCAAGCCGGGCTGCGAGGCTGGAAATAGCGGCTCCGGTTTGGCATCCATATATTTGAGCGATGAATTCGTTGCAACCGCATCGACAGGCTTTTGAGCATGCACGGCGGCGACGAGTTTTACCTGATGGGCAGAGTACCGAGGGGAAAATAGGTTACACTTGCGCAATCTCATAGCACCCAGGAAGCATCCCGTGAGCGAAGCAGTTCAACCCAGAATCATCAAGAAATATCCCAATCGGCGTCTCTACGACACCAAGAAGAGTCAATATGTCACCCTGCAACAGATCCGCGAGCTGGTGCTCGCGGAAATAGCGTTTATCGTGATCGATCAGAAGAGCGAAGAAGACATCACGCGCAGTATTCTTTTACAAATCATTCTCGAGCAGGAATCGGAAACCAATCCACTGTTTTCCAACGACAATCTGGAACGTTTCATCCGCTATTACAATGCCGGTGCGCATACCGGATTTTCCGATTACATCGGTAAAAGTATGAACTTCTTTCAGCAGCAACAACGCGAATTCGGCAAGGCCGTGGCTGGGGTCGCGGGCCACAATCCAATGTCATTCTGGACCGATATGACGCAGAAAAACATCGATTCCTGGCGCCAGATGATGGGACTGGGGCCTGAAAAGGACGATTCGGAATCAAAGTAACCACTTGATTTAAATCAATAATTTCAAAGAACACTCACGGTCTACTTGACAGTAACCGTGTAAACCAATATTTTGTGCACTGCAATAAATTGCTGCGATGCAGCACCTACCAACCAACAGGCGGAAATATGAATAAACAAAAAATCGCACTTGTCACTGGAGGCACCGGTGGAATCGGCACCGCAATCTGTATCGCACTGGCCGATCAGGGTCGTAAAGTCATCGCCGGCTACTTTCCGCCGGAACAGGAAATTGCCCGGGACTGGCAGAGCAGACACCGTAGCAACGGTTATGAATTTGAAATCGTCGCCTGCGACGTCAGCGACTACGAATCCAGCAGGAAAATGTTACACGATGTCGAAAACACCATCGGCGCCGTCGACATCCTGGTTAACTGCGCCGGCATCACGCGTGACAAAACCCTGCGCCAGATGACACCCGAGCAGTGGGACGCGGTGTTGCGCACCAACCTCGATTCGGCCTTCAACGTAACCCGCCAGGTGGTCGAGGGCATGTCCGACAACGGCTTCGGTCGCATCGTCAATATTTCGTCGGTCAACGGCCAGAAAGGACAGTTTGGCCAGGCCAACTACTCCGCCGCCAAAGCCGGTCTGCACGGTTTTACCAAGGCGGTAGCGCAGGAACTCGCGACCAAGGGCGTCACCGTCAATTCCGTTTCCCCCGGCTATGTCAAGACCGAGATGACCGATGCCATTCCCGAGGAAATTCGCGACTCGATCATCCGGCAAGTGCCGATGGGACGCATGGCCCTGCCCGATGAAATCGCCTACGTCGTCAGTTTCCTGACCGATGATCGTAACACCTACATGACCGGCGCCAACCTCCCGGTAAACGGCGGCATGTACATGAGCTGAACCGGTAAAGCGCTTCAATCGAGTATAAAAAACGGGCTTCCAGCCCGTTTTTTATATCCTTTTAAAGCCGCGAACACGCTATTTTGTTGCAGTGCACAATCATCTATGTTAAGCTGAATTTCTTTTAAATTTTAACGAGTTACACAACATGACCGAAAGCAACCCGTGGGCGGCGCAGTGGTTCAAAGCGCATCAGCAGTTTGTCGATGCCTGGAGTGATATGGCCAAATCAGGCGTTCCAGGTAACAGCAGCCAATCCGACCTGTGGGCGCAGAGTTTCGATCTGTGGCGCAAGGCCTGCGAAGGCAAAGCACAACCCGACATGGAGTTGGCCATACGCAAATGCATGGATATGGGCAAGGAATATTTCGCCATGGCCGAGCAGGTTAGCAAGGGTTTAACCACCGGGGCCAATCCTGTCGATGCAATCAATCAATGGCTGGAGCAGATGAAGCAGTCGCTACAGCAATTCTCCGGAACGCCCGGTTTCAACGGCGCCGGCGTCAACGACTTCATGAAACAGTGGTTTGCTCCGAATGCCAGCTGGCAGGAAATGGTAGCCGGGTTGACGCCGATGAACCAGGCAATGTGGCAAATGCCCGGCATGAATACTTCGGTCTTCAATCTGGGTGAAACAATCGACCCGCTGGGCAAGGTGCTGGAGGCGCCGGGCGTCGGTTATTTCCGTGAACCACAGGAAAAGCAGCAAAAAGGCCTGCAACTGGCGCTCGAGTATCAGGAAGCCAACTTTAAGTTCAACCAGGCCTTCCTGAATATTGCGCTCGAATCGATTCAGGGATTTCAGAACCGTCTGCTGGGACTTGACGGTGATAACATACCGAAATCTTTGCGCGAACTTTACGACCTCTGGGTCGTAGTCAGCGAAGAACACTATTGCGAATTCGCGATGAGCGAAGAGTACCAGACGCTTTACGGCGACATGGTCAACCGCCTGATGATCATGCGCCGCCACTACGGTGAAATTGCCGATGATTTCCTGCGCGCTATGAACCTGCCGAACACTCGCGAAATCGACACCATGCAGGAACGTTTGCAGCAGGTGCGTCGTGAAAACTTTGCCCTGAAAAAAGAGATCAAGGAAATCAAGGCGATGTTGGGGCAAATAAATGCCAGAACCGCAGCCGCAGCCAAAAATGCGCCGGCGGCCAAAGCGGCGCCAGTTCTAAAGAAAGCAGCGGTTAAAAAAGCCGTAGCCAGGAAAGCCAAAGTAACCAGAGCCAAAGCAGGAGCCTGATCCGATGAGTAATACTCCTTTTCGTTCCGACCAGGTGGTCGATGAACTGGTACAGTTCAACCAGAATTTGAGCAAGGGCGTCAAGAATCTGCTCGATGCCGATGAAATTTCCGCCGGCGTGACCCCGCGTGAAGAAATCTACGCCGAGGACAAACTCAAACTGTATCGCTACCAGCCATCGATCGGTGTGGTGCAAAACAAGATCCCTACCCTGATCGTATACGCGCTGGTTAACCGTCCTTACATGGCCGATATCCAGGAAAATCGTTCCACCATCAAAGGCTTGCTGGACACCGGACAGGACATTTACCTGATCGACTGGGGTTACCCGGACCGCGCCGACAAGTACCTGACCCTCGATGACTATATCAACGGTTACATCGATCGCTGCGTCGATGTCATGCGTGAGCGCCACGGCGTTGACAAGGTCAATATCCTCGGCATTTGCCAGGGCGGCGTGTTCAGCCTGTGTTACACCACGCTGCACCAGGACAAGGTCAAGAACCTGATTACCATGGTAACGCCGGTGGATTGCAAGACGCCGGACAACATGCTGAGCCACTGGGTACAGCAAATGGACATCGACGCGATCGTCGATGCGATGGGCAATCTGCCCGGAGAAATGTTGAACTGGACCTTCCTCAACCTGAAGCCGTTTCAGTTGATGGGTCAGAAGTACGTTTCCATGGTCGACATAATCAGTGACGAAAAGAACGTCAAGAACTTCATGCGCATGGAGAAATGGATCTTCGACAGCCCCGATCAGGCGGGCGAGGCGTTCCGCCAGTTCATCAAGGACTTTTTCCAGCAAAACAAGCTGGTCGAGGGCGGCCTGAAGATAGGCGAACACCCGGTTGATATCGGGGATATCAATATTCCCATCCTCAACATCTTTGCCGAGCAGGATCACCTGGTGCCACCGGATGCTTCGAGGGCAATGCGTAAATTGGTCGGCAGCAAGGATTATACCGAGCTGTCATTCCCGGGCGGCCATATCGGCATCTACGTCAGCGGCAAGGCCCAGGCCACCGTGACCCCCGCCATATCAGACTGGCTCAACAAGCGTTGCTAGGCAGATCCGGCGCCGCCTGATCGCTTTATTACGGACCGAACGCCCCCCCGGGGACAGATATCTAGCTCTGTCCCCGGCGGGCGGCGTTCCGCTGGCCACCTTATTGGTGATAAGCACTTTTTTCATATAGCTAGTGATGCGGCATACCGATGAATCAATCGATTGTACAGACTTTCGTGATCCTACTGCGTTTTCTAGGATGATGGCATCCCGCTTTTCTGAGGCAGGCCTGTTGTGCATCTGATCTTGCGGCGTAGCCTGATTTTTATAGTCCTCCTGGTTGCGGGGCTGGTGTTGTACGCCACCTGGTTCGACATCAAGGCGGACCGTTACGACGAAACCGCTGTACCCTACCTGCGGGCGGCTTTGCCCGATTTGACGAGCTGGCGATACGAGCAACTCAGGCCCCTGTTGTCGCCGTCCGCGCGGCTCGTTTTCGAGAATGAAAAAGTCCAGACCGCGTACCGCGGTTTCGATCGGATCGGCGGGCTGATATCCATGGAGAAGCCTCAATACCTGGCGGATAGTTCCGGCAACAGCAAGGAACTTGGGGATGTCGAGATCATCGATTACCAGGTGGAGGTGCAGTTTGATTCCGGTCCAGCGACGATCAAGATAAAACTGGTTACTGACGGCAAGTCCTACTATATCGACCATTTCGGCATTCACTCCGAAATTTTTTCCGACCAGCAGGGCGTCGACTGACGAGGCTGTTTCGAGAGGTTAGCCCGCATATCTCACCGAAGTCCGTGGCCGGAAAATCTTGTCGCGACAATTTTATCCCGATAGCATGCCTTTCGCAGAGGTTGCAAAGAATTACAGGGGCAAGCGTAATGGCTGAAATACTCGTAGTCGCGGAGCTGTTTCGAGGTACCCGGGCTGTTCGCGGCCAATCGCCGATATCCTCGATATTGCCGGGGAAGCGAATAATCTCTTCGATTGATATGACCATAACAGGCTGAAAATACATGCAAACCATCGAATCGGCCCGGGCCAGGTATCGCCTCCACAACGTGCGCTGGGGATTCTACTGGGCGCTATGGTGTGCGGTTCTGTGGGGCGCCTGGTATGTTCCGGGCACTGCGGTGTGGTACGAGACGCCATTCGTCGAGCTGGGGGCGGGTAGCCTCGGTGAGTTTTTGCTCGCCGCCGCGGTAATCACGGCGCTCGGTTCGCTGGCGGTACTATTGTTTCTGTTCGTATGGACCGCCGCACTCGAAAAATGGGGTGAATATGCTCGCACCATCCGGCAGTTTCGCATCGCCAGGTGGTACTATCTGGGCGCGGTTTTCGGCGGCCCCTGCGCCTTGTTCGGTTCTTACCTCGCGATTGGCTACGTGGGGCCGATTTTCGCGGCAATCGCGGCGCTGATGTACCCGGTCGTGGGCGCAACGCTCGCCAGGCTCTGGTATCACGAAAAAATCAGTGCCCGCGCGGCACTTGGCATCGGCCTCATACTTGTGGGTGGGTTTTCGATTTATGCCCCGGGACTGCTGGGCGAGCTTTCGAGGCCGGATAGTGGCGCCTGGCTCGGTTATGTTGGCGGCTTGATGGCCGCTGTCGGCTGGGGGGTGGAAGGTGCGATCGCCGGACGTGCTCTGGATGTCAGTGATCCCGACGTGGGTATTACCCTCAGGTTTACCGGTGAGGCATTTTACTGGATATTCCTGATTTTGCCGGCGATAGCACTGTTCAGCGGTGCGGAAGTGATGCCCGTGGTGCTGGCCGCGTTTAGTTTCCCGGCGATGCTGTGGATTCTGCTGGCGGGCGCCAGCTTCGCGTTCTGTTACGTGGGCTGGTACAAATCCTTTCCGCTGATCGGGGTTGGCAGGGGGCAGGCGATCGCCGCCCTGTACGGGGTATTCGCGGTCATCTTTCTATCCATCTTCACGCTCGATCTACCCGAATGGCATTTCCTGATCGGTTTGACACTGACCGTGTTTGGCGGGTTTGTCATGTTCACCGAGAAAGCCGAAATGCTCGAAGTGATTCGCAGTAGCGATCTCACCGAAGTGGGTGATGCATGAAAAAGCTGCACATGAAAGGCTACATCCTGTGTCTGCTCGATGAGTACCGGGATGGATTATGGGACTACGAAATCGCGCAAAAAGTACTGGCCGAGTATCGGCATTCGGGTGACTACTGGCTCGGCGAAATCCGCGTCACGCTTACCGATCTGTTTTCGGGCGCGCTGCTGGAAGAAGTCGAGGACCGGCTCGATGACGGCGAATATTTTGGCGCCGGAAAGATATTGGTCAAGTTCAGGTTGACGTCCTTCGGGCGTAAAAGAATGATCGAAACGGGACTGCTGCCCCGTTAAACAACCATCTCGGGAGGTAATCATGTCGGAGTTTTGGGGTTTTGAAGGCGCGGATATTCTGGCCGTCGTGCTGATCTGCGTGTTATGTGCCACAAGCCTTTACCTGGCCAGAACCTGGGTAAAAAAACTGTGAGGTCTGATTCGATAGTTTCGGTTCCGGAAATTCAACCGTAAACCGGGGATTTGTTAATCTACGCCCGTGGTTGTGAAAACCGATAAACAAAAATCGCCAAACCGCCGGGTTGTAATTGGATGCTCGCTGCGGTTTGATATGTCATCAACTACCCTTTGCAGAACAGGACTATGCCCGATCACAACAGCGCGCAAGATAAAGACCAGGTAGACAGCGAACAGCATAGCGTTGAGGCGCTCGAGATCGCGATCGGTAAACAGGTGCGTACGTCGCGCAAGCGCCTTAACCTGACCGTGGCGGCGCTGGCCAAACAGGCGAAGTTGTCGACCGGCATGCTGTCGAAGATCGAAAACGGGCAAACCTCGCCTTCGCTGACGACACTCACTTCACTGGCTAACGCATTGCAGGTGCCGGTGACATCCTTTTTTCGCGGCTACGAAGAGCAGCGCGACGTCACCTATATCCGTGCCGGAGATGGCTTGTCGATCGAACGCCGCGGTTCCGGCGTCGGCCACCAGTACCAGCTACTCGGTCACACTATCGGTAAGCCCTACAACATAGAACCTTACCTGATTACCATCGACGATCAGTCCGAAGTGTTTCCTGTGTTTCAACACGCCGGCACCGAATTGATTTACATGCTCGAAGGCCGCGTTATCTATCGCCACGCCAATAAAACCTACACCCTGGAGCCGGGCGACACGCTGTTTTTTGATGCCGAGGCCTCGCACGGCCCCGACGAGATACAAAAATTGCCCTGTAGCTATCTCGCGATCATCGTTTCCGAGGCCGGAAGCAACTAGCCCGCATATCTCACCGATTTCCTCGGCAATTGCTCCGATACGTCGGACCGCTGCATTGCTCTACCACCTACATCCATGTAGGCGTACTGCGGACGCCGCAAAGCGCACTGTGACGAGCTGTACTCCCGACGGCCCGC
>JAAEPH010000011.1 GCA_024232855.1 Gammaproteobacteria bacterium
CATGGGTACCGTTTTCCACCCGAAAACATCAGTCGCGCGGTCTGGCTGAAAATCGAGCGGTCGATTGAACTATCTGAATCAATAACGGGCAGGGTAAATTTCAGTCGATCAGGCAAGCGACGCCAGCGCGCTGTTGAAAGTTTCGCTGGGGCGCATGGCCCGCTTGGTTTTTTCCGGGTCGGCAAGGAAATAACCACCGATGTCGACGGCACGACCTTGAACCGTGATCATTTCTTCGACGATCTTTTGTTCGTTCTCGGTAAGCGTCTTTGCCAGCGGCTGGAAGTGCGCCTGCAGCTCGGCATCTTCGCTTTGCCCGGCGAGCGCCTGCGCCCAGTACATCGCCAGGTAAAAATGACTGCCGCGGTTGTCCAGCTCGCCGGTGCGGCGCGAGGGTGATTTGTTGTTTTCCAGCAACTGGCCGGTCGCCTGGTCGAGGGTGTCGGCCAGAATCTTCGCCTTGCTGTTACCGGCCTTGATGGCCACATCTTCCAGCGAAACTGCCAACGCCAGAAATTCGCCCAGCGAGTCCCAGCGCAGGTGATTTTCCTCCACCAGTTGCTTGACGTGCTTGGGTGCCGACCCGCCGGCACCGGTCTCGAACAGTCCGCCGCCCGGCATCAGCGGGACGATCGACAGCATCTTGGCACTGGTGCCGAGCTCCATGATCGGAAACAGATCGGTCAGGTAGTCGCGCAGAATATTACCGGTAACCGAAATGGTATCCTTGCCGCGAATGATGCGTTCCAGCGTGTAGCGCATCGCGCGCTGCTGCGACATGATCTGGATATCGAGGCCCTCGGTGTCGTGGTCTTTCAGGTAGCGATTTACCTTGTGAATCAACTGCACTTCGTGCGGGCGGTAATCGTCGAGCCAGAATACCGCCGGCATGCCGGAGTGGCGGCATCGCGTTACCGCCAGCTTGATCCAGTCACGGATCGGCGCATCCTTGACCAGGCACATGCGCCAGATGTCGCCTACTTCGACGTTTTGTTCGCACAGCACTTTACCGTCGTCACGGACGAAGCGTACCACGCCCGCCTGTGGAATCTCGAAAGTCTTGTCGTGTGAACCGTATTCCTCGGCTTTCTTCGCCATCAGCCCGACGTTCGGGCAGGTTCCCATGGTCGTTGGATCGAAGGCGCCGTGCGTCTTGCAGAAATTGATCATTTCCTGGTAGATGCGCGCAAAAGTACTTTCCGGAATTACCGCCTTGGTATCCTTGGGCTTGCCGTCCGCGCCCCACATCTTGCCGCCGTTGCGGATCATCGCGGGCATCGAGGCGTCGACGATGACGTCGTTCGGGGCGTGCAGGTTGGAAATGCCCTTGGCCGAATCCACCATCGCCAGGTCCGGGCGATTTTCGTGGCAGGCGTGCAGGTCTTCCTCGATTTCTTCGCGCAGGGTCCCGGGCAGGTTGGCAATTTTTTCGTAAACACTGCTGAGACCGTTGTTCACGTTGACGCCCAGGCGCTCGAACAACTCGGCATATTTTTCGAAGGCTTCCTTGTAATACACCTTGACCGCGTGGCCGAACACGATAGGGTGCGACACCTTCATCATCGTCGCTTTTACGTGCAGTGACAGCATGACACCGGCTTCGCGCGCGTCTTCCATCTGTTCTTCGTAAAAATCGCACAGCGCCTTTTTACTCATATACATGCTGTCGACGATTTCGTCCTTTTGCAGCGGCACTTTTTCCTTGAGCACGATAGTCTCACCCGATTCGGTAACCAGGTCCATGCGCACCACGCAATCCTGCTCCATGGTCATGGAGATTTCGTTGGAGTAAAAATCGCCCCCGTGCATGTGCGACACATGGGTGCGCGATGCCTGGCTCCACCTTGCCATCGAATGGGGATTGCTCATCGCGTAGCGCTTGACCGTGGGCGGTGCGCGGCGGTCGGAGTTGCCTTCGCGCAACACCGGGTTGACCGCGCTGCCGAGGACTCCTGAGTAGCGCCCGGCGATGTCCTGTTCCTCGTCGGTTTGCGGGTCTTCGGGGAAATCGGGCACGGCGTAACCGCCTGCCTGCAATTCGGCGATGGCGGCGTTCAACTGCGGCACGGATGCACTGATGTTGGGCAATTTGATGATATTGGTGTCGGGTTCCTGGGTCAGGCGGCCCAGTTCCGCGAGGTTATCGTCAACCTTCTGTTCATCGGACAGGCGGTCCGGAAAGGCGGCCAGAATTCGCGCGGCCAGGGAAATATCGCTGTTTACAACCTGGATGCCGGCCGCTGAGGTGAAGCGGCGGATGACCGGCAGCAGGGAGCAGGTCGCCAGCAGCGGCGCCTCGTCGGTCAATGTGTAGATAATTTTCGATTGCTTGTCAGCCATGGATGTCCTGGTGGTTGTGTCGTCAAATCGGGGTCAAATCGGGGGACAGTATACCGATTAAAACGATTATCGGCGAAGATTCGATGCCGTATAAATCGACGATTACTACCCGCCAGGGAGATCCAGGGCCACCCACCCGCCCCAACCTGGTCGCATCCGCGCACTGAAAAACTGTGGTTCGCGACTATACTTGAACGATTATGCGCAAATTGATTCTGATAGTCGCCATAGCCGCTGGCGTCTGGTACTGGGACAAGGGTGGATTGCCCTTTGTTGACGAAGCCGGTGCCTTCGATGAGAACAGGAATCCCCTGGTGTGGATATTTACGGTGGATATTTACGGTGGATAACTGCGGTAAACCCTGCAAGTCGGGGCGCAATGACCTGAAACGGCGACGCGTAGCCTTCGAGGAAAAGCGCATTGATATCAGTAACGACAGCGATGAAAACGTAAACATGTGGAAGAGTTTGCGCAGGGACAACCGCTTTCCCCTGATCGTGGCGGGCTCTGAAAAGATGGTCGGCAGCAACCGTCCCGAAATAGCCGGTATCCTCGGAATAAATTTTGGTGACAAGTACCTGAGCAGGACGGAGAAGCGCTATTTCAAGCGGCACTTCTACGCGGACGGGTCACCCAGGATCGTTATGTATGGCGCCGACTGGTGCGGCTACTGTAAAAAGTTGCGCGATGAGTTCAAGGCGAACAATACTGATTACATCGAGATCGATGTCGAGAAAAGCGGTGAAAAACAAAGGATGTCCGAAACCATGGGTGTCTATGGTTACCCGACCACCTGGGTGGGATACTCGCGGGTCAATGGCAGCAATTTCAGGGCGGTTAACGCGGCGCTGAAAAGCTACTGACAAGATATTCATGCCATGAATTTGTTGTCGAAGCTCGAGAATGCATCTGCCTCGATTACCCCCCAGTCGGTGTCGACGCCGAGTCCGGGACGTTTCGACACGCTCACTTCGCCTTCAGCATTGCGTTTTCTAGGTTAAAGTGCTCCCGTGGAGTGGGGTGCTCATGCCATCGGGTGCCACCGAGGCCAAGCCCCAGGTGTAGATTGGCATGTTGCGCCGGTTGAAAGCCAAAGGCCTGCAACTCGACTTCGACGCCGTAGCCGTGGGCGAGCGCCATGGCTTTGGCGACGGTGGTAATGCCCCCCGCGTTCGCCGCATCGCATCGCAGCCGTGACCAGGCACCGCTTTGCAGTCCGTCGCACCAGTGCTGTAAACCGACCAGGCTATTACCTGCCGGCAGGATGTCGATGGCGACGGCTTTGTTGAGCTCCGCATAGGCAGCGAGATCTTCATCGGGCAATGGCGCTTCCATCCATTCGAAAGGCAGCTTATCGAGAGCGTCGCCAAGCCGTAGCGCCTCATCGAAGCTGTATTGCTGCTCCAGGCCGACCATGAAACGCAGGCCGCTACCCTCGGTTTCCCTGGCGGCGGCGTGGACCAGTTCCAGATCGAAATCGGGTTGGGTGTTCATATGGAATTTGATGCCTCGATACCCATTGGCAGCGCACTGTCGTGTTTCTTCGAGGTACTCCTCAACCGTCAGGAAGGCGCGAGTGCTGGCATATGCCGCTATCCGCGATTGCCTGCCGCCGAGCAGTTGGTACACCGGTACACCAGCACTTCGTCCATACGCGTCCCACATCGCGCAGTCGAGCATCGAAAGGCCCTCCCAAGGTCCCTCCCCGGCAGTCGCGAGCAACGTCTCGGTAAGTCGCTCACGATGTTCGACGCTTTCGCCCAACACTGCACTACTGAACCCTCGAATCTGATTCTCCACCTTGCCAACCTCAAACCCGGCCAAACCACTGTAAAAGGATGCCTCGCCCTCAACACCGTTTTCGAGCGTGATCCGCACGATTTCCAGATTCATCTGCACCGGCTCTTCTCGGCCTGTATAGCGAGCCGGTCGACACTGTGCGGGGGCCACCGTGTACGAACGAATGCGAGAGATGTTGAAGTCGTTGCGCATGATTTGAGCCTGTACGTTATGTCGAATGAGTAGAAGGATACACCGTAGCGGTGGGCGCCAGTAAGTCGTTAGCCGCAGGCTAGCCCGCATATCTCACCAATTGCCGAGCAGGAAATCGGTGAGATATTGCGAATAGCCCACCTCATTGACGATGGCGGCAAAGATAACGTGATAAGCTGCTGCGCTCGATTAATCATGCCGGCCGATAAATGCCCGCTACCCTGGTGATTCAGTCTCATCGCAGTCCGCTGCCTTTTAGCTGGCTTAAGCCTTGTCTCGACTCGGTTAGAGGCTGGGCGCGAGCGAACCTCTACGATTACCGGTTTGTCGGCGATGAACTATTTAACCAGGTCGATCAATCGCTGCGCGCAAAAATCCACGATCAGGTGGTTGTCGGCAGTGATCTCGCACGACTGAAGAGCTTGCAACAGGGACTGGTTGACGGTTACCGCCGGGTGGTCTGGTGCGATGCCGATTTCCTGATATTCAAACCGGAAAACTTTGTGTTGCCCCAGGTGGATTTCGCGCTTGGCCGTGAAGTCTGGGTGCAATCTGACGGGCAGGGGAAATTGCGTTCATACGTTAAGGTTCACAATGCTTTCCTGATGTTCCGGCGCGGCAATCATTTTCTCGATTTCTACGCCGATACCGCCGAGCGCCTGTTGCACCTGAACCAGGGCAGCATGCCGCCGCAATTTATTGGACCGAAACTTTTGACGGCACTGCACAATATCGCGCAGTGTCCCGTAATGGAAACCGCGGCCATGCTCAGCCCCCCGGTGATGCGCGATCTGCTCGCCGGAACGGGTGATGCACTCGAGTTGTTTCGCGACAAATCCCCGCTGGCCCCGACCGGCGCCAACCTCAGCAGTTCTCTGACGAAGCGCGAAGGATTGACAGATGCGGAAATGGGCACCCTGATCCGGCAGTTGCTGGCCAACGGAATCTAGCCTGATTTACAAATAATCGTGGTCTGTCCCCTGTTTTGAATCCAGCCCGATGCCGTTTGTACCATTAACCAATACAACCAAGGTCATTGCAAACAGGTGGTAATTCTTTTTATACTCACGCTCGATTTACTCACAACTTTTAACAGAAGGCGATAATATGAAAAAAACACTGATCCTGGCGGCGCTTGCCGCATTCAGCTTTAATGTCTCAACCGTAGCCGCCGGCGATGCCGCGGCAGGCAAGATAAAATCCGCAACCTGTGTTGCCTGCCACGGTGCCAATGGCATCAGCACCAACGATTTGTGGCCAAACCTGGCCGGGCAAAAGGAAGGTTACCTGGTGGCCCAGATAAAAGCTTTCCGCGATGGCCAGCGCGTAAACCCGATGATGGCGCCAATGACCGCCGGGCTTTCCGACGATGATGTTGCTAATCTTGCCGCCTACTTCTCGAGCCTCGGCCAGTAATTAACCTGTTGATCGACGGGCGCGGCTACCGCGCCCCGTCATCCTGGTGGGGATTAAGGTGACAATTAACTTATCTCATCAGGAGTAACGAGTTAAGTTAACCCAATCATTGCATAAATTCTGTCGAAATCGAATTCATGCTGCCTGATTGAGTGCATTCAGGTAATGCAACAATTCAGATTTCACGGCTGGGTTTGCGCTCATCGTCAACGTGAGATTTCGCTGAGGCCGGGTCAACCGACCAGCGCGTTGAATCAGGTTACGCCGAATCGTACCGAGTTGGGCGAATTTCCACAGTGGCGCGCGTTTCTCGTTCGTACCACGCTGCTGGATATTTGCCAGCATCTGCATTTCCCGGCTGAGGTTATGCGCCAGCATGGCTGCGAGCATGTATACCTGATTACCCGCCTGGCGGCGGGTAGGGATGTAATCCATCTGCGCGTGTGATTTCAATTCAGCGAAAATACCTTCCTGGCTACCTCGACCATTGTGAAAGGCCAGCGCCTTTTTGGCGCTGAGGCCTTTGTTGGTGACGATGACCTTGAAGTCATAGCCATATTCGTAAGGAATGAACATATCCAGTTGGAGTGGTCCCTTGTGTTGTTTACGATTGCAGCTGCGAATGAAAATGAAACGCTGTTTCTTTTGCCAACTATCGGGCTTCCATTGCTTGTCGAAAAAACTGCGCCGCTGATCCAGATGGCGCCAACGTTTACGTCCCTCTACGATGCCCTTCAGTTTGGCGAATCGCTCGAAAGGCACGCTGATGGTGAACTCAACCCCCCTCACTTTCCAATCGGCTCACGATGGCATCCGAAAAGAAAGCGCTATCCATCCGCACTTCGATGGTGGCCCGCGGCGCTATCGCCCGGACTTCGCGGATACAAGCCAGGATAAATGCCTCAGCCCCATTAGAATCATGCACGTTGCCCGGTCGATGCCAGACATCAAGCGCCTGGCCGGTCTGGGCGACGGTGCAAAACAACGGATAATAGCTGCGTTGCCCTTTCTTCCTGCGATTGAATCCGACCGCCGTACCCTCGGCGAAGCGACAGGTTGAGAGCACCGAGCTATCTAAAGTCCAGTGTAATCCGGGCCAATCCCATTTCTTCCATGCGCTGCAATACCTGTTGCCGATTGAGTTGGCGCAGCTTTTCCACGCTACATGTATCCATCCCCGCCAGGGTTCGACTGAGCGTTGCAACATCGGGCAGGCGCTTGACACCCAGCAGACGATGCACCACCGGGTCATCCCGGTAGTAACGCAGGTCTTGAAGTTGACGATAGCCCAGCAGCAGATGAACGATCAACAGCATGACCGTGAAACCATGACCATAAATCGGGTTGGCCTTCAAATGTCGGAAGCAGTTCGAGAGTTTTAGCTTCAATCCAATACGTGTGAACAATGATTGAAACAGAATCAATCCGGCGAACGAGGTCAGGCGTTGATCCTCAAAACGAATCTCTGGAATACGATGGGTTTTGCGATGCAGGCTGGTTTTGCTACACTTCATGCGAACGGTTTCCGTTGGTTTATTGAAAGGCTGTAGTAACCTCCAATTTTACCATTTCGGGGACCGTTTTTTATTGCCGGGAACCTTCAAATCCTGGTTTATTTTGGCACCTGCTGGACTTCACCTGGGGTGAATTCCAGCTACCACTGGGTATTTGGCTTTAAAGCCTTTTGAAACAACGAGTTGCAGGTTTTTCGTCGTGATATTTATGCAACTGTAGGGTTAACTGTCACCCTGGCTCACCCTGGCTGAATCTTAATAAAGATCGATTTCCCGAGCAACGTCGGCTCAGGGCACTTACTACGCATTCGATATTCAATTTACAATGCCGGATTCCAGGAAGCCGCCAGTAAAACAGGGAAAGGATTTCTGGGGTCAGAGTAAAAAATCCCGCCCTATTTGGGTGATTATATTCAGTGACGTTAAGCGGAGCTCTCAATTTCCTATTTAAACAACCAGAAATTCACCATTCCACCCAGATGGGTGAAACACCATAGCAATACAAACACTCGACCGTAATAGCGGTGATAGCAGTTGAAATGGCTCTCTTTCCTCGAAATCAGCCTGGCCAATATCAGGCAAGTGGCGCCGAACAGGGGAACGAGGGCGATGGTACCGTGAATGGCGATCCAGGGAATATATTGTGGCGCTATTTCGGGAATGGCGCCGGGAATTTTGTAACGTAACAAATAGGCGGCAATAAATACCCAGGCCATGACAGCCAGAAAGATCATCAGTCGCTTGTGAAGCTGGACATTTCCCTGTGTTACTGCACGCCATGCCAGCAGCAGTAACCCCAGGGAAATAAATGCCCATACTATTCCAACATAAAGAAATACATCCCCGTAACTGCTCATGATCTGATTTTCAATCGAAACACTTAGCTTAACCTGATTCCCCGATACAAGCCGAGCCTAATTAGATGCAGACCAGGGTTTATGCTTCTGGATGCGAGGAACACAATCGCCGTTGTGATAAAAATGTGGTTTACCTACCAGCAAGCGATATACTGCGCTGAATCGTATTGGCCACCGCGAAACTCAGATATCATCCCATGAATCGAGCCACCGCCTGTATTATTCTCTGTGGCATCTCGCTGATGTATTCCCCTAGCGGGCTGGCTTACATGGGGCCCACGTTTGGTCTGGGCATTGTCGGGACCGTCATCGCCATAATCGCGGTGTCGTTGCTATCCATAACCGCCTTCGTGGTTATTCCGATTCGCAAAATGCTCAAAAAATCGAGGAGCAAACCCGGTAACAAAGACTCCGATTTGCAGCGCTAACGGGCAAGGGGGTCGTTGGCAGACAGATGTTGATATCCATGCTGTTATTCCTTTGTATCGCGCTGAATACCAGCCTGATCGGGTTCTACCTGTTGCCGCCGGTGCTCACCGGTATTTCCGATCTGAACACTGGGTTCCAGCGCAGTTGGCGATACCTGACCTGCCATCTCACCGAAACACGCGAAAAGGCATTTCGCCAAAGAACATTGATACTGCTGCACAAGCTCACCGTCGTCGTGGGTTATCTGGTAGCCATTGCGCTCTGTTATAGCCCCTCGATGTTGTTCGCGCATTTTCATTCGAGTCTGTCAGACGCGTTTTTCTCAAGCGAAGCCGTTAGCGGGATGTTGGTTGCCGCGGTAGTATTTGGCCTGGGTAAACGTAAGCCATGACACGCCATACCATCCTCGATCAGGTTTTACATCGTTTTACTCTCGAAAGCCGCAAATTCAGAAAGTTCTGTTTTACCCGGGATGACCACCGCTTACAACCGCGCGAGGTGGATCCGCAAACGCTTCACCAATACGCGATGTTTATCGAAAACCTACTGATTCATTCCGGCAAAAGTCGATACCTGTCGAAAATGAACCAGGGCATTGAATGGGTCGCAAGCATCGCCGGCTACTTCGATCGCTCGGTTTTCCTGGTGCCGTTCAGAGAACCGCGGCAGCAGGCCGCGAGCCTGTTAAGTCAACACAATAATTTTTCCCGCCTGTCCCGCTATGAAAGTAAATACCTGGGCTGGATCGAGCATCACGAGTTCGGTGCAACACACCTCGGATTTTTCGAGAATCAGGAACAGGTGCGCCCGGCTTTCTCACCGGAAAATTTCAACTATTGGCTCGAGCAATGGAAAACGGTTACAGCTACCTGTCGCAGCTGGCGGACTTGCACCCGAACATCCTTCCGTTAGGCTATGAACACATGGCCGCATCGAAGCCTATCTGGAACCGCCTGTCAAACCGGTTAGGCACGGACGTCTCGGGCAAGCTATTCGCCAATCACAACGATGAAAAAGTAAAACCGGCCTCGGAGATCGATCATTCGTTACACGAGGCTTGCCAATCGCTTTACGAACGACTGTCAGAGCAGACCAGGACCCGGCTATGCTCGTAAATCCAGGTCGTCGAATCCTGCTGGTTGTTCTGATCTTCGTGCTCGGCGTGTCACTCGGCGCCCTGTACAAACCGGTCCGCGTGTTCCTGAACCAGCAGCTGGAAAATACAAGGGGATTTATTGCCGGTCATCCCCTTGAGCAGGAAACCACGGTCTGGCAAAAGATTCAAAATGACCTCGGCCTGGCGCCGTGGAGATCTACCCGTAACCCGTCGTTTTCTGACGATTTTCATTATCAGATCGTAACCCTGGCACCGGACCTGAAGAAAATCCTGCCTGAGTCTGCGCTCGATCTATACCTGGACGCGGACGCGCCGGCCGTCACCAAATATGCAGGCATGCTGATCAAAACCCCGGTCGAAACCGGCCGGGGTTATTCTCCTCGACTCTTGTTGATCGGCTTTGACGGACATTTGCACAAGCTGATACCGTTGGCGCCGGACGCCAGCTGCGATTGCAGCAGCAACAGACCGCTCAATTATTTTCACGTTGCCGGGAATCCCGCCGAGATCAGCGTGCTGGGCAATTCGCTGGTCAACCTGAACAGTTGCGGCCACGGCGACTGTTCGGTGGATAGTAAATATACCTTTCATCATTACCTGAACAACGATGGCGACCATCGGCAGGCCTCATTCTGGATTCTCGATGCCACCGACCTGGTGCGGATCGAAACCGTGACGGGCCGGATTCTGGATCGTATTTCACTCAGCGAGATTATCAATGCCAACCCGGATCTACCGGTGTTTGAATCCCGGCTCAAGGGAACAAAACAGGAGCGCTGGCTATATGGCGACACCGATTTCGTGCCGGTCGACCGCACCCATACCGACGTGGAAAACGCCGATCCGGATCCGTTTCACACCAACGATATCGACGAGTACCTTGGTGACGCCACGGGGTTATTTGAAAAAGGTGACCTGGTGTTAAGTTTCAGAAGCCTGAACCTGTTGCTGGTGGTTCGACCGGCTTCGCGCAGGATTGTCTGGTATGCCTATGGTCTCACCAGCCGGCAACACGATGCCGATTTCGTGTCATCCGACTCGAGAATTAAGGTGACAGTTAACTTAATTCCCCCGGCCTGGAAGCACTGATCGATCGCCCCATAAGAAAACAAAAGCCCGGACCAAAAATGGGTCAATTAAGTTAACTGTCACCTTAATCCTAAAATCCTCAGTTGAATCGTAGCGAGGGCGTCTAATGTGCTGAATATCAGGTATTTCTTTCGTTATTTCAGGCGATCGCGTAGTCACCCTACGGGTGAGCTTAAAATAATGAAAAAATGCATGAGAATCAGTGCAGTAGACGACCGCAGTAGATTCAACTGAGGATTTTAGGTTAATTCACCGATCAGGGTCGCAACACCGCGGCGCCGGTCAAATTGCCGCTGCGCAGCGCCTGCAGGGCTTCGTTAGCCTGTTCCAGTGGAAACTCTTCGATAGTGGTTTGCACCGGAATCGTCGGCGCCAATGCGAGGAAGTCGAGCGCGTCCTGGCGTGTCAGGTTGGCGACCGAGCGCAACACCCGCTCGCCCCAGAGGATGGTGTAGGGGAAGCCCGGAATCTCCGACATGTGTATGCCGCCGCAGACGACAATGCCGCCCTTGCGCACCGCGCGCAACGCGGCCGGAATCAATTTCCCGACCGGGGCGAAAATGATGGCGGCATCGAGTTCACAGGGGGCGCTCTGGTCGGAGTCACCGGCCCAGACGGCGCCCATGTCCAGCGCGAAGGCCTGTGCCGTAGTATCGCCCGGGCTGGTGAAGGCATAGACTTCGCGCTGTTGAAAGCGGGCTATCTGCGCGACGATGTGCGCGGCCGCGCCGAAACCGTAAATACCCAGCCGCCTCGAATTCGCGCCCGCCATCACCAGCGAGCGGTAACCGATCAATCCGGCGCACAGCCAGGGCGCCACCTCGGTGTCGCGCTGTTCGCCGGGCAGGGGAAAGCAGAAGCGCGCATCGGCTACGGTTTTGTCGGCGAAACCGCCATCGATCTGATAGCCGGTAAATCCCGGCTCGTCGCAGAGGTTTTCGGCGCCGGACTCGCAGTAGCTGCAACAGCCGCAGGTATGCCCCAGCCACGGAATGCCGACGCGATCGCCGACTGCAAATGCGTCCACGCCCGCGCCGAGCGCGCTGACGGTGCCGACTATCTCGTGCCCCGGAATGATCGGCAGCCGCGGCTCGGTCAAATCACCATCCACCACGTGCAGGTCCGTACGGCACACGCCGCAGGCGGATATCGTCACCTGCACCTGGCCCGGGCCCGGTTGCGGGTCGGGGCGCTGTACCAGCTTCAGGAGCTGTCCCGGTTTTTCGAGAAGCATCGCTCTCATGCGGTTTTGGTCCGTCGTTTCGGAGTTTCGCTATTGCTGCCGGTGATGCCCGCGGTAAGTACGAAGCGCATCGCCTCGTCCATGCTCATTTTGCAGGGCCGGGTATCCCGTTTCGGTATCAGCAGCGTAAAGCCGCCGATCATGTAACTCATCGGTATGTAGACCAGCACGCTGTCGGCATTACGCAACGATTCCGGCAACCGCCGCGGATCTTCCTGGGTGATGAAACCGATCATGTCCATGTTGTTGACTGTGACGATAACGACGCGGCCGAAGTGTTCCTTCTTCGGCGAAAAGAAATCAAACAGATCCCGAATCGCGCGATAAACCGACTTGATGATCGGTAACCGGTAGAGGATGCCTTCGCCCAGCGAGAACACATGCCGCACCAGCACGGCTTTCATCAGCAAGCCGACCAGGAAGACGATGACCAGCCCGGCGATGGTGCCGAGCCCCGGAAAGTAGACGACCTTCGGCAGCGCCCAGCGCAGTGCTTCGCCCAGCACCTGTTCAGAGGAAACCACCAGCCAGTACATCAGGTAAATCGTCAGTACGATTGGCAGCACGGTAATAATGCCGGTGATGAGTGTGGTGCCGATAGACTTGAACATTGGCCAGCCTCTGAATCCGAAGGCCTGTATTCTACCAGTTTTTTAGCGAATTCCCGCGCGCCAGGGCGATACTCGCGGCCGCATTCGAGACGACGTCAGCCCAGCAAGATATCACGAACCTGCTGATATTTCTGTTGCGAGCGAGCGACGATGTCGGCCGGGAGTGGCGGCGCCGGCGGGGTTTTGTCCCAGTCCAGGGTTTCCAGGTAGTCGCGCACGAACTGTTTGTCGAAGCTAGGCGGGCTGATGCCGACGCGATACTCCTCGGCGGGCCAGTAGCGCGACGAATCCGGCGTCAGAATCTCGTCGATGAGCACGAGTTCGTCATTGTCGTCGACGCCGAATTCAAACTTGGTGTCGGCGATGATGATGCCGCGTTCACGCGCGTAATCGGCGGCTTGCCGATAAAGCTGAATGCTCTTGTTCCTGATCTGCCCGGCCTTGTCGGCGCCGATCTTGTCGACGATGTCCGCGAATCTCACGTTGATATCGTGATCGCCCACTTCGGCCTTGCTCGAGGGGGTGAAAACAGGCTCTGGTAACCGCTCGGCCTGTTGCAGACCGGGCGGCAGTTCGATGCCGCAGATTTCGCCGCTCGCCTGGTAATCCTTCCAGCCCGAGCCGATGACGTAGCCGCGCACGATGGCTTCCAGCGGCAGGGTCTTGAGACGTTTCACGATAATCGAGCGCCGCTTCAGCAACTCGTAGTCGGCTTCGTCGACGTAGTCGCGTAGATCCAGCGTCGTCAAATGATTGGCGATGGTATCCGCGGTTCGCGCAAACCAGAAATTCGATACCTCGGTGAGGAGTTCGCCCTTGTGTGGAATCGGTTCCGCGAAGACGACGTCGAAGGCGGAAAAGCGGTCGGTCGTCACGATCAGCATATGCGCATCGTCGATGGCGTATATGTCGCGTACCTTGCCGCGCGCGAGCAATTCGAGCCGATCCAGGCTGGTTTCGAAAATGGCGGTGTCGTTCATTGCGTTTCCCGATCGTCAGGCGGTGCATAATAACACCGCTGTTGCGGGATTTTTTAGATCAGGCCTGATTTTTTCAGGCATTTCGAGTTATAATCGCCCGCTTTTTTGGGATAACCCGGAGCAAGCCATGGCGGATCCAGTAGTGGCGGTAGTTATGGGCAGCACCAGTGACTGGCCGGTCATGCTGCACGCGGTCGAATGCCTGCAGGAATTCGGTATCGAGTATCAGGCGCAAGTGGTTTCCGCGCATCGTACCCCCGACCTGCTCACAGACTTTGCTAAGCAGGCCCGCGCAAACGGCTTGGCCTGCATTATCGCGGGCGCCGGCGGCGGCGCCCACCTGCCGGGTATGCTCGCCGCGAACACGAGCGTGCCGGTGCTCGGTGTGCCGGTACCGAGTGAGCATCTGCGTGGCCTGGATTCACTTTACTCGATCGTGCAAATGCCGAAGGGCGTGCCGGTGGCGACTTTTGCCATCGGTAAGGCGGGCGCGGCCAATGCCGCGCTGTTCGCCGTGTCCCTGCTGGCCAACGCCGACGCCGCGATCGCGAGCAAGCTCGAGGATTTCCGAAACCGGCAACGCGATGCAGTACTCGAAATGACGTTGCCGCCCGCTGAGTAGATGGCGATTCTCCCCGGCAGTACCCTCGGAATGCTCGGTGGCGGGCAACTGGGGCGCATGTTTGTCACCGCGGCGAGAACCATGGGTTACGACGTCATCGTGCTCGATCCCGATCCCGGGAGCCCCGCGGGTGGCCTCGCCAGCGAGCACCTCGCGCGCGCCTACGATGATCCCGAAGCGCTCGACTACCTGGCGCGGCACTGTGCGGTGGTGACCACGGAATTTGAAAATATACCTGCCGAAACCCTTGCCTACCTGGCCAGGTCGGTGGCGGTACATCCCTCGGCGGATGCCCTGCGTATCGCGCAGCATCGGCGCCTGGAGAAAGAGTTTTTTCGCGCCCAGGGGCTCGATACGGCCAATTTCCTGGCTATTGAATCCAGCGCCGATGTTGATGACGCGAGCGATTTCGCGTTTCCCGCAATCCTCAAAACCTCGACACTCGGTTACGACGGCAAGGGGCAGGTGGTTTGCGATCGTTTTACCGACCTGGCGGCGGCATTCGAACAGCTTGGCAGCAAGCCTTGCGTGCTCGAACAGCGCATCGACCTCGCCTGCGAGATTTCGGTGGTGTTGTGCCGGTCGCTGGACGGCGAAGTGAGCTGCTTCCCGATCGCCGAAAACAGCCATGCCAATGGCATTCTCGATGTGACCCGGGTGCCGGCATCGATTTCACGAGCGCTCGCCGACAAGGCCATTGATGCGGCGAGCCGTATCGCCGACGGCCTCGACTACTGTGGCGTGCTCGCCATCGAGTTTTTCATCTCCACCAATAACCGCGCACTGGTCAACGAGATGGCGCCGCGTCCGCATAACTCGGGGCATTACACCCTGGACGCCTGCGTTACCTCCCAGTTCGAGCAACAGGTGCGCATGGTCTGCGGCCTGCCCGCCGGATCCTGTCGCCTGCACGGACCGGTGGCGATGTTGAACCTGCTCGGTGACCTGTGGCCGCGCGGCGACATCCCCGCCTGGGATGACATCCTCGAACTCGGGCAGGCGAAACTGCACCTCTACGGAAAATCAGAGGCGCGCCCCGGCCGCAAGATGGGGCACATCAATTGCCTCGGCGCAACCCTCGAAGACGCCATCGTCCTCCTCGAAAAGGTACGCAGCCGCCTTTCTCCCTAGCAGGTTGTCCCCGTGAAAACACGGACCTCACAACGACCCATTTTGTTAGTATCCCTGTAACGGCGGGGTTGCCGGGGGTTCTTTTGCGGGAAGCCGCAGGCCAACCGGTCCGTCGTGAGGAGATTCTTCGGTTGCCTCGGATCGAAGGCATTTTTTCGAAACTCTGAGATCAATATTACCTCGCCTGTGCAACACCCCTACTAACCCGCATATCTCACCACCCTCCTGCTGCGGCCGCCGATAAGCTCACTGTGGCGGGGCGTACTCCCGCCGGCCGGCTTAACGTAGTGTAAACTACGCCGGCGCCGGCCTCTGGTCCGTGCGTCCCGCCACAGCGGCTTCTCGACGCCCTCGCGACGGACGGTGGTGAGATATGCGGCTAAGTGGGACGCACGCGGGCGGGGGGGGCGGGGATCAGGGTTTGATGCCGCGGGCGACGGTGTAGGTCTTGCCCTGCTTGATTTTTTCGTAGTGGCCGAAGACTTCGCTGAAGCCGCGTTTGAAAAACTGGCGCAGCCCGGTAATGGTGACGATGTAGAACGATCCTCCCGGTTTCAGATACCTGAGCGCATCGAACAGGTAGATATAGAGCATTTCCTTGCCTACCTTGGCCGGAATGTTGGAAACGATAGTATCGAATTGCTGGGCCGGGATCTGGTCGAAGCCGTTGCTCAACAAGCTACTCGCGTTATCGATTCGGTTGTGGCGCCGGTTCTTTTCGGCATAGTCGACGGCGACGAAGTCCTTGTCGATCATCAGCGTGTGACCCTGTGGCGCCATTTTCGCCATGCACAGCCCGAGCACGCCGTAGCCGCAACCCAGGTCGAGGCAGTTATCGCTGGCGGCGAGTTGCAGGTGATCGAGCAGCAGGCGTGATCCGTCGTCGATTGCCCGCGGGGAGAATAACCCCCAGGTGGTGTGAAATATAAGACCCTGGTACTCCACCTCCAGGTCCTGGCGGATTTTTCGGTCGTATTGTTTCAGGTCATTAAGCACGGATTCAGCCCTGGTTGCTATGCTTTACATCGAGATTTGGCTTTGTAACAATGGCGCGGTTTTTAGGCGCCATTATCCATTGGCCCATTATCTATAGGCGTGGCTAGATTACTACCTGGGAGCCCGGTTTTATGAGATTTGTTTCAGCTTTGTGCTTTACCATGACACTGTTTGTCAGCGGCGTGGCACAGGCGGACGTGGCGGCGGGTAAATCGACTTATGCCGCAAGGGGTTGTATCGGTTGTCACGGTGCGGGCGGCGTCAGCACGGTTACCACCAACCCCTCACTGAAAGGTCGAGGCGGAGATTTCATTCGCAAGAACCTGACCGATTTTCGCAGCGGCGCGCGCCCAAGCCCGGTCATGAACGCGATGGCCGCGGGACTCAAGGATGCGGATATTGAAAACCTGGCCGATTATATCGATAGCCTGAAATAAACGTTTTCCGGGGACAGTATACCTATTTCGTGAAGTTGTCCCGATCGTTTAGCCTTTCATGAAATAGGTATACTGTCCCCGTTTTTACTTGTCGTGAAACCACAGCCAGCCGATAAGGAGCGTGAATACCGGGTAGGTCATGTAGAGTACCCCGACCGTCGATACCGGAACGGTCTTCAGCGCGCTAACGTAACCGACCCAGCCGAGCCCGACCGCGGCGCCCGAGGCAACGCCCCATGCAACCGTTTTCAACCGCGACGCCGGAAGGCGCAGCAGTATCGGAAACAAAATCAGCGCCGACAATCCGTAGCGGTAAAACGCCACCGCGTAGGAATCCATACCGGAGTCGGTCAGCGTTCTCGCGAAGTAGGGGATGGTGCCGAAACAAAAACAGGACAGCAGCACCAGGCAGGTCGGCAGTAGCACGCCGGGTTCGCGGGTAATACTGTGGGTGTATCCGGTCATTCAGCCTCGACTCGCTTGCCAGGGATTCCGCCAGTATGCGCCCGTATCGCCCCAAGGCCAGATAATTTTTCCGATACCCGGGGTGAAGAATCTCGATTAGGCAGCGCCCGGCGCCCGATTGCTCAGGATTTTGCGGATATGCGATTCGATTGCAAACACGTGATCATCCTGTTGCCCGAGTTCGCGCAGGGACTTCGCCAGATCGAGCAGGTAATCGCTATTGGCGCCGCTGGCGCCCTCGGCGCTACAAATATGGCGTGCAATTTGGTACTCGCTTGCCTCGCCGAGATAAGCCTCGTTATCCGGGGTGGCGATGTAGGTCAGCCCGATCGCCGTCGTCCCATCGGCAAAGGTCAACTCGGTGGCGAAGCGCAGGTAGCCATTTTTTTCACGCTCATCGAGTTGCTCGAAAACCGATGCTTCGACACGAAACGCGAGGCCGCCGCAGAGCGCCTGCGGTAGCTCGATGAGGGTGACGACGCGACCCGGGTTGGTCCTGGTGCCGCGGTGATCGTGCGAACCCTGCCAGAAGCGCCGGCTCCAGCCACGAATGGAGGCGGGCTTCGCTTCCAGGTAAGGAAAATCGACCAGGTAGATCAGCGAGCCATAGCCAAACAGCCAGACTTCGTCGTGATCGCCGAACAGGTTGCGACTTCGATTCGCTTCGATGGTATTGACCGACATGGCTGGATGTTAAGCCCTGTCCCGGGCCTATTGCAATGCCGACGAGTGCTGTTCTAGATCGCGTTCACACAATGCGATATTTTCGCAAAGCTGGCGCTCGCGTTGCTCCAGTTCATGCGTGCGATTGCGTTCAAGACCGTCGCGCACCCGCCGCAGCTCGTGCTGCAGAGCCGCCAGCTCCTGCCTGAGCGGCTGTTCAATTTTCACGACATTGATCACCATGGCCTGAAGACAGCGACAGTTTAACAGCCTTGACGCAAACGGGGCAGGGGCGGCTATCCAATTAGACCAGGCTGAAATCATGCGCGAATTGGTGTAAATTGCCCGCCACAAGCAACCAGGAACCACCATGCCCGATTACCAGATAGCGCCCTCGATACTGTCAGCTGATTTCGCGCGGCTCGGCGAAGAAGTCGATCATGTCCTCGCGGCCGGTGCCGACATCGTTCATTTCGACGTCATGGACAACCATTACGTGCCCAACCTGACCATCGGTCCGCTGGTTTGCGAAGCCTTGCGCAAACACGGTGTAGTGGCTCCGATCGACGTGCACCTGATGGTTAAGCCGGTCGATCGGATCATTCCGGATTTTGCCAGCGCCGGCGCCAGTTACATCACTTTTCATCCCGAGGCCTCCGAGCATATCGATCGCAGCCTGGGCCTGATCCGCGAACACGGCTGCCGCGCGGGCCTGGTATTCAACCCGGCGACGCCGCTGTCTTATCTCGACTACGTGCTCGACAAAGTCGATATGATTTTGCTGATGTCGGTCAACCCCGGTTTTGGCGGGCAGAGCTTTATTCCGGCGACACTCGACAAGTTGCGCGCCGCACGGCGAATTATCGACGAGTCGGGTTACGAAATTCGCATGGAGGTCGACGGCGGGGTCAAGGACGACAACATCGCCGAAATCGCGGCTGCCGGCGCCGATACCTTTGTTTCCGGTTCCGGCATATTCGGTTGCGCGCGGAATGACGATCCGAATCGCTACGACAGTATTTTGCAGCAGATGCGTGCCGAACTGGAGCGGGCCCAATCAATCTGAAGCCGCAATAAATTAGTCATAGCCTTGCCCGGAATGCTGTGTTAGATTCTGAATTCTGAACGACAATACGGTTCGAAATGACTCAAAAACGCATACAGAAAATTGAAGGTGTCTCAAGCTGGCGATGGTGATCGCGAGCAGCTGTTCACTTTTTTCTTTTTCTGTATAGTTTTTTAAGAGTCATTCATGAATCTCAAGCAATTCAATCAAATCAGGCGTGATTACAACCGCATTCCGCTGGTTCGCGAAGTTTTTGCTGACCTCGAAACGCCGCTAAGCACCTATCTCAAACTGGCCGATGAGCCTTACACCTATTTATTCGAATCGGTGCAGGGCGGTGAAAAATGGGGGCGCTACTCGATTATCGGCATGGCCTGTGACACGCGTCTCACGGTGCGGGGAAAACAGGCCCGGATCGAGGTTGGCGGTGAAATCGTGCGCGAAGAAACCAGCGATGATCCTTTGGCCTTTATCGAGGATTACCTGGCTGGTTTCAAGGTGGCGGAAGCCGATTGCCTGCCCAAGTTTCACGGTGGGCTGGTCGGATATTTCGGCTACGACACGATACGCTACATCGAGCCGAAACTCGCACAGTGCCCCAATCCGGATAAACATCAGACTCCCGATATCCTGTTGATGTTGAGTGACCGGCTGGTGGTGTTCGATAACCTGTCTTCGCGCATGTTTTTGATCGTGCACGTCGAACCTTCGGGTGAGGAAGCCTGGCATCACGGCCAGCGCCAGCTCGACGAGCTCGAACAGAAGCTGACCAGCGTGCGTGTCGATACTCGCCGGGATACCTTGAATCACACGGTCAACGAGCAGGATTTCAACTCCGAGTTCAGCCAGCAGGGGTTCGAGGCGGCGGTGGAAAAGGCGCGCCAGTACATTATCGATGGCGATGCCATGCAGATCGTACTGTCACAACGCCTTTCGATTCCCTACAAGTCGGCGCCGATCGATCTCTATCGTGCGTTGCGCAGCCTCAACCCGTCTCCGTATCTGTATTACCTCAACCTTGGCGATCATCACGTGGTGGGTTCGTCGCCTGAAATTCTGGTGCGGCTCGAAGACGAGACCGTCACGGTGCGGCCGATCGCCGGTACGCGCCCGCGCGGGGGCACCGCCGCGCGCGATCTCGAACTCGAGCAGGAATTGCTCAATGATCCCAAGGAACTGGCCGAGCACCTGATGCTGATCGATCTCGGGCGCAATGACGCCGGTCGTGTCAGCCAGGTGGGCAGCGTCAGCCTGACGGAGAAAATGATTGTCGAGCGTTACTCGCACGTGATGCACATCGTCTCCAATGTCGAGGGTCGCATCAGGCCCGAAATGTCTGCTTTCGACGTGCTGCGCGCGACCTTCCCGGCGGGGACGGTATCGGGG
This sequence comes from Gammaproteobacteria bacterium, assembly GCA_024232855.1. Lineage (GTDB taxonomy): Bacteria > Pseudomonadota > Gammaproteobacteria. Next base: position 20,356 of record JAAEPH010000011.1, read on the forward strand.
GCGCCGAAGATCAGGGCGATGGAAATTATCGATGAGCTGGAGCCGGTCAAGCGCGGCATTTATTCCGGCGCCGTGGGCTATATTTCCTGGAGCGGAAACATGGACACCGCGATCGCTATACGCACCGCCGTAATCAAGGATGAGCAGCTCTATATCCAGGCCGGTGCGGGAATCGTATATGATTCGATTCCACGAAACGAGTGGGCCGAGACCATGAACAAGGGGCGCGCGATCTTTCGCGCCGTGGCGCTGGCTGAAGCCGGCCTGCCGTCACGCGATCCCTGCGCCGATGATGCGGAGGAGGCGTAGTCATGAAGATTCTGATGATCGACAACTACGATTCCTTTACCTATAACCTGGTGCAATATCTCGGTGAGCTGGGGGCAGAGGTTGAGGTAGTGCGCAACGACCAGGTAAGCGTCGATGAAGTCGCCGGCACGGATGCGAGTCACGTCATGGTATCGCCTGGACCCGGTACTCCGGATCAGGCGGGGGTTTCGATGGTTGCCATCGAGGCGCTGGCCGGAGTCAGGCCGATCCTCGGCGTTTGCCTTGGGCACCAGAGCATCGGCCAGGTGTATGGCGGCAAAATCAGGCATGCGCGCGAAATCATGCACGGCAAGACTTCCGCGGTCCTGCACAACGGCGTCGGCGTGTTTGCCGGTATCGATAACCCGTTTACTGCGACGCGCTACCACTCGCTGGTGATCGACAGGAACAGTCTTCCCGACTGTCTCGAAGTCACCGCCTGGACCGAGGATGAACAGGGTGAGCTGGATGAAATCATGGGCGTACGTCACCGCTACTTCGCCATCGAAGGCGTGCAATTTCACCCTGAGTCCATCCTCACCGAAAATGGGCACGCCTTGTTGCAAAACTTTCTTGATCAAAAGAGCGCCAGCCATAGGCTAGCCAGGGGGGATAATGGAAATACAAGCCGCGATTAAATCGGTAATGGGCCGGCAGGATCTGAGCGTTGACGAGATGGCTTCGGTAATGCAGCAGATCATGACCGGCGAGTGTACGCCTTCACAGATCGGTGGATTTCTGGTCGGTTTGCGTATGAAGGGTGAAACCGTGGATGAATTATCGGCCGCGGCGCGGGTCATGCGTGAACTCTCCACGCGCGTCGAGGTGGGCTGCGATTACCTTGTGGACACGGCTGGTACGGGAGGGGATTCATCCGGCAGTTTCAACATCTCGACCGCCAGCGCCATCGTCGCCGCCGCCGCCGGCGCGCACGTGGCCAAGCACGGTAATCGCTCGATGACCAGCAATTCAGGTAGCGCGGACGTACTCGAGGCCGCCGGCGTCAAGCTTGACATCAGCCCCGCGCAGATCGGCGAATGCATCGAGCAGGTCGGCGTCGGTTTTATGTTTGCCCCGGCGCATCACGGTGCGATGAAACACGCGATCGGACCACGCCGGGAGATGGCGGTACGCACCGTGTTCAATGTACTCGGGCCTTTGACCAACCCGGCGGGTGCGCCGAACCAGTTGATCGGAGTGTTCGATGACGAACTGGTCGAGCCCATGGCGCAAGTGCTGCAACAGCTGGGTAGTCGCCACGTCATGGTGGTGCACGCCGAGGATGGCATGGACGAGGTCAGCATTTCGTCGCCGACCCACGTCGCTGAGCTTAAAAATGGCGAGGTCAGCAGCTACACCATTACAGCGGCCGACTTCGGCATGGAAACGGCTTCGCTGGATGAGCTCAGGGTCGATTCGGCTGAGCAAAGCCTCGCCACGATTGAGGCGGTGCTGGCGGGCCAGGCCGGCGCGGCACGCGATATCGTCTGTCTCAATGCCGGCGCCGCGATCTACGTGTCCGGCTGTGCCGACTCGCTCGCCTTGGGCATCGAAGCCGCGCGCAACGCGATCAGCAGCGGCAAGGCCGCCACGGCATTGCAGGAGCTGGTTGCCCGAACCAATGCCGAATGAGTAATGCGCGACCCGATATTCTGAACCGGATCCTCGCCACCAAGCAGCGCGAAATTGCCGAGCGCCGTAAAGTCCGGTCCATCGAAGATCTGCGGCAACAGGCGCATCACGTGTCGCCGCCGCGCGGCTTCGTGGCGGCCCTGAAGCGCCGCGTCGAACAGGGTGATGCCGCGGTGATCGCCGAAATCAAGAAGGCGTCCCCGAGCAAGGGCGTAATCCGCAGAGATTTTGACGCCGTCGAAATAGCAAAATCCTACCAGGCCGGTGGCGCAAGCTGCCTGTCGGTACTAACCGACCTGGAGTACTTCCAGGGGCATGAAAGCTATCTCACGGCGGCGCGCGGCGCCTGCAGTCTGCCGGTGATTCGCAAGGATTTTATCGTCGACCCCTACCAGGTAGTGGAAGCGCGCGCGATCGGCGCCGATTGCATTCTGTTGATCGTTGCCGCCCTCGACGACGATACGCTAGCGACGCTGCACGCCCAGGCGCTGGAGCTGGGGATGGATGTGTTGGTCGAGGTGCACGATCGTGCCGAACTCGAGCGGGCTTTACGACTCGACCTCGAGCTGATAGGGATCAACAACCGTAATCTGCGCAGCTTCGATACCAGCCTCGATACCACCATCGAACTGCTGTCGCTAGTTGCCGATGGCTGCCTGGTGGTCACCGAAAGTGGCATTCATACACGCGAGGACGTGGTTTTGATGCGAGATCACAACGTGCACGCCTTTCTCGTCGGCGAGGCCTTCATGCGCGTCCCCGATCCCGGCCAGGGTCTCAGGAAACTGTTCGCCGATTAGCCCTCCTTTTACTGCCCTGGTACCACAAGAAAGGGGGAAAGGGGTCGGAAGGGGGGCACCCATTGGCACATTGGCATTGGTGGTGCGAGATAGGCCGAGGTTGATCATACCCCGAGAATCCGCGCTCCCGAGGATTCAGAACTTTACAGACTCCTGGCGGGTGCCGAAGACGACGATGGTCTTGCCGTGCGCTGTGATCAGGCCCTCTTCTTCGAGGGTTTTCATCACGCGCCCGGCCATTTCACGTGAACAGCCGACGATTTTGGCAATTTCCTGGCGGGTGATCTTGATTTGCATACCGTCGGGATGAGTGATCGCGTCCGGTTCGCGGGCCAGGTCGAGCAGGGTGCGCGCGACTCGCCCGGTGACGTCCATGAAAGCGAGATTGCTGACCTTGCGACTGGTGTTGCGCAGGCGACTGGCCAGTTGTGATGACAGCTGGAACAGAATTTCGGGTGTTTCCTTGGCCAGTTGCATGAACTGGTGGTAGTGAATTTCAGCGACCTCGCAGGCGGTGCGGGTAATAACCCAGGCGCTGCGCTTGGTGTGTTCTTCGAAGAGGCCCATTTCGCCGAAAAAATCGCCCGGATTGAGGTAGGCGAGAACGATTTCGTTACAATCTTCGTCTTCGATGACTACGCTCACCGAACCGTCGATGATATAGTACAGCGTCTCCGATTCGTCGCCCGCATGAATAATATTGCTGCGCTGCGCGTACTTCTTTGTGTGGCAATGGTGCAGAAAATTATCCAGCGCCGGATTCAGGTGCGGCACCATTTTTGTGATTGGGTTAACTGACATAAGTAGTGATTTTCTGAGTGGACTAATGGTAAACATACCACAAAAAGAGCGTTTCAGCAGCATGCGGTTTAATGATGAAGTGTAGAGTAAAGTGGCTCAATCACATGTCCTTTGTCGGTGAATCCGGCAGCGGTCATTCGATCGTGATGGACAGTGGACCCGATACCGGCGGTCGCGACCTCGGGGTGCGGCCGTTGGAGATGCTGTTGCTTGGACTGGGAGGCTGTACCTCCATCGATGTGGTGTCGATACTGCATAAATCACGTCAGCAGATCAGCGGTTGCGAAGTCACAATCGAGGCCGAACGCGCCGCGAATGTCCCCAGGGTGTTCACCAAAATTCATGTTCACTTCATCGTTAGCGGACGAGAACTGAATCCTGTCAAGATCGCCAGGGCGGTGGACCTGTCCGCCACCAAATACTGCTCGGCCTCGATCATGCTGGGAAAGGCCGCCGAAATCACGCACGATTTCGAAATTGTCGAACTCGACCACTAGGCCGCATCCCTGATCTGTTTCTCGCAGAGGCGCTGAGAATGCAGAGAGCGCCGAGGTTTTATGGGGTGGCATTACCCGATCAAAACTCCGCGCCTCCGGCGTTCCATGCGCCTTTGCGTGATCCCGGGGTTGCTATTCTGACCGGGCAGTCGGTTAGACGCGGTAGGCGGTGAAAGTCATGACCTTGCTGACCAGCTTCATGGCGGTCTTGACAAGCACTGGCAGTTCCGCCGCACCGGCGTTTGCGGCGCTTTCGGCATGACGCGACTCATCCTCGCGCATGGCGCCGATTATCGCGCGGCTGCGTTTATCCTGTGGCGGCAGGCGTTCGAGATGACGGTCAAGGTGGGCACAGACCTGTTGTTCGGTTTCCTTGACGAAGCCGAGGCTCCACCTGTCGCCCGCGGCGCCGGCGAGCGCTCCAATCGAGAAGGAGCCCCAGTACCAGATACCGTCCAGCAGGCTGCGGCGCCGATTGAGTTCGTCCAGGCGTCGCTGGCACCAGTTCAAGTGTTCGTTTTCCTCTTGCGCCGCCTGTTGCATATTTGCGCCGAGCGCCTCGGCGCGCGCGCCCAGCGCCTGGCCACGATACAGGCCCTGCGCCGCGACTTCACCGGTATTGTTGACTCGCATCAGGCCGGCGATGTGCGCAATCTCGTGTTCGTCGAGTTCGCCATCGGTAATGTCATTTGCCGGGTAGTCGCGCGCGCGCGCGGCGGGGTGTACATGACTGGTGTTCAGGCCATGCTGTATTTCGTCCAGAAGACGGTCGCTCAAGCTCAAATTGCGCACTGATTTTCCTGTAACTCGTTTCTAAAAACGCTGCCGGGGCGTATATTATCGGCTAATTCGAAATATTAATCCAAGACCTGAAAAAGCGCCTGAAAACAGGCGCTTTTCGGCTTGTCAAGCGTTCGCTAATCCGTTAGTATTCGCGCCCTTTGTGATTGAAGTCAACGCCCTCGAAAGGCAGTTTATCAGGAATTAGTATGAAAACCTTCAGTGCTAAACCCGAGTCGGTAAAACGCGACTGGTATGTAGTCGATGCCACCGACAAGGTGCTGGGTCGCCTGTCGACCGAAGTTGCGCGTCGTTTACGCGGCAAGCACAAGCCGGAGTACACTCCGCACGTTGATACCGGCGACTACGTAATCGTCATTAACGCGGAAAAAATTCGGGTTACCGGCAACAAGGAAAACGACAAGATGTACCACCACCACACGGGTTACATCGGTAGCCTGAAATCCACCAACCTGTCGCAGCTGCGCAAGGATCACCCCGAGCGAATCATCCAGCATTCCGTCAAAGGTATGCTGCCCAAGAATTCCCTGGGGCGGGCAATGTTTAAAAAGTTGAAGGTGTACGCGGGCGAATCACACAATCACGGCGCACAACAACCCCAGCCCCTCGAAATCTAACAGGTCAAATTATGGCAGTCGAACAATATTACGGTACCGGTCGTCGCAAGAGTTCATCGGCGCGCGTGTATTTGAAGTCAGGTAGCGGTGCGATTACCGTTAACGACAAGAACATCGAAGACTATTTCGGTCGTGAAACATCGCGTATGGTCGTGCGCCAGCCGTTGCAAACCGTCGACCTGGTCGACAAGCTCGATATCAGTGTCAATGTTTCCGGCGGCGGTCCCAGTGGTCAGGCCGGTGCGATTCGCCTGGGTATTACCCGTGCCCTGCTGAAGTACGACGAGACATTTCGTGAAGCCTTACGCAAGGAAGGCTTTGTCACCCGCGATGCGCGTGAAGTCGAACGCAAGAAAGTCGGGCTGCGCAAAGCTCGCCGCGGTGTTCAGTTCTCGAAGCGTTAAAAGAGAAACCAGCCAGATCGAAAAAGCCCGCAGTCGCGGGCTTTTTTTTGACCGCCCCATTTCCGGGTGGTATCCCACGAAAATTTCTCGCGGAGGCGCAGGGTTCGCCGAGGTCGCTGAGATTTTGGCCGGCAATACCATTCCATATATTCTCCGCGAACCCCGCGCCTCCGCGAGAACCAGCCCCGCGAGCACTCAGTCGGCGGTATAGGTCCGGACGCCGGCGTCGCCGCCGAGGATGAGGACATCCGCGGGTCGATGGGCGAAGAGACCGACGCAGACGGCGCCGGTGAGCTGGTTGATGGCGGTTTCGAGGGCCAGAGCATCGTCGATTTCGAGGCCGTGGACGTCGAGTATCTGGTTGCCATTATCGGTAGTGAAACCTTCGCGCAGACGCGGTTCTCCTCCGAGTTCGCTCAACGCGTCGGTAACCAGTTCGCGCGCCATCGGAATCACTTCCACCGGCAACGGAAAAGCGCCTAGCGTCTCCACCAGCTTGCTGTCGTCGGCGATGCAGACGAATTTGCGGCTTGCCGCGGCGACGATTTTCTCGCGCGTGAGTGCGCCGCCACCGCCCTTGATCAGTTGCAGCCTGGTGTTTGATTCGTCGGCGCCGTCGACGTAGAGGTCAAGCTTACGCACCTCGTTGAGGTCGACCACGCGGATACCATGGGCGAGCAGACGCTCACTGGAAGCCTCCGAACTGGAAACCGCCGCGGTGATGCGATCGCCCATTCTGGCGGCCAGCAAATCGATAAAATGATTCACCGTGGAACCGGTGCCAACACCGATTATCGAGTCGGGTTCCACATAATCGACCGCGGCTTGAGCCGCGGCGCGTTTTTTATCTTCGGCTGTCATGGATTTACCGGTTGCTTAGCAGTCGATCAATTATGATAATCCCCTGCAGTCCGCGCAAGCTATTGAGCGCTTTTAGCGGCAATATCCAGGTGAATTCAGAATCGGGCCATGCGAAAGGAAAAATTCTTAGAAAAAGTGTTAACCGCGCGCGTTTACGATGTCGCCCGTGAAACTCCACTGGATTACATGCCGAGGATGTCCAGGCGCCTGGACAACCAGGCTTATATCAAGCGCGAAGACCTGCAGCCGGTGTTCTCGTTCAAATGCCGCGGCGCCTTCAACAAGATTTACCAGGAGCTGCAGGCTAATCCCGAGCTGAAAGGGGTGATCACCGCCTCGGCCGGCAACCACGCCCAGGGCGTGGCGCTGGCGGCGAAAAAACTGCATCTCAAGGCGACCATCGTCATGCCGACGACCACGCCCGACATCAAGATCACGGCGGTCAGGGCTTATGGCGCAAAGGTGGTGTTGTACGGTGAAAACTTCGATGCCGCCCGCGACCACTCGCTTAAACTCGCCAAAAAAGAGCGTCTCGCCTTCATACATCCGTTTGATGACTTCGACGTCATGGCGGGGCAGGGCACGATCGCCCATGAAATAATCCGTCAGCATCCGGGTAAAATCGACGTCATATTCGTCGCCGTCGGCGGTGGCGGATTGATCGCCGGGATCGCCGGGTTTATCAAGGCGGTCAAGCCGGAAACACGGATCATCGGTGTGGAGCCTGACGATGCCGGCTCTTTACACGCTGCGCGCAAGGCGGGACGCCGCGTCAAGCTGAAGGAGGTCGGCATCTTTGCCGACGGCGTCGCCGTGAAACAAATCGGTAAGCATACCTGGTCGATGATCAGGAACCTGGTCGATGACGTCATCCTCGTGAGCACGGACCAGATTTGCGCCGCAATCAAGGATACCTTCGAGGATACGCGTGCAATTTGCGAACCGGCCGGTGCGCTGTCGCTGGCGGGGATGAAGAAGTACGTTGAACGGAACAAGGTTAAGGGACAGACGCTGGTTGCGGTCAATACCGGGGCGAACATGAACTTCGATCGCTTACGGCACGTTTCCGAACGCGCCGAGCTCGGTGAAAAACGAGAAGCCCTGATCGCGGTCGAGATCCCGGAGCGTCCGGGCAGTTTCAAGAGACTCTGCCAGTTGATTGGAAATCGCTCGATCACCGAGTTTAATTATCGCTATGCCGACGCGACCACCGCGCACGTGTTCGCAGGCATCCAGCTATCCCACGGGCTGGAAGAAAAGAACAAGCTGATCGCCCGTCTGAATGAAAAAGGCTACCGCGTGGTCGATATGACCGGCAACGAGGTCGCCAAGCTGCATACCCGTTACATGATTGGCGGCCAGCCCGGCGACAGTGTCGCGAACGAGCTTCTGTATCGCTTCCAGTTCCCGGAGAAACCGGGCGCGTTATTAAATTTTTTGATGAAAGTGGGTACTCGCTGGAACATCAGCCTGTTTCATTACCGCAATCACGGTTCTAATTTCGGCCGCATCCTGATGGGATTCCAGGTCGAAAAAAATGATACTCGTGCATTCAACGCCTTTCTCAAAAGCATCGATATCCCGTACTGGGAGGAGACCGACAACGAAGCCTACCGCCTGTTCCTCAAGTAATAGCCGCTTCATGTGATTTGACAGCGAGTTCGCTTAAGTCACGCGGCCGCAAGGAAAAAAGGGGGAGGATACCAACCACGGTGTCGTCGCACTCTATCAACCTTGAACCAAAGGTTCAGGTGGGGTTATTGGCAACTCATCAGGCTTCCTGACGGATCAGGCATGCACACCAGGGTTACACGGAAGTCCCCGAGATTGATAAATAGGCTCAAGGATTATGATGGCTGCTAACGATCACCGTAGTTGGTATGAAGCTAACTATGGCTCGATTTCAGCCAAAAGTACAATTTAAATTTCTAATAAGAGCTAACAGTTCTCAAAACTAGATTTCCAGTTGCCGCGCCTGTTCAAGGACACGCGTGATCTTCGATTCGAGGTCTTTCAGGCGGGGTGGCAATTCCTGGCCAACGTCCTTGTCGAGGTTGCTGGTTCTGAGCAGGTCGTTTGCCATGTTGAGCGCGGTGATGACGGCGATGCGCTCGGAGCCCATGATATTACCGGCGTCGCGAATTTCCCGCATCTTGCTATCGAGGAACCTGGCGGACTCGAGCAGCGCGGATTGCTCGCCGGGGGGGCAGGAAATCTTGTAATCCTTGTCAAGTATCGAAATGTTGATGGGTTGAGCGTCAGTCATAAGCCGAGTCGTCATTAGCCGAGTTCTAGTGAGCGCAAGCGGGAAATCATCGCCTCAAGCCGGCTGCGCGCCATTTCGGTCTTCTCGATAAGTTGAGAGCGTTCGGTGACCAGCTTGTCCTTTTTCTGGCGCAGGCTGGTATTTTCGTTTTTAAGTAAACCCACGGTGTCGATGAGCTCGTCGATTCGCTGCTCAAGTAGCCTTAGGTCATCTTCGGTGTAAACGTTTTTATCTGAGTCCATGGCGTAATCATCGGTCCTTAGGCTGCGCAGGTCAACATGCAGTTGTTCTTTGCTGTCTACTGCTAGTGCTAGAATGCAAAAATTATACGCTATGCAGGTATTCCACAATGCTCGATTTCGACAGCGTGCAGACGGCGCTGGAAGGCCTTGGCGCCAACGTCGATGCCGCCGAGGCGCACGGTACATTGTGTGCCTTGCTGCTTGATAATTGCGACCTGCCGCTGTGGCTGGGTCATACTCTCGATGAATTGCCTGATGGCGCCGACGTGTTGGCCGAAGAGCGGCTTGACGTGCTCGGGGAGTTGTACGAGCTGACCCGAGAGCAGCTAGGGAGCGAAGACCTGGGTTTCGGGCTGCTGCTGCCTGACGATGTCGATGATTTCGGCCTGCGCCTGCTCGGGTTATCGAGCTGGTGCCAGGGTTTCCTGTATGGTTTCGGCGTCAACGACCGTTTCGATGAATCGACCCTGGATGATGAGGCGCGCGAGTGTTTGTCAGACCTGCTTGAAATTAGTAAGCTCAGCCACGACGAAGAAGGCAGCGAAGCGGCGGAGCAGCAACTTGCCGAAATAGTCGAGCATGTGCGTATCGTCACGCTGATATTGAACGAATCGTTGAACCCGCTAAAATCCTCGTCGACAGTTCACTAGTGAGGGAAAGTCGAGACAGTATCGGAAACAGGTAAACTGTTCACGGTCTCGTCCTGTGCCCTGGTACTGAAATATTTGAAGGTCATGAAAGCAACCGAATTTAAACGACGTCGTAGCCAGCTAATGAAGATGATGGGCAAGAATACGATCGCTATTCTGCCCTCGGCCTCCGAGCTGGTGCGCAATCGAGATGCGCATTTCCCATTTCGCCAGGATAGCGACTTCCTCTATCTGACCGGGTTTAACGAACCCGATGCGGTGATGGTGCTGAAGCCGGGTCGCAAGCACGGGGAGTACGTTCTTTTTTGCCGGGAAAAGGATGCGGAGCAGGAGACCTGGAATGGCCGGCGCGCGGGCCAGGAAGGCGCCGTCGAACTGTTCGGGGCGGATGACTCTTTCCCGATCGATGATATCGACGATATCCTGCCCGGCCTGCTCGAGGGTACTGACAGTATTTTCAATATAATGGGGCGCCATTCGGGCTTCGACAAGCGCCTGATCGGCTGGGTAACGCATATCCGCAAACAATCGCGCAGCGGTAAGCATGTACCGTCCGAATTCGTTGCCCTCGACTATTTGCTGCATGACATGCGCCTTTACAAGAGCCGTGAAGAATTACGCATGATGCGCCGCGCGGCGGCTATCAATGTGCGCGCCCATGAACGCGCGATGAAACTCTGCGCCCCCGGAAAACACGAGTACCAGCTGCACGCCGAGTTTGACCACGAGTATCGCAGCCACAATGCCGAGCACGCTTATCCGGCGATCATCGGTGGCGGCGCCAACAGTTGTATTTTGCATTACACCGATAACAACGATGAGTTGCAGGACGGTGATCTGCTGCTGATCGATGCCGGCTGCGAGATTGAAGGCTACGCCTCCGACGTCAGCCGCACCTTCCCGGTAAACGGCAAGTATTCCAGTGCCCAGCGCGATCTGTATGACATCGTACTGGCCGCACACCAGGCGGCGGTCAAAAAGGTTAAGCCCGGCAACCACTGGAACGATCCGCACAATGCCGCAGTTCGCGTCATTACCCGAGGGCTGATTGAACTGAAGCTGTTAAAGGGCACTGTCGCCAAGCTGATCAAGGAACAGGCCTATCGTAAATTTTATATGCACCGCACCGGTCACTGGCTGGGTCTGGACGTTCACGATGTCGGCGATTACAGGGTCGGAGATCAATGGCGATTACTCGAACCCGGCATGGTGATGACGATTGAACCCGGGGTCTATATTCCGGCCCATACCAGGGGTGTTCACCACAAGTGGTGGAATATTGGAATTCGTATCGAGGACGATGTGCTGGTCACCCCCCAGGGAAATGAAATTCTGACCGATGCCCTGCCGCGCAAGGCGAATGAGATCGAAGCGATCATGGCGGGGTAGATGCGCAATCTCACCTGAAAGCGGCAGGGTAAAACCGGGGGCGGCATCCCGCCAATGGCAATGACGAGGAGGAAAGATATTCGGGGGAGCTCGAAGTGGCCGATGCAGATCGCAATAAACGCTTTGAATTCACACTGTCAGGCTCTATCCTTGGCCAGGTATGGGGGTTTACGGACCGTCCTTATCTAAGGGGGAATTAATACGATGGGAAATAAAACGCCGCTGTACCAGTGCCATCTCGACGCCGGCGCCAGGATCGTCGATTTTGCCGGTTGGGACATGCCGATCAACTATGGCTCGCAACTTACCGAACACGAAGTAGTACGCAGCGACGCCGGTATGTTCGATGTTTCGCACATGACGGTGGTTGATGTCAGCGGCAACAATGCCATGGCCTATCTGCAATATCTGCTCGCCAACGACGTGGCGCGACTGGGCACCCGCGGCAAGGCGCTTTACAGTTGCATGCTCAACGAGCAGGGCGGTGTCATCGATGATCTTATCGTCTATTACCTGCGCGATAATTTCTATCGCGTGGTGATCAACTCGGCGACACGCGAAAAGGACCTGGCCTGGCTGGCGCAGCAGGGGCAGAATTTCACCGATATCAATATCAGGTTTCGCGATGATGTTGCCATGATCGCGGTACAGGGCCCCCGTGCTATCGAAAAATCGCTGGCCTTGTTCGACGAGCATCAGCAGCAGGCCCTGTCGCAGCTGGCGCGTTTTCAGGGCGCCGAATTTGATGATTGCTTCGTCGCGCGCACCGGCTATACCGGTGAGGACGGGTTTGAAATCCTGATGCTGAGCGATCGCATCGCCGATCTCTGGGATCGATTACTGGCCGCCGGCGTAGCGGCCTGCGGGCTCGGTGCGCGCGATACCTTGCGGCTCGAGGCCGGTATGAATCTTTACGGGTCCGACATGGACGAAACCACCAGTCCGCTGATTTCGGGACTGAGCTGGACCGTGGCGATGAAGGATGAGCGTGATTTCATCGGCAGGCAGGCGCTGCAGGCGCAAAAGGATGAAGGCCTGCAACAAAGTTTTGTCGGTCTGTTATTATTGGACAAGGGCGTGCTGCGTAACCACTTGAAAGTAGTCACCGCAATTGGAGACGGTGAAATTACGTCGGGAAGTTATTCGCCGACCCTGCAGCAATCGATTGCAATGGCGAGAGTACCGACTGGCGCCTCTGGCGAGGTCGAGGTCGAGGTTCGCAACCGGTTGTTGAAGGCTAAAATTGTAAAACTCCCCTTTGTGCGCGAGGGGAAATCCATGTTAACTAACGAGGGATAAAACGTATGAGTGAAGTGCCTACAGAGCTGAAGTTTTTGTCTTCGCACGAATGGGTCCTGGTTGAGGATAATGTCGCAACTGTCGGGGTTTCAGATCACGCGCAGGAACTGCTGGGTGATCTGGTTTACATCGAATTGCCCGAAACAGGCAGTGTTGTCGCCGCCGGCGACTCGGTCGGCGTCATCGAGTCGGTTAAAGCCGCCTCCGACACTTACGCGCCGATTTCAGGAGAGGTAATCGAGGTCAACGAGGATCTCGAGGATGCGCCGGATCGAATCAACGTTGATCCCTATGGTGACGGCTGGATGTACAAGATGTCGATCGAGGATCCCGAAGAACTCGAGAATCTGCTGAATGCTGAAGCCTACACCGAATCCATAGCCGACGACGAGTAGCCTTCAGTATTGCACCATGAGCAGTGCGCGGCGGCCGCGCCCCCGTGCGCTGTGAAATCGAAGTCGTCCACCCGTGCGAATGGCATGGTCGGCCCTGTACGGTCGAACCTGTCACCGGGTTCGGCATCGATACGCTGCTTTGGGCTTGTCGCTGACGGATAAATTTGAGAAACGACATGGCCGATCGCGGCAACAAGGGTATCATTCGCATCATCAAGGCAAGCGGTTATAGCTGGCAAGGCCTGTGTGCGGCCTGGCGTCACGAGGCCGCGTTTCGACAGGAAGTCTGGCTGGCGGTGGTGATGATTCCACTGGGACTGTACCTGGGTGGCAACGGCGTTGAGAAAGCGCTGTTGATCGGCAGCGTGTTGTTAGTCCTGGTGGTTGAAATACTCAATTCGGCAATCGAGGTGGTTGTCGACCGCTTTGGCGACGAACAGCATGAACTCTCGGGCCGCGCCAAGGACATGGCTTCGGCGGCGGTCGCGCTGGCGCTCGCGTTAGTGGTCGCAGTCTGGGTTCTGGTGCTGTTCGCCGGGTGAGCGCGGGCGCTTTGTTGACGGCCTGTGCCGGGCCTTTGCGTGGCCGCGCAGCGGTTCCGGAAGAGAACTCGGTGCCTTCACCTGTTGTTACATTCCGCCTGGTATACGTGCGATAATAGCGCCCTGATCAGGCATACTCATGAGTTTGAATCAGATAATTCCGCAATGATTGCTTATCCGTCGATAGACCCCGTCGCGCTCGCTCTAGGGCCTGTGAAAATCCACTGGTATGGATTGATGTACCTGTTCGCATTCGGCAGTGCCTGGTGGCTTGGCAAGCAGCGCGCCCGGCAGGAGCACGCATTGGTCAAGCCCGGGCAGATTGATGACCTCGTGTTTTATGGAGCTCTCGGAGCGGTACTGGGGGGGCGCGTCGGCTCGGTGATTTTTTACAATTTCGACAGCTTTCTGCATAACCCGCTGTACCTGTTCAAGATCTGGGAAGGCGGCATGTCTTTTCACGGTGGATTTATCGGCGTCTTGCTGGCGATGGAGGTATATCGGCGCAAGCTCGGATCCCGCTTTTTCGAACTCACCGATTTCATCGCACCCCTTGTGCCGCTGGGGTTGGCCGCGGGTCGCCTTGGCAACTTTATCAATGCCGAACTCTGGGGCGCCCCCACCAATTTGCCCTGGGCGATGAAGTTGTCCTGTGAACAGTTTCCAGCGGACCGTTACATCGATTTTGCCGGGCCGCTTTGCTTCAGCGCGCGCCATCCCTCGCAGCTCTATGAAATGCTGTTGGAGGGTATTCTATTGTTTATCGTATTGTGGTTGATATCGGCCAGGCCGCGCCCGTATATGACGGTTTCGGGCTACTTCCTGCTGCTCTACGGACTCGCCCGTAGCGGTGTCGAATTCATTCGCTTGCCCGATGCGCATATCGGATACTTGTTGAATACCGACTGGCTGACGCGAGGCATTGTATTATCGCTGCCGATGATTATAGTTGGCCTTATCTTGCTGGTACTGGCGAAAAGGGGTGCAGACAATGCAGCAATATCTTGATCTGATGCGACAGGTGCTCGAAAACGGCAGCGAAAAAACAGATCGCACCGGCACTGGAACGCTGTCGTTGTTCGGATACCAGATGCGCTTCGATCTAAGCCAGGGATTTCCACTGATTACCACCAAGAAGCTGCATCTGCACTCGATCGTTCACGAATTACTGTGGTTTTTGCAGGGTGATACCAATATTCGTTACCTGCGCGAGAACAAGGTTCGAATCTGGGACGAATGGGCCGATAAAAATGGCGACCTGGGGCCGGTTTACGGTGCGCAATGGCGTTCCTGGCGCGCCGCCGACGGACAAGTGATCGACCAGATTCAGCAGCTTGTCAGCGACATCGAGTCTAACCCGGATTCGCGCCGCCTCATTGTCAGCGCCTGGAATGTCGGTGAAATCGAGAATATGGCGTTGCCGCCATGTCACGCTTTTTTCCAGTTTTACGTGGCGGGGGGACGCCTTTCCTGCCAGTTGTATCAGCGCAGCGCGGACATTTTTCTGGGGGTCCCGTTTAATATCGCATCCTATGCGCTGTTGCTGATGATGGTCGCGCACGTAACCGGGCTCGAGCCGGGTGATTTCGTGCACACGCTAGGCGATGCTCATCTGTATACCAATCACCTGTCGCAGGCTCGCCTGCAACTCGAGCGTGAGCCTTATGCCTTACCCGAAATGGTGCTGAACCCGGATGTGACAGATCTGTTCGCATTTCGCTTCGAGGATTTCGAGCTAAATAATTACGTTTGCCACGAACACATCAAGGCCGCCGTCGCGGTATAATTCGAAACGCAATAACACGGGATACCAGATTAGATGAATGAAGTAGATCTAAATAAAATAAAGGTCGATGTGGAAACCCGGTATATCGAGGATCAGTCGAATCCCGAGCAAAACTATTACGTCTTTGCTTACACCATTACGATACTAAACAAGGGCAGGCAAAGCGCGCAGCTGCTGGCTCGCCACTGGGTCATCACCGATTCCAATCAAAAAGTTCAGGAAGTGCGTGGTGACGGTGTCGTCGGCGAGCAACCCCTGCTCAAGCCCGGCGAACAGTTTGTCTACACCTCCGGCACCATGCTGGAAACCGAGATTGGTACCATGAAGGGTAGTTGCCAGATGCTGGCGGACGATGGCTCGCATTTTAATGCCACTATCGACGAATTTGTGCTATCTACACCTCGGGTACTGCATTAAAAAGTAAAGCTTGTGGCAATTTACGCAATAGGTGATGTGCAGGGTTGCTATTCGGAACTCTGTCGTTTACTCGAGAAAATCGAATTCGATTCGGCTCACGACACGCTCTGGTTTTGCGGGGATCTGGTCAACCGAGGACCGGAGTCGCTGCAGACCCTGAAATTTGCCAAGTCGCTGGGAGACAGCGCTGTCTGCGTGCTCGGCAATCATGATTTACATTTACTCGCCCTGCATCACGGTATCCATAAGGTGCGCGATACCAGTCATCTGCAACAGGTTCTCGATAGCCCTGAGCGCGATGAGTTGATGGCCTGGCTGCAGGGATTGCCGCTATTGCATTATGACGAGATCCACAAATCCCTGCTGGTGCATGCCGGCATTCACCCCGGCTGGGGATTGAGCAAGGCGCAAAAATTCGCGGCCGAAGCGGAGGCGGCGTTGCATGGCGAGAAGGCTGTAAAGTACCTGACTAATATGTACGGCAACACGCCCAAGAAATGGTCCGACGACCTCTCCGGCAGCCAGCGCTTGCGACTGATCACCAATATTTTTACCCGCATGCGATACTTTACAGCAGGCGGGAGTCTGGAATTCGGCGTCGCCGGTAGTCCACGGCAAAACCTGCGTAACGGCTTGACGCCCTGGTTTCAGATGGAGGCAACTCTGCGAGAAGATGTGCGCGTGTTATTCGGGCACTGGTCGACCTTGCCGGTGGGTTGCTACGGACGTTGTTTCGCCCTCGACGGGGGTTGTGTCTGGGGTGGGCACATGGTCGCATTGCGCATTGATTTTGAGGCCGAAGACTGGTTTTTTGTCGATTCATATACCAGGAGACCGGTAGACACCGCGTCCTAAAAGGTTCTCGCGGAGGCGCAGAGGTGCGGGGACCGCGGAGGGCATTTTACCCTAAAATCCTCAGTTGAATCTACTGCGGTCGTCTACTGCACTGAATCTCATGCATTTTTTCATTATTTTTTAGCTCACCCGTAGAGTGACTACGCGATCGCCTAAAATAACGAAAGAAATACCTGATATTCAGCACATTAGACGCCCTCGCTACGATTCAACTGAGGATTTCAGGTTTACAGAGTGGGTGCCTGGGCATCTCTATTTCAACTACGATAACCTCTTTATCTCTCAGCGCTCTCCGCGCCTCCGCGAGAATCTTTACGGTGAGATATGCGTGCTACTCTTCGTACTGTGCAGCAAAGGCGCCGGCAATCTCCAGCAGGCTATGGATGGTGTACTGGCGGTTGCCGACTACGATCGGCTGATGTAACTGCACATAACCTTCGTTGAATGGGACCAGGCGATTGTTCTTGATCAGGAAGGTGCCATTGGTAGAACCCAGGTCGCGAAGATAGATCTCACCGTTGATGACCTGGATTTCGGCGTGCTGTTTGCTTATGGCCGGGTCGTTGATATAGATATGACCTTCCCTTCCGATAATGTAAGTTCGGCTCTCCATATGTTGCACTTCACCCCTCGTACTGCTGCCCATTCTGGCAAATTCTCTACTTCAAAGATAAATCAGTCTACTCTAATAGAAACTAAATTTCTCGGACAAATTTAACAAAACTGTAGGCAAAGGTATTGCCTTGATCTGCGTCAAAATCCTCCCGGGTCTCGACTTTCCAGTCATTGCATTCGAACGCGGGAAACCAGGTGTCTCCGTCGAAGCTATGGTGGATTCGAGTAATGTACATTCGTGTTGCCTGGCCGATGGTTTGCTGATAAAGGCTTGCGCCACCGATTAGCATGACTTCTTCGTCACCGGCACAGCACGACAGCGCCGCGTCGATACTGTTGACAATCTCGCAGCCGTTGGCGCTGAAAGCGGGATCGCGGGTTATGACGATGTTGCGCCGCCCGGGCAGTGGTTTGCCAATCGACTCGAAAGTCTTGCGCCCCATGATGATCGGCTTCCCCATCGTGGTGCGTTTAAAAAACGCGAGATCGGCCGGCAAATGCCAGGGTAGCTGGTTGTCGCGGCCGATCAGGCGGTTTTCGTCCATGGCGACGATCAACGAGATATTAGTCCGCATATCTCACCGATTTCCTGCTCGGCAATTGCTCCTGCATTGCTCTACCTCCTGCGTCCATGCAGTCGTGCGGGCGCCGCAAAGCGCACTGTGGCACGCCGTACTCCCGACGGCCCGTTAAACGTAGTGAAAACTACGCCGGCGCGGACCTCTGGTCCGTGCGGCGCGCCACAGCGTCTTTGCGACGCCCTCGCGACGTAAAACGGTGAGATATGCGGACTAGTCATGTGCAGGCCCTGCTTAGCCTGGCAAAATCACCGATGGAGAGATTTTCGGCGCGCAGGGTCGGATCGATATCACAGGCGATAATCTTTTCCCGGTCCAGCATCGATTTAAGCGAATTTGATATGGTTTTACGCCGCTGGCCGAAGGCCGCCTGAACGATTGCGGAGAAATTTGCGTGATCGCCGATATCGTATTCGGGAACGGCCAGGGGAGTCAATCGAATGACGGCCGAATTGACCTTCGGCGGAGGCCTGAAGCTGCCGGGCGCCACGTCGAACAGGTACTGACATGCGCACCGATACTGCAACATCACCGAGAGTCGACCATAATTGGCGTCCCCGGGACCGGCAGCAATGCGTAAAGCCACCTCTTTTTGCACCATGAAGTGCATGTCCTGAATCTGCTTTACCGACTCCAGCAAGTGGAACATGAGCGGGGTCGATATGTTGTAGGGAAGATTGCCGACCAGGCGGTAATATTTCTGCGAACCCAGGCTTGCCAGCTCAAACTCGAGGATGTCCGCATTGATCACTTCGAGGTTGCCATAGCGCTTTGATCGACGGCTTAGAACCGGTACCAGGTCGCGGTCGAGCTCGACCGCGATCAGGTTTTCACAGGCCTTCAGCAGGGGGTAGGTCAGCGCTCCCTGGCCCGGACCGATCTCGATCAGGTTTTCGCCCGGTTGCGGATTAATCGATCGCAGGATACGGTCGATTATGGTCTGGTCATGCAGAAAATGCTGACCAAAGCGTTTACGCGCCTGGTGCATGCAGCCGTTTTTGTTGTGCTTGAAAAATTGCCGAACGGATTGCCGCGAACAGGCTATCCGGCCTCGCCAGTGCACTACCGGCGAGGTCGAGAGCGGTGCCGTGGTCAACCGAACTTCGGATAACTGGCAGCCCCAGGGTGGTGTTAACGGCATTGTGAAAGCCGACGTGCTTAAGTACCGGCAAACCCTGGTCGTGATACATCGCCACCACCGCATCGGCGTCGGCGAGCATGCCCGGGGTGAACAGCGTATCGGCCGGATAAGGTCCGCTCAGCTTGATTCCAGACTCTTTCAGCGCGTCGAGGGCAGGGGCGATAACCTCTATTTCCTCGCGCCCGAGATAACCGTTTTCGCCCGCATGCGGATTGAGCCCGCAGACCTTGATATGTGGACTGGAGAGGCCGAAGCGGTCTTGTAAATCACGAGCGAGAATTTCGATGACTTCACGGATAGCGGTGGGTGTGATGGCGTCGGCTACATCACGCAGGGGCAGGTGGGTTGTGATCAGCGCGACCCTGAGTTGGTCCGCGATCAGCAGCATTACCGGCCTCGGCGCCTGGCAGATTTCAGCCAGGAACTCGGTATGCCCGGAAAAGGGTATACCGGCGCGATTGATAGTTTCCTTTTGCACCGGTGCGGTAACCATGGCGTCGAATTCGCCACCGAGACAGGCCCTGCAGGCTCTCTCCAGGATAGCGAGGACATAGTCTGCATTGGCGCTATCGAGTTGGCCGGGTGTACAGGTTTTCGACAGCGGAAGGTCGATCACTTCGATCGCGGCGGTGTTAGCGGACCTGTCAGCGTAGGTGATGAATTTCGTGGTTGTTCCTAGCGCTTCGGCGCGTGCGCGCAGCATGCCGTGGTCGCCGATGACAACGAGGCGTGCATCGAAGTCGCCCGGATCGATTCTGGCGATGATATCCGGACCGATGCCTGCCGGCTCACCTGAGGTAATGACGATGCGCGCCTCAGGCATCGGGTTTGTTGGGGAAAACGACGTAGGCTTCGTCGCGCAGCCGTCGTCTCCACAGGTCGAAGACTTCGCGCTGCTTTTGTTGTAACAATTGGGAATAAATTTTGTTGCGCTTGTTTTGTTCGGTTTCGTCGATCGTGCGTCGTCCGGTGACCTGGATCAGATGCCAGCCGTACCGGGTGTGAACCGGCTGGCTGAGTTCGCCTTCCTCGAGCAGACTGGTTGCCTCTTCGTATTCGCTGACGGTAACACCGGGATCCAACCAGCCCATGTCTCCGCCGTCGACACCAGTACTGTAGTCGACCGAGTAGAGTCGCGCCAGGCGCGTAAAATCCTCTCCGGCCTCGATTCTTTCGCGGAATTCAAGCAAGCGCAGGCGCACGTCGTCTTCCGAAACCAGCTCATTCGGTTTGAGCAGTATGTGGCGACTTTTTGTTTGCTTGCGCATGGTCTTTTCCAGGTCGCGCCGCTCCCTGAGGAATATGATGTGGAAACCACTTGGGCTGCGGATCGGTCCGGCATGCTCACCGGGCTCCATGGCGATGATCTGGGAAGTGAACAGGCTTGGAATTTCGGCCCGTTTGCGCCAACCGAGGTCGCCGCCCCTGAGCGCGGTGTCGCCGGTCGAAAAGGTATTGGCGAGTTCATCGAACTGGGCGCCCTGATCGAGTCGTGACAGGATATCCGTGGCGGTGCCCTGTGTCTTCTCGATCTGCTCAGGAGTGGCAGCGTCGGGTAACGCGATCAGTATGTGTGACAGCCGATATTCGTAGTTACTGTTGTCACCGCCGCTGAGTTTGATGAATTCGTCCACTTCGGCATCGCTGATGGTTGCATGGCGCTGGCCGTACTGATTTCTCAGGTTGCCAAAGGTGAGTTCGCGGCGAACGGCTTCGCGATACTGGTCGTATTCCACGCCCTCGTTGATCAACGATTGACGAAATTCGGACAGGCTCATGTCGTTTTGCCGGGCGACTCGCTGCATGGTCTGGTTGAGTTGGCCGTCGGTAATATTGATGCCGCGGCGATTCGATTCCTGCTGCAGCAAGGAATCGCTGATGAGCGCCTCCAGCACCTGGCGTTTGAGCACGGCTTCGCCGGGCAGGCGTCGATTGGTTTTAGCAAAATCGATTTTGATCAACTGAGTTCGATCATTCAGGTCGCGTTCAGTGATAACGCTTTCATCAACGATGGCGACGATCTTGTCGAGCGACATCTGCGCAGCGTTCGCCGCCTGCGGTATCAGCATTGAACAGATCAGGAATAAAAAGCGATGCATCTTCATTTAATATCTTCGATCATCAGAAACCCGGGGTATAACCAGGTATGGCTTCAAACAGCCGGGCGTCGATGTCCTGGCCGGCCTGGCTCAGACCCTTGAAGGTAAACTCAAAATAAATGCTGTTTTCGGTTTCAGCAAAGTCATTCTTGTTGTCTCCGGTCTGGCCGGCCAGTATTTTAAGTCCCCAACAGCAGGATTCATAGTTAATCCCCAATAAATTCTCCACCGGTTCATCGAATTTCAGTGAATGGTGGACCTTCGTTACTATCGCCCAACGCTCATCGATGGGATAGGCCATGGATACCAGCGCCTGCTCGAGTTTGTTCTCGGTAAAGTAGTAAGCAAAGTTGGTGGCGAATCCCCTGTCGCTGTAGTTAACCGAAAAATTGCGGTCGGTGACGTTACTCTCATCGGGATCGTACACCAGGCGAGTTGCCAGGGTCAGGGTCGGAAGCGGCCAGAAATCGACCTCGGCGATGACGTCTGAACGTGTCTCCTCGTCGCTCTTGCCGTTCAGGCTGACGAGGCGGTCCTCGAAGTAAAAAATCTGTCCGGCGCGCGCGTTCAGCAATTCGTTTCCGCTTTCGGTATCGAATATACGGCTGGACAGTCCGAAAGTGACCTGTTTGGCGTCGCCGATTCGATCGGCCCCGTTAAAGCGATTGTTTTTAAACAGATTTCTATAGGTACTGGGGGCGAGCGAGGTGTCGAAGTCGGGGATATCGTCCTGGTTCTCATACGGCGTAAACAGAAAATAAAGTCGCGGTTCGAGGGTTTGCCTCCATTGCCCGGTGGAACCGGTGAAACGTTCGAAGATCAGCCCCGTATCGACTCCGAGCGTGGGCAGGGCGCGATCGATCGAATTGCCCTCCGGGTTGTTATCGAGCTGGTAGTCGGTGAAGGCGAGTTGTAATTCGGGATTGAAGAAGTACCAGCTGTCCTGTGAATTCAGACGCAACTGGGTGACAAAATTGCTGCGCTTGCCGGTAATGCTGTCATCTCGGTCGAAGCTGACCAACTCGAGATGAACCGGTGTCTGTATATCTTCATGCCAGGATTCGGGGTCGGCCTCCAGGGTAAAACGCGGTAACCGACTGTACGGGCGACTGTTCAGACTGGTGGTTTCGTCCAGGGTCTGGTAGTCCTGCCACATCAACTCGCTCCGCCAGAATTCACCGTCACGATTGAAACGGACAAAGCGTTCAAGGTGCTTGGTATCGTTATACTGTGGCGCAACCAGTAAGTAGTCGTCAAAAAAATCCCCATCAGACGTCTCGGCCAGTAACAGGCCAGCTTTAACCTCGTAAGGCAGCGCGATTGTGTGCTGCCACTGCTTGAGCCAGCGTAAATCGTCGTACTCCCTGTCATCGATATAGGAAAGATCGACCTGCCCGCGGTGGTTTTCGAAGAGGTAGCGATTTTCCGTGTTGAGCTGTAAGCCGAGATTACCATACCAGGCCGGCGTGATGGTCATGTCGTAGTTCGGCGCCATGTTCCAGTAAATCGGTACGATTACACTGGCGCCGTCGCGCTCGGCATAACCGACCCTGGGCGCGAGGATGCCCGACATGCGCCGATCGTCCACCGGGAACTGGAAATAGGGCAGGTAAAGGAAGGGCACTTCCTGGAAATACATCGTCGTATGCGTCGCGGTGCCCAGGCCGCTTTCATTGTCGATCTCGAGTTCCGCCGCTCGCAGGTGCCAGGCTTTGTCGTCGGGATCGCAGGTGGTGTAGTAAAGGTCGCTGTAGCGGCTGCGATACGCATCCAGCTTCTCAATTTTTTCGGCATTCCCGCGTGCGTGATTGTTATTTATCTCGAATGCGGCCTGATCGAATTCGGCGCGATCGTTAAGGTTGTCGATATGTATGCTGGGACTTTTCAGGCGGTAATTCTGATCGGTAAAAAGGACGTTGCCGCTAGCCCTGATTTCTTCGCTGGAGCGGGTGATAAAAATGTCATCGGCATCGACTCTCTGATCCGTGCCGACAAGGCTGGCATCACCGGTCAGGTGGACTCGCTCGCTGTTTTCAGTGATCAGGGAGAATGCTTCGGCCTGAACCTCGTCACCTGCCCGGTCTTCGGCTACGAGATATTCAAACGATGGAAAGCGACACAGGCTCCAGTCCTCCGCTGCCAGCGAGGGGCGGAATAGGGTCGTAGATACCAGACCTGCCAGCAGTATGTTGCGCGGGTGTAACAAGGCGAACCAGAAAATAATTACATTCTGTCACATTATCCTGCCCCGGTTAATCCCGGCTTAACAAAAATGGGCTCGAAAGAAGGTATCTCCCGCGCCGGTCTCAGGAACCTGTTGCCTTGAACACTTCGGTATCCGGGTGAAACGCAAACCATGCAAACCAGAATCCCTGGACGCCCGCTACCGGTTGGCCTTCGGTGTCGGTAACCGTAATACTGCGATTTTCAGTATCCCATTCAAAATTGAAGCGGGTGCCATTGACGGAGTCGCTGAAGCGCGTTTTGTCCTGCTTGTCGAGTTCGATGAAGGGGTATGCCCTGTAGACGCCATCGATACCCAGTCCGAGCACGACTTCCTTGGGGTGGTAGTTGTCGGGCGCCTCGTTGTTGACCGCGAAATAGGTATAACGCGATTGCTCGTAACCGGCGTAGGGGTCTCGCTGGTAATCACGAAAATGCCCGGTGTCGTCGGATAACACCAGGGTGTCGGGGTGCGTATCAAGCCAGTCGCGCCAGCTGGTGTGACTGATCGGCAACGGCGTCAATTGCTTGCCGACGCGCTCACCGGCGATCGATTTGCTCAGAATTTGCGACCACAACGACTCGGTTTCACGGTCGTACAGCAGGACATCGCTGTTGTACAGCAAGCCGGAAACCCCGAAGTCGGTCGAGCGCCCGTCGATGGTCGCGTCGAATGCGACCGCGGTGCCGCACAGCGGGCAATAGGTTACCGCAAAACCCTGGCCCTCGATTTCGTCGTTGACGATCTCATGCCAGTTCAGAATCGGGATCGGGTAAGCACGGGCCTCGCCGTTGAGGACGATGCCGACGATACGGTCGTCGGGTTTGAGGTACCCGGCCTGTGCCGCCACGACAAGCTTCGGATCGAACAGGGCCGGTATGCCGTCACGTGGGGGCCCACCGTGGAGAATCTGTTCGACCGGTAGAATCGAATTGGAGAGATCGAAGCCGTTGGTTGGCCCGGCGGAGGATGCATACTTGTAGACGATGACACCAAGCAGAATCCCAACTAATGCCAGTATTCTGGTTTTCTTCGATGGCAACAGGCGCATTTCGAACTCCTCGCAGGCTAGCCCGGAAATTTCATAAATTTGCGCAAATATCGCGCAGGCCATTGTTTTCAAAAAGAAATGGGTTTTCACAAGGAAATTTCCGAAGAAGCCTGGTATCAGTGATTACCAGCGACTGAGGGAATATTTCTTGTGGAATCAATAGACAAGCGAGGTTGTGCATAATTTGTGAATTTTCCGGGCAAGATGGGTGTTTGAGTCGATAATACGTAAAAAATTCAATATTTTCAGCCGCGCTCGCGGACTCCCGCAGCCGCTTGACTCGGTTGTCTAATCTAATTAATCTGCGTGCTAGAAATTAATCTGCGTGCTAGAAATAATTCTACAAAATCTCAAGGAGTAGTCATGAAATCCAGAGCCGCGATTGCGTGGGAACCGAAGAAGCCCCTGCAAATTGAAGAAGTCGAGGTCGAAGGCCCGCGAGAAGGTGAAGTCCTGTTGAAAGTGCACGCCAGCGGGGTATGTCACACCGATGCGTTCACGCTCTCTGGCGAAGATCCGGAAGGCGCGTTTCCGGCTATCCTCGGTCACGAGGGGGGGTGCGAGGTTGTCGAGTGCGGACCCGGGATCAATAACCTGGCGGTGGGCGACCATGTCATCCCGTTATATATCCCCGAATGCGGCGAACCCGGTTGCAGCTTCTGTAGCTCTACTGAAACCAACCTGTGCCAGTCGATTGCCGATACCGTGTGGACTGGCTATATGCCCGACGGCAGTCGTCGCTTCTCGCAGGCCGGCAAGGATATCTACCATTACATGGGTTGTTCGACCTTTTCCGAATACACCGTGGTACCCGAGATTGCGTTGGCCAAAATCAACAAGGCGGCGCCGCTGGACAAGGCCTGCCTGCTGGGTTGCGGTGTCACTACCGGCATCGGCGCCGTTCTCAACACCGCCAGGGTCAAACCCGGCTCCTCGGTTGCCGTTTTCGGTCTGGGAACCGTGGGCCTGTCAGCAGTGCAGGGCGCGGTGATGGCAAAGGCCGAACGCATACTCGCCGTCGACATCAATCCCGGCAAATGGGAAATGGCGAAAGCGCTGGGAGCAACGGATTTCATCAACCCGAAAGAAGTCGATGGCTCACTGCCCGAATACATCCAGGAAATGACCGGCGGTGGCGTCGACTATTCCTTCGAATGCATCGGCAACGTCAACGTCATGCGCGACGCGCTGGAATGTACCCACATGGGCTGGGGCACCTCGACTATCATCGGCGTGGCCGGTGCCGGCGAAGAAATCAGGACGCGCCCCTTCAACCTGGTGGTCGGTCGCCGCTGGATCGGTACCGCCTTTGGCGGGGTCAAGGGACGCACCGAGCTGCCCGGTCTGGTCGATCAGTACATGGACGGCACCATCGAACTCGACAGCCTGGTTACGCATACGATGCCGCTGGAAGAGATCAACACGGCCTTCGACCTGATGCATGAAGGCAAGAGCATCAAGTCCGTCGTCCTGTTCTAGGCTCGTTCCATGAAAGAAATTGAAAGCGTCAAGGAAAGCGACGGCTACCTGAATCGTTACCAGCACCTGTCGAGCTGTTGCGATTGCGAGATGACTTTCTCGGTGTACCTGCCGCCGCAGGCGCGCGACACGAAAGTGCCGGTACTGTACTGGCTATCGGGCCTGACCTGCAGCGATGACAACGCGCGCACCAAGGGCGGTTTTCAACGCTTCGCCGCCAAACACGGTATTGCCATCGTCTTCCCGGACACCAGTCCCCGCGGCGATAACGTTGCCGATGAACCCGAGCGTTACGATCTGGGCCAGGGGGCAGGGTTCTATGTCAACTCGACACAAGATCCATGGCGTCCGCATTACCAGATGTTCGATTATGTCACCGCCGAGCTGCCGGCGTTGCTGGAAGCGAATTTGCCGCTGATTCCCGGGCTCAAGTCGGTTAGCGGGCACTCGATGGGAGGTCACGGAGCATTGATATGCGCGTTGAAATTGCCCGGTGAGTATCGCTCGGTATCGGCGTTTGCGCCGATCACCAACCCGATCAACTGCGGTTGGGGCAAGGGTTGCTTCGGTGCTTATCTCGGCGACCACGAGGCTGTCTGGGAAGCCTACGATGCCAGTTGCCTGGTAGAGGGCGGCGCGCGTGTCGGCGATATCCTCATCGACCAGGGCGAAGCCGACGAGTTTCTGCACGAGGGACAGTTGTTGCCGGATAACTTTCAGGCAGCCTGCGATGCCGCCGGCCAGTCGCTCCGTATTCGCATGCAGCCGGGCTACGATCACAGCTATCACTTCATCGCCAGCTTCATCGAAGACCACTTCGACTACCACGCCCGTTTCCTGAAGTAACCACCGTCCCACGGGCCTAACTCTCGGGGACAGACCTTTAGCCCGCATATCTCACCAGGATGGCGGGCCCTCGCTTGTTCTTTGAATCCATAAGGAATTTTCTTCAGCGGGTTACGCACTGTTATTCCGCTCCTTCAGAAAATCCCTTGTGAATTCAAAGCCCTGCGCGATGATGTGCAAGGAAGCACGAATGCGGTGGAGGCAGGCGCCGAGAACCGCCATCCCGCCCCCTGGTGAGATATGCGGGCTAGTGTTCCGGGATTGCCGCGGCTACTGATGACTGTGATTAATTTCGGTAGTTAACAATTCATGAAGACAGGTTGTGGACGATAGGCCCGCTTAGAGCGGACACTCGGATCCTGCTGCCGAGCTTCCGAGATGTGCCCTTTTCAGTCATTGCGAGGAGCGTAGCGACGAAGCAATCTCCAGGTAATGGCGCGATGTTGAGAGATTGCTTCGCTGCAGCCAAAGCATTCGCTGCGCTCATGGGCTGGGCCCCGCTCGAGGGCAGGACGCCCGAG
>JAAEPH010000012.1 GCA_024232855.1 Gammaproteobacteria bacterium
CGCTTGTCTATTGATTCCACAAGAAATATATCCTCAGTCGCTCGTAATCACCGATACGAGACTTCTTCGGATATTTCCTTGTGAAATCAATATACTGCGCGATCTTTGCGCATATTTATGAATTCTCCGGGCTAGATAAAAGTTTTTCCGGCTTCGACTCTTTATACGGGAAAGTATCGATAGTTTGCCTCGATAAAGCATTGACTTATGACAAGTTAATAGTCGACCTGGGCGCGCTGCCGGATCTTCTTGTATTGATAATTTCTGGTCGAACGCCCGGTAGCGGAATTAGCCGTCGTGCTCCGATGGGCCATCCCTGGCCCGGTCCCGCGGCTATCCTGCCACTAGCCCGCCACTAGCCCGCATATCTCACCAGGATGGCGGTCCCTCGCTTGTTCTTTGAATCCACAAGGGATTTTCTTCAGTCGGAAATACGCACTGTTATTCCGCTCCTTCAGAAACTCCCTTGTGAATCCAAAGCCCTGCGCGATCATCCCGCCCCCGGGTGAGATATGCGGGCTAGTCGCTCGACGGCTAATTCCGCTCCAGGGCTTGAGTCTTCCGCGCCGGGCATTCTCACTCTTTATCACCGACCCTCGTAGCCTTCGAGCACGTTGACCGCGTTGATACCGATTTCCTCGACCGCGTAACCCCCTTCCATGATGAACAGGGTCGGCAGGTTCAATGCCGCGATGGTTGCGCCGTAGCGTTTGAAATCGTCGCTGGCGAGTTTGAAAAAGGAAATCGGGTCGTGTTCGAAGGTGTCGACACCGAGTGATATCACCAGCGCATCGGGGGCATAATTGTTGATTTTTCGGCAAGCGTCCGCGAGCGCGTCACCCCAGGTTTTGAAACTGGTGCCGGGGGCCATCGGGTAGTTGTGATTAAACCCTTTGCCTCCCCCCTGTCCGGATTCGTCGGCGTAGCCGAGAAAATGCGGAAAAGCGTCCCTCGGATCACCGTGAAGCGACAGAAACATGACGTCGGAGCGGTCGTAAAATATCGCCTGGCTGCCG
The DNA here is from genome assembly GCA_024232855.1 of Gammaproteobacteria bacterium. GTDB lineage: Bacteria > Pseudomonadota > Gammaproteobacteria. The sequence continues at coordinate 1,017 of JAAEPH010000012.1, forward strand.
TTGCCGTGGTGAAAATCGACGTCGAGCAAGGCCACGCGTGACGCGCCCTGGTCGAGGAAAGCCTGTGCGGCAACGGCGGCGTTGTTGATGAAACAGTATCCGCCGTACATATCTCCGGCGGCGTGATGGCCGGGCGGGCGACACAGCGCGAAGGCTTCGCGGGCGCCGTCACGAAGCGCAGCCTGTGCGCTTAGCGCGACGTCGACACTGGTGCGTGCCGCCTCCCAGGTGCCATTTGAAATCGCGGTTTCGGCCGACAGTGAATAGTAGCCCAGCTTGCCGTCGATGTGATCCGGGATGCGCTGCTGCATGCCGCGCGCCGGCCAGCAGATGGCCATTGCTTCACCCTTGTAGCCCGTGGCGGCCCAATCCTCCCAGCAGGTTTCGAGAAAACGGATGAAGGCAGGGTCGTGAATTCGGGTTACCGCTTCGATATCGAAGGATTGCGGCGCGATGATCTCGCCGAGGCCGACATCCCTGACGCGTTGCAGGATATGTTCGGCGCGCACCGGGCACTCAAAGGGAGGCACCAGTTCCCCGCCGTAAAGTTCGGTTTTGGAGTCGTGCAATGCGTGCTTTTCACTGAAAACGGTTAGCATGTTTAATTCTCCTCAAATACTCGTGGGTCGAGTTGACAGGGAGGGCTGATAAAGGCCAGTCCGCCCGTTCGCATCGATCGATCTTACTCATACGCGTTGCCTGCTGCCGTCGAGGGTGTTGATCGCCTGGTAGAGATCGGGCCTGCGATCGCGGTAAATCCCCCAGGCGTCGCGGTAGTCGCGAATCGCACCCATGTCGAATTCATGCAAGATTACGGTTTCGCTGTGGTCATCGGCCTCGCAAACCAGCGCGCCGGTATGATCGGCGATGAACGAATGACCGTAAAAGGTTATTTCGCAGGCTGAATCCAGTGTTGCCTGTTCGCTGCCGATGCGATTGGATGCAATCACCGGCACCATGTTGGCGGCGGCGTGACCCTGCATGGTGCGCTGCCAGTGCCCGCTCGAGTCCAGGGGAGGCGACGGCGGCGGTTCGGAACCGATCGCGGTCGGGTAGAGCAGCAGCTCGGCACCCATCAGCGCCATGCTGCGCGCCGCCTCGGGAAACCACTGGTCCCAGCAGACGCCGCAACCGATCCGGCCATAGCGGGTTTCCCAGACGCGAAAGCCGGTATCGCCGGGATTGAAGTACTGTTTCTCCTGGTAACCCGGACTGTTCGGGATATGCGATTTTCGATACAGGCCGAGAACTTCGCCACCGGCGTCGACCATCGCCAGGGAGTTGTAGAAAGCCCGGTTGGCGCGCTCGAACCAGCTGAACGGCAAGACCACGTCGAGCTCCGCGGCGAGCGCCTGGAAACGTTTGAGTGACTGGTTTTCGTCCATGGTCGTGGCCAGTGAAAAGTGCTTCGGATCCTGTTCGATACAGAAGTAGGGTGTCTCGAACAATTCCTGGATGAGGATCACGCGGGCGCCGGCGGTGGCGGCTTCGCGAATCAGTTTTTCGGCGCGATCCAGGTTGGCTGGCAGATCCCAGCTACAGGCCATTTGCGTGGCCGCAACGCTCAGCATCGTCATTGCACTATCTCCGAAAAATCGATCTGGAATCCCGGATTCTTATCGATTTTCCGCGGCTTGGCTAGCAATAAAATATCGAAACGCGCACAATTCCGCGATTACCCGATCGATATGCCTGAATGTCTGAATCGCTCCCTCAAGATGCAAACGAAAATTCCCTGTGGGGCGCCGACGCGATTGCCGCTCCTCGGGCCGAGCAGCTGCGCGCCAGCCTGCGCGCCGATGTCCTGGTCGTCGGTGCTGGTTACACCGGGCTGTCGAGCGCCTTGCACCTCGCCGAAAAAGGTGTTTCGGTGGTCTTGCTCGAAGCCAGCAGCATCGGGTTCGGCGGATCTGGACGTAATGCCGGGCTTGTTAACGCCGGCATATGGAAAAATCCCGAACACGTGCGCAAGCTGATCGGTGAGGCCGCCGCCGAGCGCTTCAACGCTGCCTTGCGCGATACCCCGGCACTGGTCTTCGAACTGGTCGAACGATTTGATATGCCTTGCCAGGCGCAGCGCCGCGGTACCGTCCACATCGCTCACAGCGCTGGTGCCATGTCCTACCTCGAAGATCGCTGTCGGCAGCTGCAGGAACTCGGCGCGAGTGTCGAATTGATCGGGGGCGAGCGCTCGAGCGCGATTTCCGGGTCCCCGGTTTATCGGCATGGCGGTATCCTCGATCCGGGCGCCGGCACCATCCAGCCCCTCAGTTATGCGCGTGCGCTGGCAACCGCGGCCATGGCGCAGGGTGCGTCACTGTTTCAGCAATCGGCCATCGAAACGCTGACGCGCGCCGCCGACCGCTGGCTGGCGACCACCGCGCATGGGCAGGTTTCCGCCGAGCAGGTGATTGTCGCGACCAATGCCTACGCCGATGGCAATAGCGCCGGGGTGCGCGAGTCAACGCTGCCGGTGTATATTTTCCAGTGCGCGACGGCGCCTTTGCCTGATGAAATGGCGGCATCGCTTATTCCCGAGCGCCAGGGGCTATGGGATACGCATAGCCTGTTGACCTCGTCGCGTATCGATCAGCAGGGGCGTCTGGTGATGTGTGGTCCCGGCCGCTTGCAGGGTGGCCAGCGCGCATTCCGGCAAAACTGGATGACCCGCAAACGCGACATCCTTTATCCGCAGCTGCGCGGTACGCCCTGGGCCTTTCACTGGAGCGGGTGTATCGGCGTGACCTCGAACTGGATTATGCGCGTGCAGTTGCTGGCGCCCGGGGTGTTTGCCCCGGCCGGGTACAATGGCCGCGGGATCGGTACCGGAACGGCCATTGGCAAGTATCTCGCCGACATCGTCGCGAGCGGCAAGTGCGATGATTTTCCTTTTCCGATCGAAACGCTATACCGGGAAAAATGGCCGACGTTGCGTTCGGCTTACTATGACTACGGCACGCTGGCGTTGCAGTTTGTCAGTAATCGTTGGTGAAACCCGATTTCCTTACCCCGGCTCGCGTGCGGCGGCTTATTTGTCTGGAATTATCGGTGAGGCCCGATAAAATGTGATCGCGTGGGCGATCACATCCGGGTGATCAGAACTTAATGGACGGAATACGATGACAAAAGCAAAACGAGTTTCCTTTGACTGGCAGGATCCGATGTTCCTCGATCAGCAGTTAACGGATGAGGAACGCATGATTCGCGATGCCGCGCGCGAGTATTGCCAGGATCAACTGATGGCGCGTGTGAAGATGGCCAACCGTGACGAGGTATTCGATCGTGAAATAATGAACGAATTCGGCGAGCTGGGCCTGCTCGGCGCGACCATTCCCGAAGCGTACGGCTGTGCCGGCGTCAACTACGTGTCCTACGGGCTGGTTGCGCGCGAAGTCGAGCGCGTCGACAGTGGTTATCGTTCGGCCATGAGCGTGCAGTCCTCGCTGGTGATGCATCCGATTTACGCCTATGGCAGCGAAGCGCAGCGCCAGAAGTACCTGCCGAAACTCGCTAGCGGGGAACTGGTTGGCTGTTTTGGTCTGACCGAACCCGATGCCGGCTCGGATCCTGCCAGTATGAAAACGACCGCGACCGCGGTCGATGGCGGTTACCGGCTCAAGGGCGCGAAGATGTGGATTACCAATTCGCCGATCGCCGATGTGGCCGTGGTCTGGGCCAAGCTCGACGGCGTCATTCGCGGATTCATTCTCGAACGCGACATGGAAGGCTTCTCCACGCCCAGGATCGAGGGCAAGTTTTCGTTGCGCGCCTCGGTTACCGGTGAAATCGTGATGCAGGACGTATTCGTACCTGAAGAAAACCTGTTGCCGGACGTGGAAGGTCTGAAAGGTCCGTTTGGCTGCCTCAACCGCGCGCGCTACGGCATCGCCTGGGGCTCGATGGGCGCCGCCGAATTCTGCTGGCACGCCGCGCGCCAGTATACGCTGGACAGAACCCAGTTCGGTCGGCCCCTGGCCGCGACGCAACTGGTGCAAAAGAAACTCGCCGACATGCAGACCGAAATTGCGATCGGCCTGCAGGGTTGCCTGCAAATGGGGCGCCTCATGGATGCCGATAATTGTCCGGTTGAACTGGTGTCGTTGATGAAGCGTAACAATTGCGGCAAATCGCTCGACATTGCCCGCGTCGCGCGCGATATGCACGGCGGTAACGGTGTCTCCGACGAGTATCACGTGATTCGACATATGATGAACCTCGAAGCGGTCAATACCTACGAAGGCACGCATGACGTTCACGCCCTGATTCTGGGCCGCGCGCAGACCGGGATTCAGGCCTTCAGCTAAATGGCGGGTCCGCTACAGGGCTTTCGAGTTCTTGATCTGAGCCGTATCCTGGCGGGGCCCTGGGCCAGCCAGATGCTGGCCGATCTCGGTGCCGAGGTGATCAAGGTCGAGCGTCCGGGCAGCGGTGACGATACCCGCGGCTGGGGTCCGCCCTACATACCGGACCAGAGCGCCGCGGCAACCACCGAATCGGCCTATTTTCACGGCGCAAATCGCGGCAAGCAGTCGCTGTGTATCGATATGGGGAACCCCCGGGGACAGGCTCTGATACGGGACCTGGTTCGGCACAGCGATGTGCTCATCGAAAATTTCAAGGTCGGTGGTCTGGCCCGCTATGGTCTCGATTACGATAGCCTGAAAGCGATTAATGCCAAGCTGGTTTACTGTTCGATCACGGGATTCGGCCAGACCGGCCCCTATGCCGCTCGCGCGGGCTATGACTTCATGATCCAGGCCATGGGCGGCATGATGAGCGTGACCGGTGAGGCCGAGGGACAGCCGATGAAAATCGGGGTTGCGCTGGCCGATGTGCTCACCGGGTTGTACGCCGCCAATGCGATCCAGGCGGCATTGATCCACCAGCGGGAAACAGGGCAGGGGCAATACATCGACATGGCCCTGCTCGATGTTCAGGTGGCGACGCTCGCCAACCAGGCGATGAACTACCTGGCGACCGGCAATAGTCCTCGCCGCCTGGGCAATGCCCATCCTAATATCGTGCCCTACCAGGCATTTCAGACCGCCGATGGCTATATCATCCTCGCGGTTGGCAACGATGCCCAGTTCGAGCGCTTTTGTGATCTTGCCGAAGTGCCCGAGCTTGCCGATGACGGGCGATTTCAGAAAAACAGCGATCGTGTCAGGCATCGTCAGACCTTGGTGTCGCAAATCAGCGCCATCATGCAGTCGAAAACCAGCGCAGACTGGCTCGAGCAATTGAATGCGCGCGGTATTCCCTGTGGTCCGATCAATGATCTCGAGCAGGTGTTCGCCGACCCCCAGGTACAACATCGCGGCCTGCAACTCGAACTCGAACATCCCGTTGCGGGCAAGGTCGCGAGCGTCGCCAATCCGATCAGGTTCTCGCAAACACCGATCGAATACGACCGGGCGCCGCCGTTGTTGGGGCAGCACACCGACGCGGTGCTGCAGCGCATATTAGGCCTCGATGCCGATGTCATAGCCGAACTACGCAACGACGCCATCGTCGCCTGACGCCCGGACCATCGGGGGCGGAATAGTGGAATCAATCCCCACGTCTTTAATCGGGTATACATAACCCATTCCGATGTCGCTTTAATCCAGATGCAACTTGAGATCGGGGCATGTTTGCCCGGAAATTTCATAAATCTGCGAGAAGATCGCGCACGATTTATGAATTTTCCGGGTTAGGTTCCCGGTAAAATATCGTGTAATAATCTCTTACGCTTCCACTCAATCTTGCTCGCCAAAAAAACGATGGAGCTTGCCATCTAACCCGAATGTTTCCCATCCCGGGTTTACAGGTTGTACCCGCTTTCTTCGTGCGCGCTTAGATCCAGGCCTACGATTTCATCTTCCTCGTCGACGCGCAGCTCAACCAGTACCCCTACCAGCTTCAGAATCAGCCAGGTCGCCAGCGCGGTCCAGCCAACGGTTGCAATCACGCCAAGCGCCTGCACCCCCACCTGTTGCGCCATGCCGACGCCGTCGGCAAGCCCGGCGCCACCGAGACCACTGGCGACAAAAATACCCGCCGACATCGTCCCCAGTATGCCGCCCACGCCGTGCACCGGAAAGACATCGAGCGAATCATCGATATGCAGGCGCTGCTTGATCGTGACCGTGGCAAAAAAGCAAATACTGCCGGCGGCGAAGCCGATAAACAAAGCGGCCATCGGTCCGACAAATCCCGAAGCCGGGGTGATCGTCCCCAGGCCGGCAACCATACCGGTGACGGCGCCGAGCGCTGACGGTTTACCGTAACGTTTCCATTCAATCATCATCCAGGTAAATGCGCCCATGGCGGCACTGATATGCGTAACCAGCATCGCCATGCCGGCATCGCCGCCCGCGCTGAGCGCGCTACCGGCATTAAAGCCGAACCACCCGACCCAGAGCATGCCCGCGCCGGTAATCGTCATGGTCATGTTGTGCGGCATCATCGCGGTGTGGGGAAATCCCCGGCGGTTGCCGAGGACCATCGCGGTAACGATCGCGGCGACGCCGGCGGTGATATGTACCACCGTGCCGCCGGCAAAATCGAGCAAGCCCATGTCGCCGAGCCAGCCGCCGCCCCAGACCCAGTGGCATATCGGCAGATAGACCAGCAACAGCCAGATCGCGGAAAACATTAACATCGCCGAAAAACGCATGCGCTCGGCAAAGCCGCCGACAATCAGGGCCGGTGTAATAATTGCGAAGGTCAGTTGAAACATACTGAACACGGTTTCAGGTATCGAGCCTGCCAGGGCATCACGCGACATATCGGCCAGAAACGCCCGCGAAAGCCCTCCCCAGACCGCGTTTGCGCTGCCGCCATCTCCAAAGGCGATGCTGTAGCCGACGATTACCCAGATGATGGTCGCCACGCAGGTGATGGCGAAACACTGCATCAGCACCGAGAGCACGTTTTTGCTGCGCACCAGGCCGCCATAAAAAAGCGCCAGCCCCGGCAGTGTCATGAATAACACCAGCGCGGTCGAAGTCAAAATCCACGCGGTATCGGCACCGTTGACTCCATCCCCGGCAAACGCGTTCGAAGTTGGCAGCAAGCCGAGCAGGCTTGTTAACAGGGCATATCTCTTCATCACGGCCCCCTACAACGCACTGGTGCCGGTTTCGCTGGTGCGAACACGGACCGCATTTTCGAGTGGCATGATGAAAATCTTGCCATCGCCGATCTTGCCGGTCCTGGCCGACTCGATAATCGCGTCAACCACGGCGTCGAGTTGGTCGTCGTCAATCGCGATTTCGATTTTGACCTTGGGGATGTAATCGACGACGTACTCGGCGCCGCGATAAAGTTCGGTGTGCCCTTTCTGGCGCCCGAAACCCTTGACTTCATAGACGGTTAAACCCTGAACGCCTATCTCCGACAACGCGCTTCGCACATCGTCGAGTTTGAATGGTTTGATGATTGCGGCAACTAATTTCAAAACGCTCCCCCGGTACACGAGAATGTCGCGCAACGATACCCGGAAATATTATGGCTGTCAGATACGGGTCAATTATGCGACCCCGGGGGAAACTTATCGCCAAAAATGCACCAACCGAGTGCATTCACGCGGCTGAAGGTTTGTCCTCGAGGGTTCAGTCCGTAAGTTCACCCAGGTTTGCCGGGTCTCAGGGTTTACCGGGCCAGGTGTCGCTGAGGCGGTAACCGCCCGGCCAGGGGTCATCGGGGTCGAGCATGATCTGGTGGGTTCCGCTGACCCAGGCGCGGCCACGGATGGATGGAATGATTGCGCTCTTGTCGCCGACACGGGTTTCTTCGACGATGCTGCAATCGAAGCGTGAATCGATGATCGAACGGCCGATCATTTTGTCACCGGCTTGCATCAATCCCCGGGCATGCAGTACCGCCATGCGCGCCGAACAACCCGTGCCGCAAGGGGAACGATCGAGTTTACCCGGATCGATGGCGACCGTATTGCGACTGACGCGAATTCCGTTTTCCTCGCGTATCGGCAGTGTGAATTCGCAGAAGGAAACATGTGACCAGTCGCGATTGGTGGGGTGGCGGAAGCCGAGTTGATCAGTCGCCGCCGCACTGATCCTGGCGCCGAGCCGGGCCAGGTCGAAGGCTTCGTCGGGCTTGATTTCGAAGCCGAGTGCGGCCGCATCGACGAGGACGAAACTATCGCCGCCGTAGGCGGTGTCGACGCTCAGGGTACCCACCCCTTCGACTTCGAGGGTGGCGTTCAGCTGATCGGCAAACGAGGGCACATTATGAACCTCGATGCTTTGTGCCTTGCCGTTTTCGCAGTAAGCCTTTACCGGCACCAGGCCGCCGGGCGCTTCGAGGATAAACTCGGTCACCGGTTCCTGCATGGCGACCAGGCCGGTGTCGAGCAAAACGGTGGACACGCAGATCGAATTGGAGCCCGACATCGGCGGGGTGTGTTCCGGTTCCATGATGATAAATCCAAACCTGGCCTGCGGATGCTTCGCCGGGACCAGCAGGTTGATGTGCTTGAATACGCCGCCGCGCGGTTCGTTCAAAACCAGGTTGCGTAAGCCGTTGTCGCTATCGATCCAGCGCGCCTGTTGCCACAGGGTTTCACCCGGTGGCGGGCTGACGCCGCCGACGATCACGTTACCCACTTCGCCTTCGGCGTGGCAGGAGACCATGTGAATGATTTTTGAGCTTCTCATGTTCTACTGAAATGTATCCGGAAATGAACCAGCCAGGCAATGATAAAGCAGAAATAGATTCCCAGCGCCCATCCGATGCTTGAATGCAACCGGACTTCTTGGTCAGGATTCGCCAGAATCGCCAGTTGCACGGTAAATATCGCCAAAAGCAGGTGGACTACGCCCATGATTATCATCTGGCGTTGGAAAAATGCCCGGGTGTGTTCCAGTCTTTCGGGCGCGAGCCAGTATTCGCGATTGGGTATTTTCAAGGAAAAACCGATGCGCTTTTCGGACCGGCGCGGCACAAAAATGAAAATACCGACCAACATCGCAACCATGGACAGATAAATGCCAAAGAAAACGTTTCTGCCGGACCAGTCGTTGGGCGCGCCACGCCCATCGAAATGCGAGGCCACCACCTCGGGCATTTGCGGATAGTAATACAACACCTGTGCCGCGGCGAGGAGCACGAGGCAATAGAAAAGGCGCCGCGGCGCGCTCATGCGGAGGCCGTCTCCGGTGGTAGTGCTACTGGTACTCGAAAGATTTACTGCTCAGCACCGCGCGATCGTCATCGAGCACATTGACGGTCCAGGTTCCCTTCCAGGCGGGGATCAGGGTTTTGCTGGTCCAGACGCGCCAACGCGCGGCCTTCACCTCGAAGCTCTTCTCGAACATGACCTTGTCATTATAGGTCCATTGATGCGTCACGGTTTGACCCGACATATCGGCTAGCTCAGTGAAAAATGAGATCGACGTAAAGGAACTGCTGTCGATGCTATCCACCATGATCACCGGTTCTCGGTTGTCGATACCAATGGTAAAAAGTGCGCGGCTTATTTCGCCGGCATATCCGCTGCCGCTGTAGGCAAGCGCGGCTGAAAGTACCAGGGATTTCAGAGGTAAGTGCATTGAAGTCTCCTTGACTGTGTTGGTTCTGACTATAGCAACAATTATCGGGGTTTGCAGTAGCGCCGTATGGCTTGAAAACGGTCTTAGACGGGGAGGTCTCGGCGCCGCTGCTCGCGCAACAGATCGATCATCGCCTCGGCGCTCAATGACAGGGTCCGACCCTTGCGGGTAACGATGCCGAGTGGGCGCTGCACGTCCAGCCCATGCAGGTTCTGCGCGACCAGGCTCGTATCGACCATGCTCCGCGGAAGAATGCTCCAGCCCAGGTTGGCGGACACCATTACCTTGATGGTTTCCAGGTAATTGGTTTCGAGAATGATGTTGAGTCGATCCTGCGTGCCGGCGAACAGGGTGTTGATTATCTTACGGGTAAAGGTTCCGGTCGAAGGCAGAATCGCGGCGTACTGCAACAACATTTCTGGAACGATATCGGTCTGGTTGGCCAGTTCGTGGTCAGCAGCCAGTACGACGACCATCTGGTCTATCCATACAGGCTCGCAATGGAGACGCTCATCCGCCAGTTCGGGCAGCGTAACGATGGCGAGTTCGAGGTCGTTTGCGGCGACCGCCACGCAGGCGTCTTCCGAATCCATGAAGTGAAGGTCGAGGTCGACTTGCGGATAGAGGATTTTGAAATCGCGCAGCGCCTGTGGCAATCGATGTAAGCCGATGTGGTGGCTGGTGGCAAAACCGAGGCTTCCGCTCGGCACTCCCTGTTGCCGGCTCAAGCCGGAACGAAAGGATTTCAGTTCCTGCAGGATGCGTTCGGCATGTGGTTTGAAGGCCTTGCCGTTTGGCGTCAGGATGCTGCGTTTGCCGATGCGATCGAACAGTGGCACCTTGAGGTTGCTTTCCAGCTGACGTATTCGCTTGCTGACCGCGGGCTGGGTAACGTGCAGCTTCTCGGCGGCGAGTGAGAAGGACTCGAGCTCGGCAATCGCGAGGAAGGCGTTGATCTGGCTGATTTGCATAACTATTCCAAATAGGAATTAAAATAATGAAAATTATGAATTAGAGTTATTTTAAATCCAGGCGTAAAATCATACAAGTTATTTACTGGTACTGACGATGACTGGAAAAACCTTATACGACAAGATCTGGGATTTGCACCAGGTGCATGGCGACGACGATGCGTCGGCGCTGCTGTATATCGATCGCCACCTGGTGCACGAAGTGACTTCACCGCAAGCCTTCGAAGGGCTTGAAATCGCGCAGCGCCCGCTCTGGCGCAAACGCTCGATACTGGCCGTGCCCGATCACAACGTGCCCACGACCGGGCTTGAACAGGGTATTACCGACCCGGTGGCGCGCCTTCAGGTCGATACGCTCAACGTCAATTGCGACAAGTATGAGCTGACCGAATTCAAGATGGGCGATATACGCCAGGGCATCGTACACGTTATCGGCCCGGAGCAGGGTGCTACCCTGCCGGGTATGACGGTGGTCTGCGGAGACTCGCATACGTCAACTCACGGGGCTTTCGCCGCGCTCGCGTTCGGCATTGGCACCTCCGAGGTCGAGCATGTCATGGCGACGCAATGCCTGATTCAGAAAAAGTCGAAAAACATGCGTGTTACCGTAACCGGAGCCGTTGCCGAGGGTATTACCGCCAAGGATATCGTCTTGCATATCATCGGTGAGATCGGCACTGCTGGCGGTACCGGCTGTACCATCGAGTTTGCCGGTGAAGCCATTACCGACCTTTCCATGGAAGGACGAATGACGGTCTGCAACATGACCATCGAGGCCGGCGCGCGCGCCGGCCTGATCGCCTGCGATCAAACCACGCTGGCTTATATCGAGGGGCGTCCGTTTGCGCCCAGCGGTGAAACCTGGGATCAGGCGGTCGAGGCCTGGAGTGATCTGCATTCCGATGAAGATGCGATTTTTGATCGCGAAGTCGTCATCGATGCCGCCGATATTGCACCGCAGGTAACCTGGGGCACTTCACCGGAAATGGTTTGCGCCGTAAGCGACAGGATCCCCGACCCGGCGCGGGAGCCGGATCCGATCAGGGCCGGCGGCATGCGGGCGGCGCTCGATTACATGGGCCTGGAGGCAAATGCAACCTTCGACGAAGTGAGGGTGGACAAGATTTTCATCGGCTCCTGCACCAACTCGCGCATCGAGGATTTGCGCGCCGCGGCGATAGTCCTCAAGGGGCGAAAGCTGGCGGACAACGTCAAACTCGCCATGGTGGTTCCCGGGTCGGGATTGATTAAGCAGCAGGCCGAGGAAGAGGGTCTGGACCGGGTCTTCCTTACGGCGGGCTTCGAGTGGCGCGAGCCGGGCTGTTCGATGTGCCTGGGTATGAATGCCGATCGCCTCGAGCCCGGCGAACGTTGCGCCTCGACCTCGAATCGCAATTTCGAGGGGCGCCAGGGCCAGGGCGGCCGCACTCACCTGGTTTCGCCGGCGATGGCGGCGGCGGCCGCTGTCAAGGGATATTTTGTAGATGTGCGTAGGCTGACGCGAGGTGAAGCATGAACAGGTTTGAAAAATTCACCGGTATCGTCGCCGCGATCGATCGCCCCAACATCGATACCGATGCGATTATTCCAAAGCAGTACCTGAAATCGATCAAGCGCTCCGGGTTTGGCGTCAACCTGTTTGATGACTGGCGTTATCTCGATCCGGGTGAACCCGGCCAGGATCATTCGCAGCGTCGTATAAACCCGCAGTTCGTACTCAATCGGGAACCATACCGGCATGCGCAGATTTTGCTGGCGCGCGAAAACTTCGCTTGCGGCTCATCGCGCGAACATGCGGTCTGGGCGTTGATGGACTTCGGTATCAGGGTCGTGATTGCGCCCAGCTTCGCCGATATTTTCTACAACAACTCGTTCAAGAACGGGCTGCTGCCGATAACGCTCGGCGGCGTGCGGGTCGATCAACTGTTTGCCGAACTCGATGGTCGGCGGGATTACCAGTTAAACGTGGATCTCGAGCGGCAGGTGGTCACCAATACAGACGGTATCGAAATGGCATTTGAAATCGATGAGTTTCGCAAGTACTGCCTGTTAAACGGACTCGACGACATTGGTCTGACCATGCAAAAATCCGACCTGATCACTTCATTCGAGCTGCAGTATTATCAGAAGCTGCCGTGGTTGAAATAGGGAGTGCAAACCTATGACTTCTAAAATTGCAATCCTGGCGGGTGACGGCATCGGGCCGGAAATCATTGCCGCCGCGGAAAAGGTGATCGAATGTTTGCGGCAAGATTTCGCTTTTGCCGCCGAACTCGAACCCGCCGCGATCGGCGGCGCCGGGTATGATCAACATGGTCAACCCCTTCCCGAACAAACGCTGGATATCTGCAAACAGGCGGACGCGATATTGTTTGGCGCCATCGGTGGCCCGCAATACGACGGGCTCGCGGGCGAATTGCGCCCGGAAAAGGGTTTGCTGAATTTGCGCTCGTCCCTGTCCCTGTTTTCAAACTTGCGCCCGGCTATTCTTTATCCGCAGCTGGCTTCCGCCTCCAGCCTGAAATCCGAACTGGTCGCAGGTCTCGACATAATGATTGTGCGTGAACTGACCGGGGGTATATATTTCGGCGGGCCGCGTGGAATTCGCGAGCGCGAAGACGGCAGCCGGGAAGGCTTTAACACCATGGTTTATGCCGAGCATGAAATCGAGCGCATCGCACGTTCCGCATTCGATATCGCGCGCCTGCGTAATCGCGGCCTGTGTTCGGTGGATAAAGCCAACGTACTCGAAGTTTCCGAACTCTGGCGCGAGGTGGTGGATCGGGTTGCCGAGGACTATGCCGACGTTACGGTGAGTCACCTGTATGTCGATAATGCCGCCATGCAGCTGGTGCGGGCGCCCAGGCAATTCGATGTCATTGTTACCGGCAACCTGTTCGGCGACATTCTCTCCGACACCGCGGCAATGCTGACCGGGTCGATCGGCATGCTGCCGTCGGCCTCGCTCGACGAGAACGGCAAGGGGATGTTTGAACCGGTGCACGGCTCGGCGCCCGATATCGCGGGCAATAACCTGGCTAATCCGCTGGCGACGATACTTTCGCTGGCGATGATGTTGCGTTACAGCCTGCAACAGCCGCAACTCGCCGAGCTGATCGAAGCCGCGGTCGGTGCGGTGCTCGATCAGGGCTTACGCACGGCCGATATCGCCGCCGGCGCAAGCAGTGTGGGTACACGCGAGATGGGCGATGCGGTGGTGGCGGCAATTCGTGCGGCTGGCGGCCGTTAGGTCAAAGAGGAATGAAATGAAAAGAGTTGGATTTGTAGGCTGGCGCGGCATGGTCGGATCGGTGCTGATGCAGCGTATGCTGGATGAACAGGATTTCTCGCAGATCGAAGAGCCTGTATTTTTTAGCACCTCGCAAGCGGGCGAGCGCGGGCCGGACATCGGCAAGGATATTCCGCTGCTGCAGGATGCCAACGACCTGCAACAGTTGAAAACGATGGATGCGATCGTCAGCTGCCAGGGCGGCGACTACACAAAATCGGTACATGCGCAGCTGCACGCCGGTGGTTGGAAGGGTTACTGGGTCGACGCCGCTTCGACACTACGCATGGAGGATGACAGTATCATCATCCTCGATCCGGTAAACCGCTCCGTGATCGACGCAGCGCTGGCTTCGGGTTGCCGGGATTTTATCGGCGGCAATTGCACGGTGAGCCTGATGATGATGGCAATGGGCGGCCTGTTTGATCACGACCTGGTCGAGTGGATGAGCGTCATGACTTATCAGGCTGCCTCGGGCGGGGGCGCGCGCCATATGCGTGAGTTGATTTCCGGAATGGGGAGCCTGCAGCAGAGCGTGGTGGATCTACTGGACGATCCCGCGTCGGCGATACTCGAAATCGATCGCCTGGTAACCGAACGCCTGCGTTCCCCGGATTATCCCAGCGAACAGTTCGGAGTACCCCTGGCCGGAAGCCTGATTCCATGGATCGACGCGCAGCGCGACAATGGTCAGAGCCGTGAAGAATGGAAAGCCGGCGTCGAAGCGAACAAGATTCTCGGACGCAGGCAAAGCCTGATTCCCATCGATGGGCTGTGTGTGCGCGTCGGTGCGATGCGCTGTCATTCGCAGGCGCTGACCGTCAAGTTGAGGCGCGACGTCCCCGTCGATGAAATCATGCAGATGCTTGCCGAGTCCAACGACTGGGTCAGCGTGTTGCCGAACGACAGGCAAATCTCGATGCAGCGCCTTACGCCGGCGGCGGTCACCGGGTCCCTGGACATACCGGTGGGCAGATTGCGCAAACTGAATATGGGTGACGAGTATCTAGCCGCTTTTACGGTTGGCGATCAGCTGCTATGGGGCGCCGCGGAACCCTTGCGTCGCATGCTCAATATCCTGCATGAGCATTAGCGTGACACATCGCGTCGCGCTCTCGCATGCCGGCGGAGTCGCTGCCGAGGCGATTCTGGAAAAATTATCCGAATCCGGCATCGCGCCGGATTCGCTGGTTTTACTCGACCACGAATCGAATGCCGGCAAGCGCCTGCCCTATGGTGGTAGCCATCTGCGGCTGGCCGATCAGGCGCAGTATGATTTATCGAGTTGTGCGCTATTGTTGATGCCGCAGGCCGACACGGAGCTGGAAACGGCGGCGCTGCGGCAGGGCTGCCTGTTGTTAAGTCACTCGATTTCGGACCCGCGTCCCGCCGTTTTTCTCGCGGCCGGCGGACAAGAACCCGAGCTGTCTTATACCGAAACCAGGATACGACTCGCCGGCCCTGAACTCTGCTGCCTGTTACCATCGCTGATCGAACTCGATAAGCTGGCTGGAATTTCGCAATTGAACATAACCCTGCTACGCAGTGCCGAATTTCACGGCAAGGCCGGAATCGATGAACTCGCCTCGCAAACCGTGAACCTGCTGAATGGCCGTCCTGTCGAATCTTCGGTGTTCTCGCAGCAGATGGCTTTTAACCTGTTGCCGGAGCCGCTGGATTGGGCAGTTGAGACCGATCTACGGCGCTATTTGGGAACTAGTTCATATCCGATAGCGCTGCAAACGGTTAATGTACCGATATTCCATGGTTTTGTCGCAGCAGTGCAGATTCGGCTTGCGACTGACGTTGTTCTGGAAGATTGCATAAAATGCCTGTCAGCACTGGATAAGGTGACGCTCAAGGAGTCGGATGCAAGTCCAATATCCGATTGTAATCAATCGTTTAGCTGTGTAATAAGCCACCTGGAGCAGGCGCCGAATCAACCCTCCAGCCTTCAATTCTGGATGGTTGCGGACCCCATGAGATACGGATTGGCAAATAATTACGTGAATGTTACAGACTTTTTGCTAAAATCTTTTTTGTAATCTATAGTTACAACTACTTGTGAAAGTGCTTTCTTTAAAGTAAATTCTCTGACTATCATCATAGGTGCATGGATTAAGGCACTTTTTTATAAGAAACCGGTCGGGGAGCTGGGAGACGAAACGTGCGTAATCTAGGTCTAATAGTAGCATTGTGGTTAGCGGCGTTGTTGCCGCTAAACAGCCTTGCCCTGGGTCTTGGCAAGATTGAAGTCAATTCATTCCTGAACCAGCCCCTGAATGCTGAAATCGAAGTGATATCCGCTCGCCCCGGGGAAGTCGACGATCTGCTGGTCAGCCTGGCGTCGCGGGAAGCCTTCACCCGGGCAGGCCTGGCGCGCCCACAACACCTCACCGGCCTCAGGTTTGCGATTAAAAAGAATGAAGAAGGCGATCACGCGGTCATCATAGTCAGCAGCAGAGACGCGATCAAAGAACCCTTTCTTAATTTCCTCATAGAAGCCGACTGGTCGAAGGGCCGGTTGTTGCGTGAATTCACCGTACTCCTGGACCCACCCTTTTTCGCGGATCAGCCGGCTGCGGCTGAACCCGCCGCCGAAACGCCCACACCCAGTGAAGACCCGGCTGTCAGCGAGGTTGGCGAACAGTCGCAAGTTAGCACCGGCGTAGCCGACGAACCGGAGACCTCAAGTGGCACCATAACCGAACCCATCGCGCTCTCGGAAGATACATCGAGTTCGCAATCGGTGAGTTCACCCGCGAGTAGCGAGTATGTCACTGACGAATCTAAAAACATCATCGAAGGTGATGTTTTAATCGTTAAGGGGGACACCTTGTGGAGCACTGCTTCGCGCTACAAGGACGAAGACCACAGCATGGCCCAGGTGATGCTGGCCTTTCTGA
Organism: Gammaproteobacteria bacterium; assembly: GCA_024232855.1. Lineage (GTDB taxonomy): Bacteria > Pseudomonadota > Gammaproteobacteria. Next base: position 17,737 of record JAAEPH010000012.1, read on the forward strand.
GGACCAATCCAGCTGCGTTTGCGAATGGAAACATCAATAACCTCAAGGTTGGTTCGGTTTTACGTGCGCCCAGCGCTGATGAACTCGATGCGATGGGCAAGCAGGCGGCCTATGCCGAGGTGCTGCTGCAAAATGGCCTGTGGGACGAGTACGTCGCTCGTGTCAGTGGCGGATCTGTCACGTCTGATGGGTCCGACGCGTCAACCACGGGGGGTGACTCTGGTGAGCAGGCGGGTGGTGAACTGAGTTTGCTACTGCCGGGAGATGGCGATGGCGAGTCTACCGGAATTGGCGATAGCGCCGATGTCGATCAGTTACGTACCAAGCTGGCGCTTGCCGAGGAAGAACTTGAAGCCACGCGCATCGAAAACATGGACCTGGAATCGCGTATTGCCGAACTTCAGGCGCGGCTCTCCAAGGTCGAAGAACTACAGAAAATGGTCGAGATCGAAGACGATAGTCTCGCCCAGTTACAGGCCGATCAGGCAAGCGATACCGCGGAAGCCGACAGCCAGGATAGTGTAGATGCGACGATGGCAGCAGATGCTGTCACAGAAACCATCCAGGCCGATGAAGAAGCCTTGCTTGAAGAGTTGCTTGCTGAAGAGGCGGCGGCTCAGGCGGAGGAACAGGCCGCGCAACAGCAGGGTGATATGGTCGCCGATACCGGTGACAGCGCTGCTAGCGAAGACGGCATTGCGAGCGATGAGGTCGTGGACGAGACTGCACCTGTCGATCAAGCCGAAAGCGATCAGATGGCGGATGATGAATCACAGACCAGCGCCGTAACAGCGCCGCCGGCACCGGTGATTGTCACCCAACCCGCCTCTCGCTCAAGTTCGATTTTTGATGGCATATTGCCGCAGAACATTATCGACATGATAGCGCCGATTGCCGGCCTTCTCGGTGATCCGATTATCCTGGCGGCGATCGGTGGCGTCATCGTGCTGTTGTTGGTGCTGGTCGTTGTAAAACGCAGGAAAGCCGGGCAAGAAGACGGCGACGGTGCGGATGTTAAGGTATCGGCTGAAGACGACCTGTTCGCGAGCGACGACGAAGAGGAACTCACCCCTATTCATTTGGCGGAAGCGGATGAACACCTCTATACCGATATCAAGGTGCCATCCGAAGTGGGCATGGATCTATCCGAAGTGGATACCTCGGCCGCGGAAGAATCGGTAGAGGAGCCGGAAGATAAGTTCTCCTCTACCGCGATCATTCAAGCAGGCGAAATGCAGGAACCAGAAGAACCGGCGCCTGCCGCGGCCGTTGCCGAGCAGGATGATGTCCTCAATGAAGTTGACGTCTACCTTGCCTATGGTCTTTATGATAACGCCGAGGATCTGCTGGTAACCAGTTTGGGCGATAATCCGGATCGACCGGATTATCGCTCGAAACTGCTGGATACTTATTTCGCAACCAAAAATGCGGACGCCTTTGTCGGCGAAGCGGAAAAACTCAAGGAGATGGGGGATTCGGCTGCCTCTTACTGGGGTCGCGTGCAGATCATGGGCTACGAACTTGCTCCCGATAACGCCCTGTTTTCGGATGCCAAGGATAGTGGGCTCAGTGCCGCCGATCTCGAAATTGCCAAGCCCCAGGAAGCGGATTTTGATCTCGGCTCAAGCGACGAAGACGATACTAACTTTTCGGAGGCCGACTTTAACCTTAGCGAGGAGGGCGATAACCTTAGCGAAGGGGGCGCTGGTACGGATTTTCCCGTGGACGCAACAAACGACGAAGCCGGCGACCTGGCGGTAACCCAGCAGGTTTCAGTGGTTGATGAATTGCCATCGCTCGATGACGACGATGCCGATGCCGGCGATGTCGCTGACGATCTGCTGGAACTTCCGGACGATATAGATGATGAACTCGAATTCTCGATGGATGACGAGGAGGTCGGCGACGATCTGCAATTAGCGGAAGACCTGGATTTGCCGGATGATCTGGATCTTGAGCCCGAAGTAGCCGCGGACGAACTCGAAGCGGCCGCCGACGAGCTCGATGCGATCGCAGATCTCGATTTGGTGGAAGATCAGGAATCCAGGCCAGTTAGCGAAGATACCTTACTGGACATTTTAGACGAGGACGACGATGAAGCGGTCGACCTGGTCTCGGAAGAATCGAGCGCGGTTGAAGATTCACTCGAACTGGATACGGATGACGATGCAATCGATTTCGATATCGGCGATGACATTAGCGTCGATGATGACGAACTGGACCTCGATGATGCGGTAGAGTTGAGCCCGCTGGAAGAAGATGACGCCGCTTTCGCCACAACCGCAATTATTACTCCGAACTACGAAGAAACCGCAGTCATGGACAGGGATGTTAGCGCCGGCGCCGAAGATAATGCAGGCACCGATGATACCAGAGAAATTTATCTGGGCATGGGAGACACCGATGTCGTGGAAGCCGTCGAAGCTGCCGAAGGCGATGATATCGATTTCGGCATCGATGATACGGCGATGCGCACCGATGATGATGTCGCTGAAATGACTGGCGAGCTGGTGCTCGATATGGGCGATGACGACGATTCCGAGGATATCTCCATCATCGATTTCGGTGGCGACGATTTCGTCGAGCCTACCGAAGTTGTTCCAATAGCCGACGATACCGATGACGATGACTTCGTGATCGATGACGATGATGCTGAAGATATCAGGACGGGTGCATTCGCTCCGGGTGACTTCGATGCACCGACCAAGCAGATTGCATCAATCGATGACATCGACGATTTGATATTACCCGATGACGTTGACGAGGTTTCGACAAAACTCGACCTGGCGCGTGCATTTATTGACATGGGTGATACCGAGGGCGCGCGCGGCAGCCTCGAGGAAGTCATGTCCGAGGGTAATGCCGATCAAAAGGCCGAAGCAAAGACCTTGCTCGATCAGATCTAGGTATGCAAGCGAGATAAAGTTGCAAGCGAAATTTGCGGGCCTGTAGTGTAAACTGCGGGCCTTTTTTTTGGGCGCGGGTGATAGATGTACGGATTTATGATAGTCGTAACAGCCGGGATTGGAGGCTGACGGGTGAAGTTCGCACTGGGTGTCGAGTACCGCGGAACGGCCTACTGTGGCTGGCAACGCCAGCCGCATTGCGATTCTGTGCAGCGGAACCTCGAGGCTGCCCTCGGATTCGTCGCCAACGAATCGATCAAACTGGTCTGTGCCGGCCGAACCGACAGCGCAGTGCATGCGCTCGAACAGGTAGCCCACTTCGAGACATCTGCCGAGCGCAGTGAACGTGCCTGGCTGCTGGGCGCGAATTGTCGTTTGCCGCGAGATATCCGCATTAGGTGGGTTTGTCCCGTCGACGATGATTTCCATGCGCGCTTTGGCGCACAGGCGCGCGCTTATCGCTACATAATCTTCAATGCGGCGGTTCCCAGTGCAATTTTCCATGACCTCAGTAGCTGGGAGTTTCGTCCACTGGACCACGCCAAAATGAATGACTGCGCGCGGTTACTACTCGGCGAACACGATTTCAGCAGTTTTCGCGCGGCCGGTTGCCAGGCAAAATCCTCGAGCCGAAACATCGAGGAAATCTCGGTTGGCCGGGAGCATGACCTCGTCTATCTGGATATCAGGGCGAATGCCTTTTTGTACCACATGGTGCGAAATATTGCCGGAAGCCTGATCGAGGTTGGCAAGGGCGAGCAGGATATAGACTGGTTCGCCAGGGTCTTCAGCGCCTGCGACCGAAATCAGGCGGCCGCAACCGCGCCCGCGGCAGGCTTGTACTTTTTGTATGCGCGCTACGAAGATCGATTTAAGCTCCCCACCGCGGTGAAAAAACCCGTATTATTCTGATTATGAATCATCGAACGCGAATCAAGATCTGCGGGATTACCCGAATGCAGGATGCCATCTATGTTGCCAACAAGGGTGTCGACTCGATTGGCCTGAATTTTCACCAGCCGAGTCCACGCGTGATTGATCTGGAGCAAGCCCGGGAGATACGTCGGGCTTTGCCTCCCTTTGTTACGGTAGTCGCTTTGTTTCTGGATGAAACCGAGGACTGGATTGCCGAAGTGGTGCATCGCTTGCGTCCGGATTGCCTGCAGTTTCACGGCAATGAAACGCCGGCTTTTTGTGAAGCCTGGGAAGTCCCCTATATCAAGGCCATTCCCATGGGCAGTATTGCGGATCCGAGCGCCTACGCTCGCGAGCACGGACGGGCACAGGGTTTTTTGTTTGATAGTAACGCCGCTGGACGTCAAGGCGGATCAGGTGATACATTTGACTGGTCTAAAATCCCCTCTGCTTTCGAGCATCCGCTGGTGCTGGCCGGTGGCATAAATGCGTCAAATGTCGCCGCTGCCATTGTTCGTGTTAAGCCCTGGGGTGTTGATGTCAGCAGCGGTGTGGAAGCGTCCTGGGGTATTAAAAGTACTGAAATGATCGATCAATTTTTCCGGGAGGTAGAACGTGGCGACACCAACAACGCAAAAAGCAGTCGCGCTGATTAACCAGCTAAAGCGGAGCATCGTATGAACTGGTTCGAAAAACTGGTGCCCTCGAAGATACGTACTTCGGGCGCCAACGATAAAAAGAATGTCCCTGAAGGTCTTTGGGCCAAATGTAACAATTGCGATGCGATCATCTATCGCGCCGAACTGGAGCGTAACCAGGAAGTTTGCACCAAGTGTGATTTCCATATGCGTATCGGCGCGCGGCGTCGACTGGAATCGTTTTTCGATGAAGATGGGTTTAACGAGATTGCACCCGAACTGGAAGCTGAAGACGTGCTCAAGTTCAGGGATGACAAGCGCTACCGCGACCGGCTCCAGCAGGCGCAGAAGTTGACCGGTGAAAAAGATGCACTGCTGGCAGGGCGCGGCACCGTCAAGGGTGTTGAAATGGTAGCGGTCGCTTTTGAATTTCGCTTTATGGGTGGTTCCATGGGCTCCGTGGTCGGTGAAAAGTTCGTGCGCGCAGTGAATGTCTGCATTGAACTGGGTTTGCCGTTGATCTGTTTTACCGCAAGTGGCGGCGCACGTATGCAGGAAGCGCTGTTTTCGCTGTTGCAGATGGCCAAGACCAGCGCCGCTTTGACGCGCCTGTCGAAACGTGGCTTACCTTATATCTGTGTTCTTACCGACCCCACCATGGGCGGTGTTTCCGCCAGTTTCGCAATGCTTGGCGATATCCATATCGCTGAGCCGGGCGCCCTCATCGGATTTGCCGGTCCTCGCGTGATTGAGCAGACGGTACGGGAAAAATTGCCTGAAACCTTTCAGCGCAGCGAGTTTCTGCTCGAGCACGGCGCCCTCGACATGATTGTCGATCGCCGTGAGCTTGCAGACAAGATCAGCTCGTTGTGCACCCTGTTAACGGGGCGTTCTGCCCCCTAGCCTGAATATTTCACCAGTCGGGCTTGAGCCTGTTCGTAACATACTGATTCTTGAGGAATAAATGCAGCTTTCCAGAACAAATAGAAAAGTACAGTTTGTAACCGGCCCGAGTCCTATCCCGGTGCTGACTTGTCCAGATACGCCTGGACCTGGGCTTCCTTCGGGCCATAGCTACGGTTATGGCTTTACTCCGGGCATCCTGCTCTCCGCCTGCGGTGCCATGGGCGCACAAGGCGCCCATGTTCAAAATCGCTCCAGGCGATTTTTTCAGTCCGCCCGGAGTCCAGACGTATCTGTCCTGCGCCGGAATGCCGTATCACATCGCTCGGGATACTGGTGAAATATTCAGGCTAGCAGCCTTCCCGTTTCGATCTCATACGAATTCCATGCGTTTTAGTACTCTCGACCAGTGGTTGGAATGGCAAACCGCACTGCACGATAAAAGCATCGATCTGGGGCTGGAGCGGGTGCGCGTGGTAGCCGATCGCCTGGGCATCGGAAAAATCGCCGCTCGGGTGATCACGGTAGCCGGGACCAACGGCAAGGGTTCGAGCGTAGCCGCCTATGAAAACTGGCTGTGCCGAGCGGGTTACACGGTTGCGAGCTACACCTCTCCGCATCTGCTGCAATACAACGAGCGCATTAAGCACAATCTGCATGCCATCGGCGACGCTGAACTTTGCGAGGCGTTTGCGGCCGTGGAAGAGGCACGCGCGGATACGGCGCTGACCTATTTCGAGTACGGCACGCTGGCGGCACTGTATTGCATGCAGCGCTGGCAACCGGATTTCGCGATTCTTGAAGTCGGGCTTGGCGGTCGCCTGGATGCGGTCAATCTGGTCGATGCAGACCTGGTGCACCTGACCCCGATAGGCCTGGATCATCAGGCCTGGCTCGGCGATGATCGCGAATCAATCGGCTTTGAAAAGGCGGGCGTGATGCGCGAAGGGGGGGCGGTCGTGTTGAATGATCCCGATCCACCGCAATCGGTGCTTGCCGAGATCGTCCGGCTCGATTGTCATTGCCTGCAGTTCGATCGGGATTATCAAATTGTCCTGCAAGATGATCATCATTTCCTGTGGCGTGGCGGGGAGCTTGAGTATAGGCTTGATAATGTCTTGAGCGGGATCCACCAGGTGCAGAACCTGGCTGGCGTTGTGGCCGGGTTGTCATTGCTTTTGCCGTTGGCGGAATTCAGTTCGCAGCAACTGCAGGAGGGTTTTCGCGGCACCCGGATTGCGGGACGACTGCAATTGCTGGAAAGCCCTCTCGCCTGCCACCTGTACGCCGATGTCGGTCACAATCAGGACGCCGCAAGGGTGCTCGCGCGCAACCTTGAGATCCTAAAGCAGGGAAACGGCAGGTGTGTGGTTTTGCTGGGCATGCTTGAAGACAAGCAAGCGGAGCTGTTTGTCGCCGCCCTGGAATCCATCGTCGATGACTGGTGGCTGTTGACTCTGCCCTCGGATCGCGGTCTTAAGGCCATGCAGCTGGCGTCTCGAATCGAGTCGCAGGTAGTGGCTGAACAGTGTTTTGAACGAGTTGACGATGCCCTCGAACATGCGCTGTCTTCTTTGGGTAATCAGGATATAATGCTGGTAACCGGTTCCTTCATAACCGTCGAATTGTTACTTCGCGCGCTACCCGATTCAGGCAACCTGAACTAGTATGGATCAAAATATCAAAAACCGCCTGGTTGGAATCATCGTTGTTTTTGCGTTGGTGGTCATTTTTCTGCCAATGATCCTGGACGGCTCCGGGGTGCGTAAGGATAAACTCGAAGTCGTGATTCCGCCTTCACCCGTGGTCACCGCCAACCCGGAATTTGAAACAAAGATAATTGAACTCAACGCCAGCGTCGAAACCGTTCCCGAGCTGGAGTCGCGCTTTGTCGATGAAGTCAGCAGCGAGAACAGGGTCGATCGCAAGGACGCCGCTACCGAGCCGCCTCCGAAAACCGGTGAAAAGCCGAAGCCGAAGGTCGCTGCGGCGACGCAGCCGGCTACCGCAGCCGAAGAGGCGCCCAGGACCGGCGGTTATAGCTGGGTTTTGCAGGTCGGCAGTTTTCAGGATCGAGGCAAGGCGCTGGTACAGCGGGATAAATTACGCAAGTCGAATATCGCAGCCGTTTTCATCGAGCAATTCAATGCCAACAACAAACCCAGTTACCGTGTTCGGCTTGGACCATTCGTCAATCGTGAGCAGACACGGGTGGCGCAGAACAAGATGAAGGCCAAGCATGGCATCGATGGCATTATTATGAAGTATGAAAGATAATCCCGTTTTTCGTGTTGCCTGTTGGGCTCGCATATCGGTTGACGATATCCTGACCAATGGATGCAGCTTAAGGGCTCACGAGGACCAAAATGGCCTGGATTGATCTGATTATCATCGCTGTCATCGCTTTATCCGCGTTGATCAGCCTTATTCGTGGCTTTGTCAAGGAGTCGATATCGCTCGCGACCTGGATTATTGCCGGTTTGCTCGCGTTGCGCTATTACTCGCCGATGGCGGACCTGCTCGAGCCCTTTATCGATTCTGCAAACCTGCGAAACTGGGTTGGCGGCGGCATCTTGTTCGTGGCAACCCTGGTCGTCGGTGCTATAGTCAATTTTATTGTTAGCCAACTGGTTTCAAAAACCGGCCTCAGCGGCACCGACAAGGCCCTGGGCGTCGTTTTTGGCGCCGCGCGAGGTGTTCTGATCGTTACCATGATCGTTTTACTTGCGAGTCTCACGCCGATGCCGGAGGCGTCATGGTGGCAGGATTCGGCAATGATCGGTTTTTTTCAGCAACTGGCGGAATGGGTTAAGAGCATAGTTCCCGCGGATGCGGCGGGTAAGTTCAACTTCTGACCAAACAACGGCCCGGATAGAAATATTATGTGTGGAATAGTTGGAACAGTCAGCCAGCGACCGGTTGCCCAGGTAATCTACGATGCGCTGCTGGTGCTGCAACATCGAGGTCAGGATGCGGCTGGAATAGTCGTCTGTGACGGAGACCGGCTCAACCTGCGCAAGGATAACGGCCAGGTCAGCGATGTTTTTCATACCAGGCATATGTTGAAACTGACTGGAACCATGGGTATCGGTCACGTGCGTTATCCGACCGCCGGTTGCTCTTCTTCGGCCGAAGCGCAGCCGTTTTATGTTAATTCTCCCTACGGAATAACCCTGGCCCACAACGGTAACCTGACCAATGTGGAGAAATTGAATACCGAGCTGTACCAGTCCGATTTACGCCATATCAATACCGAGTCCGACTCGGAAGTGCTGCTCAACGTGTTCGCCCACGAGTTGCACAGCAGCGGTAGCCTGAATCTCACCGCCGAGCAGATATTTACCGCGGTTACCGAAACGCACAAACGCATCGAGGGCGCCTACGCGGTTGTCGCCATGCTTACCGGCAAGGGGATTGTCGGATTTCGCGATCCCCATGGCATTCGGCCGCTGGTTTACGGCAAACGTGAAACCGACAGCGGTTGCGAATACATGATCGCTTCCGAAAGCGTCGCCCTGCAGACTTCGGGATTTGAACTGGTGGCCGACCTGAAGCCTGGCGAGGCGGTATACATCGATGTCGCCGGAAATATTCACCTGCGCCAGTGCGTCGCTTCACCGCAACTGAACCCCTGTATTTTCGAGTATGTCTACCTCGCCCGGCCCGATTCGATAATCGATGATATATACGTGTACAAGGCTCGTCTGCGCATGGGCGTCAAGCTGGCGCGTAAGATTCTAAAGCAGATGCCGCGGCATGATATCGATGTCGTCATTCCGATTCCGGACACCAGCCGCCCGGCCGCGATCGAACTGGCCTATCACCTGAGCGTAAAGTTTCGCGAAGGCTTCATCAAGAATCGTTATATCGGTCGTACCTTCATCATGCCGGGCCAGCATTTGCGTAATAAGTCAGTGCGCCAGAAACTCAACCCGATCGGTATCGAGTTCAAGGGTAAAAACGTTTTACTGGTGGACGACTCGATCGTAAGGGGCACCACATCCAAGCAAATCATTCAGATGGCGCGCGAGGCAGGTGCAAAAAAGGTTTATATTGCTTCCGCCGCGCCACCGGTGCGCTACCCTAACGTGTATGGCATAGACATGCCCGCGGCGCAGGAGTTGGTTGCCCACGATCGCAGCGATGCCGAGATCGCCGAGTACATCGGCGCGGACTGGTTGATTTACCAGGATCTCTCCGATCTCGTCGATGCGGTGCAAAAGGGGAATCGTAGTATCGAGACCTTCGATTGTTCCTGCTTTGACGGCCACTATGTAACCCGCACGGTAGGTAACGAATACCTCGTCAAAATCAGTAAGCTTCGTAACGATTCGGCCATGGGTCACGGTGATGAGCAAACCAACGTGGTCGGCATGGAACTGCATAACAACGCCTGATGGACTGGCACACCCTCAGTCGTGAAATTGCCAACAAGTTGAGCGGCAACCACGCGCTTGCCGACGAAAGGCCCATTATCTACATCGATTCCAGGCAACAGCAGCTGCTGTGGATTGATGTCGAGGCGGAAAATAGCAACAGCTATCCGATTTCGACCGCGGCCAACGGCATGGGCAATCGCATGGAGTCCTTTAAAACGCCTTTCGGAATTCATCGCATCCGTCAAAAAATTGGGGGTGGGGAACCCAGTGGCATGGTGTTCGAATCGCGTGAATCGGTCGGCAGGATTGCCACCAGTCTCGATAATCGCGACACGGATGAAATCACCTCGCGCATTCTGTGGCTCGATGGTCTGGAGCAGGGGATTAACCACGGTGGCGTATACGATACCTTTAACCGTTTCATTTATATTCATGGCACCTCGGATGAAAAACGCATCGGCGAGCCGGTTTCAGCCGGCTGTATCCGCATGAAAAACAACGATATTATTGAATTGTTTGATGAAGCCCTGGTCGACGACATCGTTTTGATCAGGTAACCACAGTTAATTACCAGGCCGGCCATGCTGGTAAAATCGCGAACCCGCACGGTCCCCTCATTCACCACTCGTACCCGAAATCGAGCCTGTATATAATGTACAGCCTGGTTACTCGTGACGAGATTGCTGAGCGTGATACCAATAACCGGGCCGACGGCCACCGCAGGCTGCATTGATTAAACCCGACAATTGAGAACAATAGATCAGGGGCTTCATCTGCATGGGAGGGTTACAAAGAGTATGTTTATTAGCGGTGTTGCTTTTTCTGCAGTATGGTTGTGCGTCCTATGACAAGTACCCGGTCGATGCAAAATTGCTGGAAGAGCCGGTAAAAACAACCGTTGATTCCGCAGCTGCGCAATATTACCTGAATCACTATCTGCAGGGCGAGCGGTTAGACGCAAAGCTCGATCTGCGTATCGACGGCGTCTACCAGCACTACTCGGCGGCATTTCCCGACAGGGCCGCCCTGGTGCAAATTTCCAAAGAGTTTTCCAATGATTTCGCTGCGTTGTTTCTCGCTGACCGGCTTTGGCAGGATCAGCAGAACCGCGAAGTACAAACGGTTTTTCGGCATTACCTGTCGATGCCCGAAGAACAGTTGTATGTCCCGCCTCCGTCGGTGGAAGACTATGTCATTTTACTGGTGCCCGGTTGGAACTATGCAAATAACGGTCACGTAACAGGCTCCGATTTTGCGGCCCCGAGACGCCTTCTCGATCGGCTCGAAATCGAAAATTACCTGCTGCTGGTGCCATCGAACGGCTCGGTTTTGCAATCGGCCAGCGTCATCGCGGAGTCCATCCTGGAACACAGCGAGACCGGCAAGAAAATTATCATCATCGGCGCCAGCGCGGCGGGGCCGGCCATTCATTACACGTTGGGCAAGTTGCTCGATCATGACCATCTTGTCGATGTGGTCGCATGGGTAAACCTCGGAGGCATACTACAGGGTAGCCCGCTGGTTGATTACTTTCAGGAGTGGCCGCAGAAAATGGTGCTCAACATCGCGTTGGCGCTATATGGTTGGGACAATCAGGAAATCATGTCGATGTCGGCCGTGCAATCCAGGGAACGCGTCAAGTCTCTCGAGCTACCCGCGGGAATCGTTGTCATTAACTATATGGGCCTGTCGTTAACCGGCAGCCTGAGCAGTTTATCGACCTATAAATATCCCCTTATTGCCGACCAGGGACCAAATGACGGGCTGACGCCGCTGGTTGATATCATCGCACCGGGGGGCATGACTTTGGTAGCGATCGGCAGTGATCACTACTTTGCGGAAGACCCCGAGATCAATCTCAAGACCATTGCCATGGTAAAGACTGTATTCGAACTGATGCGGCGGCGGCAGGTGGAATAGAGAACCCGGATGTGTCTTGACATCCGCTATTCATCGTCATAAGGTTCCGCGGTAGCGCCGATTTGTTACTCGGCTTGCAGGCGCTGCGGAACTCGATACGGTTCCAGAAATAAATTTGCTAAAGAGGGTGGTCCTGAATTCTTTCCGTACCTACTCGCTTCCGAGTTTTTCTTTTTCCTGGAGAAACTCCGTGACAGAAAACAATTTTGCTTTTGACACCACCGCGATAAGAAGCGGGCACAGGCGTACTGCCGAACTCGAACACAGTGAAGCAATCTTCGCGACATCGAGCTTCGTTTTTGAAAATGCCGCCCAGGCCGCCGCACGATTTTCCGGGGCGGAACCGGGCAATATTTACTCGCGCTTTACAAACCCCACAACAAGAACTTTTGAAGAAAGACTGGCGGCCATGGAAGGAGGGCAGAGTTGCGTTGCGACCGCCTCCGGCATGGCGGCGATTACCAGCCTGTGTATGGCGACCCTGCAGATGGGAGATCATATCGTCAGTTCGCGTTCGATATTCGGCACGACCACGACCCTGTTCGAGAAATACCTGCCACGCTTTGGCATCGAAACGAGCTTTGTTACACAAACCGATCTGCGCGATTGGGAGAATTCGATCCGCGAAAACACGCGCCTGCTGTTTGTAGAGACTCCGTCAAACCCGCTGGCCGAAATTGCTGACATCCGCAGGCTCGCCGAGTTGGCGCATGACAATAACTGTTTGCTGGTGGTTGATAACTGTTTTTGCACACCTGCTCTGCAACGCCCCCTCGAACTGGGCGCGGACCTGGTGGTACATTCGGTAACCAAGTATCTCGACGGGCAGGGACGTATCGTCGGCGGCGCCGTGGTGGGTCCCGATCCGCTGGTCAATGAAGATGTGTTCGGTGTTATTCGCGCCACCGGTCCGGCCATGAGCCCGTTTAGCGCCTGGGTAGCGTTGAAAGGTCTGGAAACACTCAGTCTGCGCATGAAGGCACATTGTGAGCAGGCCCTGCTGCTGGCGAGATTTCTCGAACAACATCCACGGGTGCGTTGCGTCTATCACGCAGGGTTGGAATCGCATCCCCAGCACGAGCTTGCCAGGTCTCAGCAAAGCGGGTTTGGCGGCGTCGTTTCCTTTGTTGTCGAGGGTGGGCGGGAAAGTGCCTGGCGGGTAATAGACGCCACTGAAACCCTGTCGATCACGGCAAATCTTGGTGACGTCAAAACTACCATCACGCATCCGTCAACGACCACGCACGGGCGTGTCAGCGCCGAACTGAAAGCCAGCGCCGGTATCGAGGAAGGCTTGTTGCGGGTTGCCGTTGGCCTCGAAAATATCGACGACATCATCGCCGACCTGTCGCGGGGCCTGGATGGCTGAACTGTTTCAGCAAGTAGAATCCGCTATCCTAGCCCGCATCGCTTACCACTGCTGTCGGGAGAGCGAGTTGAGTGTCGATCGCCCATCTTGCCGATCCGATGATCCCGGGCGTCCCGACGCGCCGCACTGATTGATCCAGGAAAGCTGGAGCGGCGCAGTGTCGCCATCGATTCGGGTCGGATCAAGCCTTTGCAGGCTTTCGCTCACATCGAGTTCAACGCCGTAAATATCGCCCTCGACGAATGCTACACTCTCGCGTCGGTCAGCTTGAAGCCGCTTGCCCGGCTCCAGCTCAGATAGCTGGGCCCGGGATTCCAGTCACCGAGGACGATGCGCTGCAAGCTTGCATCATTGCGATGCACCGCGGGGCGATGCGTGTGACCGTGAATAATCACGTCGGCATTGTTTTCATCGAAACAGTCTGCGACGGCGATTGCGTTGACATCCATGATCTCACCGGATTTCTGGTGCATGGCCCTGGCACTGTCGTCGCGCAATTGCGCTGCGATCTTGCGGCGTTCCTGCAGCGGTCTCGCAAGAAAGCCGGATTTCCACTCCGGGTTGCGCACCATCGCGCGAAAGACCTGGTAGTCGTGATCGTCGCTGCAGAGGCTGTCACCATGGATCAAAACCACCCGCGATTGATCCAGCTGCAGGATAAGGGGTTCCTCCAGCAGGATCATGCCGACCTTGTATGCAAATTTTTCTCCCAGCAGGAAATCGCGGTTACCGGCTATAAAAAATACCTTGCAGGAATCAGCGAGGTGCCGCAGCGACTCGATCACCGTGTTGTGATCGTCCGCCGGGTCGTCGTCACCCAGCCAGACCTCGAACAGGTCCCCCAGAATATAGAGGTAACGGGCCTCGCGGGCCCGTGTTTGCAAAAATTCAACCAGCGCCCGCGTTATCTCGGGCCGGCCAGCGTCGAGATGGCAGTCGGAGATAAACAGGTGTTCATCACTCATGCCGGCAGGCCTGGACTACTGCCGGCTGACCCCGGTAATGGTGATGGTCTCGTTCGGAACGTTCTGATGAGCACCCTTGTTGCCGGTTGGTACCTGGGCGATAGCGTCGACCACGTCCATGCCATCGACGACCTTGCCGAAGACAGCGTAGCCCCAGCCCTGCATTGACTCGCTGGTAAAATTCAGGAATGCATTGTCGGCATGATTGACAAAAAACTGGGAAGTCGCCGAGTGGGGTTCGCCGGTACGCGCCATGGCCAGGGTGCCGCGATCATTTTTGAGACCGTTATTGGCTTCATTCTGGATTGGTGCGCGCTTGCTCGGCTTATCCCGCATGTCGGCGGTTATGCCTCCGCCCTGTATCATGAAGTTGGGGATGACACGATGGAAGGTCGTATCGACGAAATAACCGTCATCCACATAGGCGAGGAAGTTCTCGCTGGTGTTGGGAGCATTTTGCATGTCGAGCTCGATCTTGATGTTGCCCATCGTGGTTTCAAACAGCACGATCGGGTTGCCAGCAGTTGTTTCATTCATTGGTGTTCCACCTTTGATGTTGGGAAAAAATACCAGGGACAGAATAGCTGCGAGCACGACCCCGACAGGTAATAGCGTTTTTTTCATCAGCATTCCTTTGGTTGAGAGGTAGCGGATTCTACTGATTTGTCACGGTTATTGGAAGCTGACGGGCAATTAACGGTTTCGCTCGGTGGGTGCATCTTTTAAACTCTACGGCCTGTTGCAATCAACCCGTTCCCGCGTGCCATGCTGAAGATATACAATAGCCTGACTAATCGAAAAGAAACCTTTGAACCGATTATTCCCGAACAGGTGCGGATGTATGTCTGTGGCATGACGGTTTACGATTATTGCCATATTGGCCACGCCAGGGTTCTGGTGGTGTTCGACGTGGTTTACCGCTACCTGGAGCACCTCGGTTACGAGGTGACCTACGTGCGTAACATCACCGACGTCGATGACAAAATCATCAGTCGCGCCAACGAAAATGACGAGGATTGTGATCATTTGACCGAGCGCTTTATCGGAGCAATGCATGAAGATGCCGATGCGCTCGGAGTCTTGCGTCCGGACAGGGAACCGCGCGCCACCGAGACTATCGATGAGATGCTGGCAATGATCGAGGTACTCGAGCACGGCGGCTATGCCTATCAGGCCGATAATGGCGACGTCTACTTTGCCGTTGCCAGGTTTGCCAGTTACGGCCAGCTGTCGGGCAAGAAAATTGCCGAGCTACGCGCCGGTGAACGGGTAGAAGTGGATGAGGGTAAACGGGATCCGCTGGATTTCGTGCTGTGGAAGTCCGCCAAACCCGATGAGCCCAGCTGGCCCTCGAAATATGGCAATGGCCGACCGGGCTGGCATATCGAATGCTCGGCCATGTCTCGCAATCTGCTCGGTAATCATTTCGACATTCACGGTGGAGGCCAGGATTTGCAATTTCCGCATCACGAGAACGAGATTGCGCAGAGCGAAGCCTGTAACGGTGAAAAATTTGTCAATTACTGGATGCACAATGGTTTCGTACGCGTCAACGAGGAGAAGATGTCGAAATCGCTGGGCAATTTTTTTATCCTGCGCGACGTGCTGGAAAGTTATCGCGCGGAGGAAATTCGCTACTTTATCGTCAGCAGCCATTACCGCAGTCAGATTAATTACTCGGAGGAACAGCTCGATAACGCGCACGCGGCGCTACAGCGGCTTTATGCCGCGCTGCAGGACACCAGGCTAACCGAAATTCCCGGGGACAGTGAGTATCAGCAGCGCTTTGAACAGGCCTTAAACGATGATTTCAATACCGCAAACGCGATTGCGGTGCTGTTTGACCTGGTCCGTGAAATCAATCGCGCCAAGAACGCCGGGCTGGAACTGCAGCATTCGCTGGCAAGCCTGTTGCGTTTCCTGGGAGGGATTTTAGGGTTGTTACAGGCCGAACCGGAAGATTTTCTGAAATCCAGGGCCGGGCCTGGAGGCGGACTGAGCGACGCCGCCATCGATGAACTGGTCGAAGCGAGATTGCAGGCGCGCGCTAATAAAGACTGGGCCAATGCCGACCGCATTCGTGATGAACTCGTCGATGCCGGCATCGTAATTGAAGATGGCAGCGATGGCACGCGCTGGCGCCGTGCCTAGCCGCAATGAGCGTTGAAGTTTTGCCGTGACGCAATCGAAATAGCCGTAGTTATTCAATTGACGGACATTTTTGATCGGCGTATTATTCCGCGCCTTGTCGAAAGGCATATGTCGGGGTGTAGCGCAGCCTGGTAGCGCAACTGCTTTGGGAGCAGTGGGTCGGGAGTTCGAATCTCTCCACCCCGACCAAGATTTATCAGCGGTGTTTGTGTAATATGCTTCACCGAGTGTTTTTACGAGCGCCCGTAGCTCATTTGGATAGGGCATCGGCCTTTAGGCGCACAGGTTGGGCCTGTGCACTAAGGAGCCTCGCCGGGGAAACTGAACCCGGAGAGTGGATCGCACCGTATCGGGGAAACCTTAGCAGTCCGCCTGGATCAGGCTGAGCTGATGGCAATCCCGAGGAAACCTGTTTTCGAAGGGTTCCGTAGAGACTATACGTGCGACACCTGAGATGGTGAAGAGATAGTCCAGACCACAAACTCGTAGTATGAGGCGTCGAAAGGCGTAGTTGGTAAGCTAAGCCGAGGGTAGCAGGTTCGAATCCTGCCGGGCGTGCCATATTATGGTGGGCGTAGCTCAGTTGGTAGAGTGCAAGATTGTGATTCTTGTTGTCGTGGGTTCGATCCCC
>JAAEPH010000013.1 GCA_024232855.1 Gammaproteobacteria bacterium
ACCCCGATCGACCAGGCCTGGCTGGCCCAGATGACCCGTTTGCTGGATCAGCTGCGCCACCTGAAATGGCAGTATACCGAGGGCGAAACCGGCTCCGGTCGCGCCAACCTGGGCTTTATCAACGCCACCGGCTGTACCTCGGTCTGGGGTTCGACCTTTCCCTTCAACCCTTACCCCTTCCCCTGGACCAACAACCTGTTCCAGGATTCGCCCTCCGTGGCAATGGGTATCTTCGAAGGACACATGGCGAAAATGGCGCAGGGATTCAAGCTGATTCGCCAGGTGGAACTGGAACTCGAGGGCAAGTATGACGCCGCCGAGCACGACTCCTTTTTCACCTATTTCAACTGGAACCAGTTCAGCGATGACGAATGGAAATTGTGCCCACCGGTGGTCGCGGTGGGCGGCGATGGCGCGATGTACGATATCGGTTTCCAGAACCTGTCGCGCGCCCTGGCCTCGGGCATGCCGATCAAGGCGCTGGTTCTCGATACCCAGGTATATTCCAACACCGGCGGTCAGGCCTGTACTTCGGGCTTTGTCAGCCAGGTAGCCGATATGTCACCCTATGGAAAGGTCCGCAAGGGTAAAGAAGAAATCCGCAAGGAAATCAGCCTGATTGGCATGGCGCACCGTACCGCGTTCGTTTTGCAAAGCACCCAGGCGTACGTCACCCACCTGCTGGAGGGCTTTATCGATGGCTTGAACAGTAAACGGCCGGCTCTGTTCAATATTTATTCAACCTGCCAACCGGAGCATGGCGTGGGTGATGACATGTCCGATGTGCAAAGCCGGCTGGTGGTCGATTCCAGGGGCTATCCGTTGTTTCGCTATGATCCCGACGAATCCACCTCGCTCGCCGAGGCCGCAACGCTGGATGGCAATCCCTTCGTCGAGGAAGACTGGATCAGCTATGAGATCAGATACGAAGAGGATGGGGTCGAGAAATCCATGAATACCTCGCTGACCTTCGCCGATTTTGCCTTCACCGAAGGGCGTTTTCACAAGCAGTTCAAACCGGTACCGCACGAAGCCTGGAATGACGAGATGATGCCGCTGGTCGAGTTTCTCGAACTCGGCGAGGACGATCGTGAAGGGCTGTTCCCGTACATCTGGGCAGTGGACGACCGGAACCATTTGATGCGCGTTTTGGTATCCGCGGAAATGGTGACCTCCTGTGAAGAACGCCTGACGTTCTGGCGGCAGCTTAAATCCCTGACGCGCGACGATACGGTCATTGACGAACAGTCCATCAAGAATCAGGCCAGGGCCGAGGCGGTACAGCAGCTAACCTCGAGCCTGGTTGGCCTGGCGCTAAACGGCAATCTCTCATCGATCGGCGACATCGTGCTGCCCGCGGGTGGAGCACCCGCGAGCGGCGGTAACGGTGCCGCTGGCGCGCCTGTCGCCGCTGAGGGTTTCGAAGCCGCCTGGATCGAAACCCCGGAATGTACCGCCTGCGATGAGTGTGTCGATATCAATCCGCATATATTTGCGTACAATGACGAAGGGCTGGCCTACGTCAAGGACCCGACCGCGGGGCCTTTTATCGATATCGTCAAATCGGCGGAGAAATGTACAGCCGAGTGCCTGCATCCCGGGACCCCGTTTGACTCGAACGAGAAGAATGTGGATAAACTGATCAAACGCGCCGAGAAGTATCAGTAGATGGAGGGCGGGTGCGTTACGCTGTTTAACCTAAAATCCTCAGTTGAATCTACTGCGGCCGTCTACTGCACTGAATCTCATGCATTTTTTCACTATTTTAAGCTCACCCGTAAAGTGACTACGCGATCGCCTAAAATAACGAAAGAAATACCTGATATTCAGCACATTAGACGCCCTCGCTACGATTCAACTGAGGATTCTAGGTTTAACGGCAATCCCGGGCGCAAAGACCCGGCGGATCACAGGGAAAGCGACATCCACGGCCGTTGCGGTCCAGGCGCCAGGCACGCTTTTGAATAAATGACATGCAGTGGCTTCAGCGTTTTCACTTCAAGGGTGGAATTCATCCGCACTACCATAAGGATCGCACCAGCGATCTTTCGATCAGGCGTCTGCCCTTCCCGCCACGGCTGATCCTGCCGCTGGATCAGCATATCGGGGCGCCCGCCCTGCCCCTCGTTCGCCCCGGACAGGAAGTTCTGCGCGGCGAGAAAATCGCCGAGGCGAACGGTTTCGTCTCGGCGCCGATTCACGCGCCGGCGACCGGCAGGGTGACGTCAATCGAACTCAAACCGACGGCGCGCGGCTCGCTCACCAGGTCCATCGTGATCGAGGTATCGAAGGGTGACCCACAGGAAGTCAGGGTTGGTTCGCCGCATGACATCGATAGCATGGATCACGATGAGCTGGTTCGCGCCATCCAGGATAGCGGGCTGGCTGGCCTGGGCGGAGCCGCTTTCCCCAGCCACGTAAAACTCAAGAAGGACGATACCAGGCCGGCCGATTTGCTGCTGGTCAACGGCTGTGAGTGCGAGCCCTATCTGACCACCGATCACCGGGTTATGCTGGAGCAACCCGAAGACCTCATACAGGGCATTAAATATGCGCTCAAGGCCACCGGCACCCGACGCGCCATCATTGGTATTGAAGACAACAAGCTGGATGCCGTCGAAACCATTCGCGCCCATCTGCACCACGAAAAATTCATCGAAGTCAGAACGGTAGAGACCCGTTATCCGCAGGGTGCGGAAAAGTTGCTGGTTAAATCGCTGCTGGGCAAGGAAGTGCCCGAAGGCGGTCTTCCCATCGACGTCGGGGTGATCATCCACAACGTCGGCACCCTGGCGCAAATGGGCAAGCTATTACCCGCCGGCGAGGGCTTGATCGAGCGCATCGTGACCATTACCGGCACCGGCGTGGAGAAGCCGGGCAACTATAAAATTCCGCTGGGAACACCGATCGGCTTTGTCCTCGACACCTTGCGCATCGATACCACCAGGGAGAGCATTATTCTCGGCGGGCCAATGATGGGGCCGGCAATGGGTTCTCTCGAGGCGCCTGTCACCAAGGGCACTTCGGGTATTCTGGTGTTTCACGAGCGCGATTTTATCGATCGTGAGCACGTAAAAGTCTATCCCTGCATCAAGTGCGGACGCTGCGTGGACGCCTGCCCGATGCGCCTGAACCCGGCGCAGCTGGGCTGGCTTGCGGCAAAACGTGAATACCCGGTGATGGCGGAGAAACACCATCTGAACAATTGTTTCGAGTGTGGTTGCTGCAGTTATATCTGCCCCTCCCACATTCCGCTGGTACAGTATTTTCGTATCGCCAAGGCGGTTAATCGCGAGCAGGCGGAGAAACAGCGAAAACTGGAAGCGGAGGCGGAATCAGAGCAATGATGCGCAAACCCCCTCGCATCGAGCTTCATACGGCGCCACACGCGGTCGACGGGCAGGGCGTTGCGGTAATTATGCGCAACGTGGTCTATTCCCTTCTGCCGCTGTTGGCCTACGTGGTGTGGCTGTTCGGGCTGAGTGCGCTGATGCTGATACTCGTGGTGTTGCTCAGCACCCTGGCCACCGAGCGTTTTTTCAACTGGATGGGGAAACAGGGCAGCACCCTGGACGACTGGTCGGCGGTTATTACCGGCTTGCTGCTGGCGCTGACCCTGCCCCCGGGTTTTCCCCTGTGGATGGGGGCCGTGGCCGCGATCATTTCGATCGCGCTCGGCAAGGTACTGTTCGGCGGACTGGGCTATAACCTGCTCAATCCTGCCCTGGTTGGAAGAGCCTTCGTTCAGGCGGCGTTTCCGGTCGCCATTACCACCTGGACACCGCCGTTTATCGCTACCCGTTTCGCCGAATTCATTCCCTCCACCCTGACCCCGCCATTCATGCAGCCGCTTGACAGCGGCCCATGGTTAACGGCATCGGGTATGGATGCCATCAGCAGCGCAACCCCGCTTGGCCTGCATAAATTCGAATCGGTTTCAACGCCGCTCGAATCGCTGTTCATGGGCACCACGGCGGGCTCGGCGGGTGAAACTTCGGCGCTCCTGATCCTGCTCTGCGGGGCTTATCTCGCATTGCGAAAAATGCTGAACTGGCGTATTCCGATGTATGTATTTATCGGCGTCATCGTCACCAGCGCCCTGTTACATTGGCTGGACGATACCAACCCGGACCCGCTGTTCATGTTGTTCTCGGGCGGATTGATGCTGGGTGCGGTGTTTATGGCCACCGACATGGTCGGCTCGCCCATCACCCCGCGCGGCGTCATGATTTACGGCTTGCTGATCGGTTTCCTGACCGTCATCATACGCGTTTACGGCAGCCTGTCAGAAGGCGTGATGTACGCGATTTTACTCGGCAACGCCGCCACCCCGCTGATCGAAATGGCCACTCAGCCGCGCGCTTTCGGCGAGCGCAAGGCCGCGGCGAAGGGTAAAACCGATGACTGACACCCAGACCACGGGTCAGCCGCTGGAAAAGCCGTCATCCCTGCGCATGATCGTTTCGCTAACCCTGGTTTCGGTGCTGTCCGGGATGGCGGTGGTGATGGTTTATCTTTACACCAGGCCCATCATCGACGAAAACAAGCGGCTTGCCATCGAGGCAGCGGTGTTGACGGTGATTCCCGATTCAGCCGGCTTTGTTCCGTTCGAGCTCGAGGACAATACCCTGCGCCCGGCAACCGATTCGCCGGGTAAAGGCCAGCTTTTTTACGCCGGTTACGATCAGCAGGGGCAGCTCATTGGTCTGGCCGCGCCGGCCAACGCGCAGGGTTATGCCGACAAGGTATATATCATCTATGGCTACCGTTTCGACTGCGAATGCATTACCGGCGTGAAAGTGATCAAGCATGCCGAAACCCCCGGCCTCGGGGATAAAGTGATCACCGACAAGGATTTTGTCGCCAACTTCGATGCCCTGGATGCCAGGGTCGCCGCGGACGGCTCCGCGTTGCGCAACCGGATCGTCACCGTCAAACATGGCACCAAGAGCAATCCGTGGGAGGTCGACGCCATCTCGGGCGCCACCATCACATCGCGCGCGATCGGCCGCGCGCTCGATATCGGCGCGGGACTTTTGTTACCGCAGGTAATGAAATTTCGCCAGCAACTGGAGGATCATCAACCCTGATGCTCGACGATAAGATCACCAGCCATACTTTCTGGGAAGGCGTCTGGGAAAACAACCCGGTGTTCGTCATGCTGCTCGGCATGTGCCCGGTGCTGGCCGTCACCAACTCCACCATCAACGCACTGGCGATGGGGCTCGCCACCCTGTTTGTACTGCTGTCTTCCAGCCTGCTGGTATCGCTGATCAGGAACTGGATACCCAAGCAAACGCGCATCGCCGTTTTCATTATCATCATCGCGACCTTCGTCACCGTGGTCGACTATGTTATCCAGGCCATTAGCCTCGATCTGTACAATGCGCTCGGCGCGTTCATCCAGCTCATCGTGGCCAACTGCATGATCCTGGGGCGCGCCGAGGCATATGCTTCGAAAGTGCCGCCGGCCAAGGCGCTGATCAATGCGCTGGGCATGGGCCTGGGCTTTACCATCGCCCTGCTGTGCCTGGGCAGCGTGCGCGAAATACTGGGCAGCGGCACGCTTCTCGGATTCGACCTGTTTGGCGAAAACTACCAGCAATGGATCGTAATGATTTTACCGCCGGGCGGCTTTTTCGTGCTCGGCGGATGGCTGCTGCTGTTCGAGTGGCTGAGAGAGCGCAAGGAACAGCAGGAGGCAACGAGCGAGTAGTCATGGAACCAAGCAGTCTCAATTTCATTTTCTTCAACGCCTTCCTGGCGAATAACTTCGTGCTGGCCCTGTTTCTGGGGCTGTGCCCTTTCCTCGGCGTATCGGGCAAGCTGGATACGGCTTTTCCGATGGGCGTCGCCACCATGTTCGTTATGTTGATCAGTTCGGTTTGCGCCTTCTTCATCAACCAGGTGCTGGTCGCCTACGGTATCGAATACCTGAGGTTGATCAGCTATATCGCGGTCATCGCATCGGCGGTGCAGCTGGTGGAAATGATCCTGAAGAAATTTTCCCCCGGCCTGTTTCGTTCACTGGGTATTTTTCTGCCCCTGATCACCACCAACTGCGCGATCCTGGGCCTGGCGCTGTTCCAGACCTTCAAGGAATATAACTTTCTGCAATCGATGGTCTATGCGCTTGGCGCGGGTGCCGGGTTTACGCTGGCTATTTTGCTGATCGCCGGTTTGCGCGAGCGCCTGGATCTGGCCAGCCTGCCGTCGATCACGCAAGGGGCCGCGCTGAGCCTGATGATCGGCGGCCTGTTGTCGCTCTCCTTCATGGGATTTGCAGGGTTGGGATCATGAGGGATTTACTGATTGCCATGATCGTTTTTCCGGTGCTGGCCCTGTTTTGGGTAGCGGTGCAGCTCGTCACCCGTCATTACTCGCTTCGACACCCGGAATTCGGTCGGCATCGTGAAGAAGGTGGTGGCTGTGGCGGCAACTGTGGATGCGGGGCTGGCCGAAAGTGTCGAGATAAACCGGGAAGGCCACGCTCAGGTTCGTGAAACCGTCAATCCTGCTGCTTCACACGGTTTCTCAGGATCAGCGGGCCTGTTTTTTGAATTCGGCATAATCGATTATCCTGTGCGAAAATCCCGTTTGTGGGCCGGAACAATATGATACGTAAATTTGATCGACAGACCTGCCTGCTACTGATCGATGTGCAGGTCGGGGTAAATGTATTCGAGCATTGGGGAGGTCCGACCGGGCGCCGCAACAATCCCGATGCGGAAACCAACATGCGCGCGTTGCTGGACAAGTTTCGTAGCGCCGGGCGGCAGGTCGCATTCACCGTGCACGATTCGCGCGAGGCAAATTCGCCGCTGAAGCGCTCACTCGAGGCCGCCGGAATCGAAGTTGCGGTTTTCAGCGGCAAGGCATTGTGTATCGGTTGCGAGGGCGGACCCACCTGCATGAGCCGGCCGATTTTGAGAAGCGATCATTCCGGGGAATATTACCCCGGTAACGTTAAACCTGACCTGCAGAAATATTCGTAAAGCTTATGCAACCAAAATTCGATCTGGAGAACCGCAAGGTTCTGATAACCGGGGGTGCTTCCGGCATTGGCCTGGCCACGGTCAAGGCGTTCCTCAGGAATGGCGCTACCGTGGCGGTTAATGATCTGCCGGGAGAAAAACTCGATGCTGTACTGAACGAGCTTGCCGCCAAGGGAAACAGGGTCATTGCCGCGCCGGGAGACATAGGAGACCCGGATTCAGCCGGTGCCATGGTCAAGCATGCGATTTCAAATCTGAAAGGACTGGATTATCTCATCAACAATGCCGGCACACCCGCAACCAGTACGCCAATCGAGCCTTCAGATTTCGATCGCCAGGACGAGGCATTGTGGAACCGGCTCCTCAGCGTCAATTTGCTTGGCCCCTACCGCTGCACCAGGGCGGCGGCTAATACGCTACGGCAATCGAATGGCGCAATCGTGAATACGGCATCCGTCTCTGCCTTTGGTCGCGGCGGTTCAAGCTCAGCGTATTGCGCAACCAAGGCCGCATTAGTCTCGATCACGCGGGAATGGTCGCGGGCGTTGGCACCCGAGGTCAGGGTAAATGCCATCGCTCCAGGTCTTGTTGAATCGGACTGGATGTGCCGATTCAAAGAAACCGAATTCGACGTGGTTTATGAAATACCCCTGGGAAGACAGGGCGAGCCCGATGAGTATGCCGAGTTCATCCTGTTCCTGGCCGCGGGCGCCACCTACATGACCGGTCAAACAGTCATTGTCGATGGCGGCATGATGACCTGAATCAAACAGGCATTGATTCCTGTCCTGTACCTCAACAAGGGTGATTGAAGTTTACCCCGTTCCCTGGCCCGGAAAATTCACACTAATGCACGATCTCGCTTGTCTATTGATTCCACAAGAAATATTCCCTCAGCCGCTCGTAATCACTGATACGAGACTTCTTCGGGAATTTCCTTGTGAAATCCCATTTCTTTTTTAAAACAATATACTGCGCGATATTCGCGCAAATTTATGAAATTTCCGGGTTAGATTATTTTGTGAAAAGAAAAAATTTACTGGTCGCGGGAAGCATACTTCTACTCTTTGTACTGGTTACGCTTTTTTATTTTTACCGAATCCAGACCACCTGGGTGGAAAGCGAGCCATACCAACGTGTTAATGCGATTCCCGCCAGGACCCTGATCGTTGCCTATTCTCGTACCGGAAATACATTTGGCGCAGCTAATGCAGCCGCTCGTTACCTGGATGCGGATCTACTGCAAATTAAGGCGCCACAATATGGCCTGACAATGGAGGGACAAGGGCTTGCAGGAGAGAATGCTGATGCACAGGTGACAAGCGCGCCAATTGAGCACAGTCCTGTTGATCTCTCCCGCTATGAATTGATCGTACTGTGCGCCCCAACCTGGTGGTTTCGTCCGGCGGTTCCATTGTGGTCATTCGTTGAAAATCATGATTTTTCAGGCAAACCTGTTTTCCTGGTTTTGACCGGTAACAGTCGATACAAAAAACAGTTAACCCAGCCCTTTGCCGCTCTGGTCGAAAAACAAAATGGACAATTTCTCGATATGCTCTTTGTCAGGCGTGGTCGCTTTTTCTGGCAAAAAACACCTGCCGAAGTCAATCAGGAAGTTTTCGAGTTTCTAAAAAGCCATGTTACCCGGATAGATTTACAGTAAATCAAAAGGGGTCGGACATGATCGGTAATCGCAAGTCGAGTACCCTGCATTACGGCCCGCGTGTTGCCGAAATCAAATCGGATACGCCACGTTTCCCGTGATAAGTCGCGATCAGCTAAGCATTGGTTGTTGCCAGCATATTTCTTATTTGTCAGACAAATAAAAAAGGAATAGCATTGCTGCCCACTGGCAAATACAGCAGAGACTGTATGACTCGACTGGAAACCCGGATTGGCTGATAAATTCCTGAGTATTTCGCGGCGCACGCGCCAAACCCCGTTTACGCCCCGCGTCGAATCCGCCGGTGTCCAGGGCTATACCGTCTACAACCACATGTTGTTGCCCACCTTTTTCGAATCCAGTGAAGCGGACTACTGGAGCCTGTGCGAGGACGTGCAGGTCTGGGACGTGTCCTGCGAGCGGCAGATCGAAGTCTCGGGCCCCGACAGCGAGCGCCTGATTCAGCTGATGACGCCGCGTGATATTTCAAAGGCCGTCGTCGGCCAGGGTTTGTACGCCCCGCTCTGCGATGAAAACGGCAACGTCGTCAACGACCCGGTGCTGATAAAGTTTGCCCCCGACAACTGGTGGATATCGATAGCGGACAGCGATGTGCGCCTGTGGGCGCGCGGGCTTGCCTTCGGTTTCGGTCTCGATGTCGAGATTCGCGAGGCCGCCGTCTGGCCGCTGGCGGTGCAGGGTCCGAAGGCGCAGGAACTGGTCACGCGGGTGTTTGGCGACGAGGTTTCCGGGATAGAATTTTTCCGTTCGAAAATGCTGGAGTTTCACGGCAAACCGATGATGGTCATGCGTTCCGGGTACAGCAAGCAGGGTGGCTTCGAAATTTACCTGAATGACCCCGAGCTGGCTCTACCGCTGTGGGATGATCTGTTTGCAAAAGGCGCCGATCTCAGGGTCAGGGCCGGCGGCCCCAACCTGATCGAGCGTATCGAGAGCGGCCTGTTGTCTTACGGCAACGACATGAACTTTACCCATAACCCGTTCGAATGCGGGCTCGATGCCTTCATCGACCTGGACGCCGATATCGAATCTATGAGCCTGCCTGCGCTGCGTACTATTAAAGGCAAACACCTGCACCAGTTGGTCGGCATCGTCTTTGACGAGGCCGTCGAATTCGACGATTTCAAGATCGAAGTCAACGGCAAGGTCGTGGGTGACGTACGCTCACAGGTGTGGTCGCCGCGCTATCGCAGGTTCCTCACCATGGTCATGATGAAACGCGAGTTTCTGAGTGCTAACACAAATGTCAATATAAACGGCAAACTTGGTAAAATAGTCGATCTGCCGTTTGATTTTGACGCAATCGTATAACCCCAGGAGACCAGTATGAGTCGATCTTCATACCTCAAACCCGACACCGTGGCGTTGCACACGGGCTATGTCCCGGAGAGCGATCATGGTTCGCGCGCGGTGCCTGTCTACCAGACTACCTCCTACGTGTTCGAGAGCGTCAGTGAAGGTTCCTCGCTGTTCAACGTCGAACAGGGCGGGCATATTTACAGCCGTATCACCAACCCGACGGTGGCGGTGCTGGAGCAGCGAATTGCCGCCCTCGAAGGCGGAAGCGGCGCAATCTGCACCGCTTCCGGCATGAGCGCGCTGTTTACGATCTTCATCACCCTGTGCTCCGCCGGCGACCATATCATTTCGGCGACGCAGATCTACGGCTCCACCGCTACCCTGCTCAAGCACACCATCAAACGTCTCGGCATCGAATGCAGCTTCGTGCCGGTCAACGATGAGCAGGCCCTGCGTGATGCGATTCAGGACAACACCAAGCTGGTGTTTTGCGAGTCGATCGGCAACCCCGGACTGGAAATCGCCGATATCCCGCGCATCGGCGCAATCGCGCACGAATCCGGCATCCCGCTGGTGGTCGACGCCACCTTCGCCACCCCCTGCCTGAACCGGCCCATCGATCACGGCGCCGATGTCGTCGTGCATTCGGTAACCAAGTGGATGGGCGGGCACGGCGTCGCCATCGGCGGCGCCATCGTCGACGGCGGGCGCTTCGACTGGGAAAAAAGCGGGCGTTTCCCGGAATTGACCGAGCCCTACGCGCCCTTCCACGGCATGCGCTTCTGGGAAGAGTTCGGGCCCTCCGCGCTGGCGATGAAAATGCGCGCCGAATCGATGCGCGATGTCGGCGCGTCCATGAGCCCGCATAACGCCTTCCTCATCCTGCAGGGCATCGAAACCCTGAGCCTGCGCATGAAGCAGCACGTCTCCAATGCGAAAACCCTGCTTGAATGGTTACAACAACAGGATTCTGTAACCTGGACCAACTACCCCGACATGGAAAGCAACCCGAGTCATGAACTCGCCGCAAGCCTGTTCCCGCACGGCGCCGGCTCGATGCTGTGTTTCGGTGTCGTCGGTGGTCGTATCGGCGGCGCCGCCTTCATGGATTCGCTCGAACTAGCCTCCAACCTTGCCAATGTCGGCGACGCGCGCACGCTGGTGCTGCACCCGGCCAGCACCACGCATTCACGCCTCACCGAGGCCGATATGCGGGCGGCCGGCATCAGCGCCGACATGATCCGGGTTTCGGTCGGCATCGAAGATGTCGGCGATATCAAGGCCGACTTCGCACGCGGGTTCAAGGCAGCGCAACGCGTCGCGGGAGCAGCCTGATGTATATCGAGGTACGCGGCAACAGGACTTACGCGGCCACCGGCGGTAAGGATTTCGACAGCAACCTGCCGACGGTGATGTTCGTCCACGGCAGTGGCCTGGATCATCGCAGCTGGGCGCTGCAAACCCGCTGGTTCGCCTACAATGGCTACTCGGTGCTGGCGCCGGACCTGCCCGGACACAGCCTCTCCGCTGGCGACGCATTGCAGAGCATCGAGGAGATGGGCGCCTGGCTGGCCGACTTCATTCGCGCCGCCGGGGTCGGCAAGGTGCATGCCATCGGGCATTCGCAGGGTTTCCTCGAGGTGCTCGAACTCGCGCGCCAGGCGCCGGAATTATTAAAGTCGATTACCGGGGTTGGCACCGCCGGAGCGATACCGGTCAACCCCGCATTGATTGAGGCCGCCCGCGAAAGCGCCGGCGCCGCCGCCGAGATGTTGCTCATGTGGGGCTTCGGCAGCGACGCGCAGTATGGCATTAGCGCGGTGCCGGGAATGCAGCCGATCGCGATCGGGCGACAGATCATGGCGCGCAACCCATTGCACGCCGACCTGGTTGCCTGCAGCGAATACCGCAACGGCAGCGAAGTCGCCAAAACCATCGAGGTTCCGTCGCAGCTGATCCTGGCGCGCAAGGACCGCCTCACCCCGTTCAAGGCCGGCATGGCCTTCGCCACGGAACTCGGCGCTAACGTTACCGTGATCGAGCGCTACGGCCACATGCTGCCGATCGAGGCGCCGCGCCAGACCTTACAGAAGCTACGCGAGCTCATCGGCCCGCTTGAAAACGTCAAATAGGGGTTGATTATGAGCATCAGGAAAGTCGCCGTTATCGGCGCCGGCACCATGGGAGCCGGTATCGCCGGACAGGTCGCCAATGCCGGTATCGAAGTCTGGTTGCTGGACCTGCCGGGTGACGACGATGTCAACGCGCTGGCGCAAAGAGGGCTCGAGCGCCTGCGCGATCCCAATCAACCCGGCCTGATCAGCAAGCAAGCCGAGGAATTTATCCATCTCGGTAACACGCGCGACGATTTCGATCAGCTTGCCGATTGTGACTGGGTCGCCGAGGCCGTGGTCGAGCGCCTCGAAATCAAGAAGGATCTCTACCGCCGCCTCGACGACGTTTGTCCCGAGCAGGCGATCATCACTTCGAACACATCGACCATTCCAATACGGCTCCTGGTGGAGGATATGCCGCTGCAGTTTCGCCGGCGTTTCGCGATCACGCATTTCTTCAACCCGGTGCGTTTCATGCGCCTGCTCGAACTGGTGCGTGGCGAGGATACCGATGCCGAGATTATCGGCCTGCTCGCGGATTTCTGCGAACAGCAGCTCGGCAAGGGCGTCGTCCCCTGCCTCGACACTCCCGGATTTCTCGGCAACCGTGTCGGCGTTTTTGCGATTCAGTGCGCCCTGCAGGCCGCTTTCGAGCTCAACCTGACCCCGCTCGAGGCCGACGCCATCTTCGGCCGCCCGATGGGTATTCCAAAAACCGGCGTGTTCGGACTCTATGACCTGATCGGCATC
>JAAEPH010000014.1 GCA_024232855.1 Gammaproteobacteria bacterium
CAGCAGCTCAGAGCACTTTGCGATGAGCACGGCATCTTGTTGATAATCGATGAAATCCAGACCGGTTTCGCCCGTACCGGCAAGATGTTCTGCAGCGAGTACGCCGGCATCGAAGGCGATCTGATGACCGTCGCCAAGGGAATGGCCAATGGTTTCCCGATCGCTGCGGTGGTGGGTAAAGCCGACATCATGGACTCGCCCCTCCCCGGTAGCCTCGGCGGCACCTATGCCGCTTCACCGCTGGGTTGTGTTGCCGGACTGGCAATGATCGATGTTATTGAGGAAGAAAGTCTGCTCAATGCGGCATGTCATGTCAGCGAGCGGTTCAGTGATCGCTTGCAAGCCCTGCAAGCCAGATTCCCGAACAACATTGGTCAACTGCGCACCAGCCATGGTGCAATGATAGCGATGGAACTGGTGAAAAACGGGGATGCCGGCCAACCCGACGCAGACCTGACCAAAAAATTGGTCGGGTGCGCCTATGAAAACGGGCTGGCACTGCTCACCTGTGGCTCGCGGGGTAACGTGATTCGTTTTCTGCCAGCGTTGAACATTAGCGATGCTCTCATCAATGAGGGCATGGATATCCTGGAAAAATGTCTACAGGAGCAGATCTAGCCCGAGGCAACTGACACCCTGGTCATCGTGATGGGAATGCGCCTGGCTGACATGGCCAATTGAAGCCATTAATGATTTCGGGAGTATTCTTGGTGCCGGCGACAGGACTAAAGCGAAAATAGACGAATTTTACCGCCAACCGGCGCGGTCCATTAGTTGTACAGCGGCACGATTGCTTTCGCCAAGATGGGTCAGGTTGAGGCTATCCCCCTCAAACGCCCCAAACGACCTCAACGTTGCCGGTATCCTCGCGTCGGTTACCACCGGGTACTCATTGTTGACCTCGGCATACCAGGTCTGCGAATCGGCGCTAACCAGGAATTCGAGCAACCGTTCTGCTGCTTCGCGATGCGGTGCATATTTGGTGATCCCGGCGCCGCTAACGTTTATGTGCGCCCCACGGCCGCCCTGGTTTGGCCAGAAAACCCCGAGGCTCGAGGCGATCGAACGGTCCTTTTCCCTGTCACTATCGATGAGCCGGCCGTAGTAGTAGGTATTTGCAACCGCGATATCACACAGTCCGGCCGCCGCCGCGCGCAATTGATCGGTATCACCGCCGGCGGGTTTGCGCGCAAAGTTAGCCA
>JAAEPH010000015.1 GCA_024232855.1 Gammaproteobacteria bacterium
ATGTGTGACGACATTGTAGCGCGTACCTACTGTGCAGCTGGCGTTTCCACATGTATCTAGCCCGGAGAATTCATAAGTCCTTTCCTTCTACACTTTTAACGTATGACCCAACAGGATATTTAACCCGGAAATTTCATAAATTTGCGCGAATATCGCGCAGGATATTGTTTTCACAAGGAAGTTCCCGAAGAAGTCTCGTATCAGTGATTACGAGCGACTGAGGGAATATTTCTTGTGGAATCAATAGACAAGCGAGATCGCGCATAATTTGTGAATTTTCCGGGTTAAGAGATCGTTGGCCCCTTAATAATTATTTGAGGGCAGCAATTTAGTTCGAGATATCGCATGTTAAGTTGGAAAATAGAGTTGGCTCCTCTCGAATCATACCTAATCTTTTATCTCAATGTCCGTTTATGGCCGAGGCTGTGTGATGAAAGCGTTTATGGTGGCGGCAATATGCGCGAATCAACGTGATAGTTAACCAAATTCCTTATTCCTGATGAGATAAGTTAACTGTCACCCTAATGTCTTGCTGCATGGGCAGGCATCTGACAACCCTTAACAAAGGTCGACACCTGCAAGGCGCCTGCAAGTGTCCGTTATCGGGGATTTCCCCGCCTGAATTGGCATTCGTTTGGGGGGGAAGGCCAACGGGTCCCGGTTTTTCAGAATATGGCTCCCCTATTCGGGCTAGAACCGTCAGCTCAAGCGGTCGAGCAACTGGTAGTAACGTACCGAGGGTGCCAGGAACCAGGGCTTGCCGCTGTATAGCGGGCGCGTCTGGAAGCGCGGCCTGTCGAAAGCGCAGGCGCCCTCTTCGTGGCCCAGCAACTGCAACCCGATGCGATTGCCGAGGTAACTCGCCAGGCAAATCCCCGAGCCGCAATAGCCCATGGCGTAGTAGATACCATCCTTACGGCCGAGATGCGGTAGCGTGTCGAAGGTATAGCCGACAAAGCCCATCCAGGTATGGCTGATGCGAACATCTTCGAGCTGCGGGAAAATGCGCAGCATTTCCTGGCGTAACGCGGGCAGGCTTTTAACGGGGTCAGACTCGAATACCGAAACCCGGCCGCCGAACAACAGGCTGCGGCCATCCGGGGAGCGCCGGAAATAGACGACGATCCTGCGCGTGTCGCTGAAAACGCGGTCACGCGGCATCAACTTCGCGGCGCGCTCCGGCGCCATCGGCTCGGTCGCCAGCATGTAACTGCCGATAGGAATTATGCGTCGCTGCTGCCAGGGCGCGAAACTGCCGGTGTATCCGTTGGTGGCGATGACGAGGTCACGCGCCTGGATGACGCCGCCCGCGGTAGCGACGCGAAAGCCGTCCGCGTTACGCTCGATACTGGTCGCCTCACAGTGCGCGATCAGTTCCGCCCCGGCGGCGCGCGCCAGCCGCACCAGTTCGGCATGATACTTCGCCGGGTCGAGCGAACAGTGGCGGTCGATCACCATGCCGCCGTGGTAGTAATCGCTGTCGATTTCACTGGACTGGTCGCGCGGCTCGACGATGTGCGATTCCTGCTCCAGCCCGGGGGGCTGCCGGTGCAGGTTCGCGACCAGCATATCGAACTGGCGCGGGCTGTGCGCGGCGACAAAACGCCCGCAGCGCCGGTAGTCGCAATCGATATCCTGTTGATCGACAAATTCGCCCAGCCACTCGAGCGCCGTGCGCGCCTCGGCGATGAGCGCATGGGCTTCCGCACTGCCATAGCGTCGCGTCAATTCGGCGTAGTCCGGTTTGATTTCGCCGCTGATCTGTCCACCGTTGCGCGAGCTACAACCCCAGCCGAGGTCTTGCGCATCGATCACCGTGGTGTGGCGCCCCGCGCGCGCGGTCTGCACGGCGCAATGCAGGCCGGTGTATCCCGAGCCAATCACCAATACATCGGTACTGGCCGACACGGCGCTATCATCCGCTTGCGGCGGCGGCGTTATGTCCCACCAGTAGGGCCGCAAGGAAAAATCGTCGCTGCAAAAAGGATAATTCATGATGCGCGCGCTTTACTCGCTGCCGGACAGGTGCCGCAGCGGCGCCCGCCGGGTAATCGCGCCGCCCTCACCAAGCATGGTTTCGGTCAGGCCGCGGTCGGCGTGGTTGATTTTCCAGGTCAGCATCTTTTGCGCGTACTCGAGCACCCGTGACTGGTATTCCGGGTTTTCGGCCTGGTTGACGAATTCGCCGGGATCCTGCTGCAAATCGTAAAACAGCGGCGCCAGGCCGGCGAAGTGAACGTACTTGTAGCGATGATCGCGGATCACCGACAGGCCGCACTGATGCATGGTCAAGCCCAGGTGTTTCTCCACCCCGTCGTCGCGTACGTCGCGAAAATCATACTCCCAGTGCGCCTCCTCGCGCCAGCCATCGGGCATGACGCCGTCATGGATCGCGGGCAGCAGCGAAAAACCGTCGCATTGGCTGGGAACATCGAGGCCGAGCCAGTCGAGCATGGTCGGCATCAGGTCGACGCTTTCGCTGAACTCGGTGATGCGCGTGCCGCGGCTGGCATCGGCCTGGGGGCGCGGATCGCGAATGATCAGCGGGATGTGATAGGACTGGTCGTAAAAGCCCTGCTTGGACATCAGCCAGTGATCGCCGAGCTGCTCGCCATGATCCGAGGTAAAGATAATCAACGTCGAATCCCAGTGACCGCTGGCCTTCAGGCTCGCGAACAGGCGGCCGAGGTTGTCGTCGACTTCTTCGATGAGCCCGAAGTAGTTGACCATGTCCTGCTGCGTCTGGCGAATCTCGTCGGATGCGCGGAACTTGCTGTGATTGAGGAAGTAATCCAGCAGCGGGTGTTGACCCGCCTCGTCGTCAGGATTGTCAGCGCGCAATGGTGCGGGCATCCGCGCCGGGTCGTGGTGACGGTTATAGGGTTCCGGGGCGGCAAACGGGGAGTGGGGCCGCAACAGCGACAGGTGCGTAATCCACGGTTCCCTTTGTTCACCGATCCAGTCGATACAGCGGTTTACCATGTAGTGGGTTTCGTGATCCTCAGTCTTGAGCGCGAGCGGCAACACTCGCTCGCCGCCCTGCGCCCAGTCGACGCCTTGCTCGGTAACCGAGTAGTTACTCCAGGGACGATCGCGTTCCGGGTAGCCTTGCCGTTGCAGGTACTCGACCCACTCGACCGACACTTCGTCGCGCATCGGCGTGTAGCTGGCGATGCCCGGCAGGGGTTCGCTGTAATGATGCAGGCGCGGATCGTCGGGATCGAGGCCACGCGGGTCGATTGCGGAATCGGTATAACCGAACAGTGACGGCTGGTATCCGGCGTCGCTGACTTCGCGCGCCCAGTTGCTGAAGCGGTCGTCGAGCGGTACACCGTTGATCACGCAGCGGTGGTTTTGCAGGTACATGCCGGTATGCAGCGAGCTGCGGCTCGGCGCACAGGGAGTCGCCTGCGCGTAATGCCGACTGAAAAGCATGCCGTCACGCGCCAGCGCATCCAGGTTAGGCGTATTGACGTGGGGGTGCCCCAACAGCGAAAGGCATTCGCCGCGCCACTGGTCGGCGGTAATGAAAAGTATATTCATCGCAATATTCTACTTCAAAGATTGATCCATTAATTTTTAAAGGGGCGAATCTGACCCCATTGAAATATCATCCCATTAACAAGGGGTCGTAGGGACAGGCCACCATGTTTTCAAAGCCGTCCTCGGTGACCAGCACCTGGTCCTCCAGCTTGATGCCGTCGGGTCCGCCGACCTCGCCGATATAGGCTTCGACACAGAGCATCATACCGGGTTCCAGTACGCCGCCGTAACCGCGCTCTTCCCAGTCGATCGGGTACTTGATCGCCGGCCACTCGTCGCACAGGCCGACACCGTGAAACTTGGAACCGTAACGCTGCGCAATGAACGCCTCCGGTAAATGATTACCCTGCTCGGTCAACTCCTGGAAACTGATACCCGGGCGCACCAGTTCGGCATTGGTCATGACGTGGTCGTAAGCGAGCTTATGCATATCTTTCTGCCGTTGCGTCGGTTGCCCGTCACCGATGAACCAGGTGCGCGAGATATCGGTGCACATGCCGTAGCAACCGATCAGGTCGGTATCGAAGGCGACAATCTCGTTGTTGCCGATGATGCGCGGCCCGCATTCCTGGAACCACGGATTGGTGCGCTGCCCCGATGAAAGGAGACGGGTTTCGATCCATTCGCCGCCACGGCGGATATTGGACTTGTGCAACTCGGACCAGGCATCGTTTTCGGTTATGCCCGGCCGCGTCTGTTCGCGCATTTCGACGATCGACGCCTCGCAGGCGTAGATCGCGCAACGCATCGCCAGGATTTCGTCCGGCCCCTTGATCGCGCGCACACGCTCCATCAACTCCTCGCCGTCCATCACCTGCACGCCGGCCTCGTCGAGCGCGCGCAGACCGGCAATCTGTATCTTGTCGACGGCAACGCGACGACCCTTGCCAACGCGCTGCTGCAGCACATCGGTAACCTGTTCGACAAACATCCCGGCCTT
Organism: Gammaproteobacteria bacterium; assembly: GCA_024232855.1. Lineage (GTDB taxonomy): Bacteria > Pseudomonadota > Gammaproteobacteria. Next base: position 4,484 of record JAAEPH010000015.1, read on the forward strand.
TTCCTCGGTGCGCTGCCCGGTTGCAAAGTAGAAGAACGATGCACCGGCGCGCACTTCGCGCACCAGCGGATTGTATTCCGACATGTAGGCATAGCCGCCGTATTCCCACAGCACCATGTGACCGTCGGTGGTGACCAGGCAGGCGCGAAACGGGTTGTGTGCGTTCCACAGTTGCATGTGCGTGGTATCGGTGGCGTAACGAATCGACAACGGGTCGAACAGCAGCACCGCGTCCAGGTCGCGCTCGATCAGGCTGGCGACGATTCGATCAAGCCGATACTGGCGCATCGCCTGCAAGTCCGGGCATTGCAGGCCAGCCTCGGCCCACTCGGCATAGGCCAGCGGCGTGGGCCCGATTTCGATGCGGTCGTTATCGTCCGGGGTATTGTCCGGTCGCATCACCGACCTGCGTGTCGGATCGACCTTCGGGTCGGGAATCGAATAGGGGTTGGAGGCCATGGTTATCTTCTCGGGTTGGCGTTGCAGGATTCAGGCACGCAGGCGTTCGCCCGGTGCATCGAAAGGTGGTTTTTCCAGGATAACGGCGCGATGCGGTAGTCCCAGGATAGCAATATCGAGCTCGGTGCCGGCGGCGGCGTGCGCGGTCTCGATAAAGCACAGCGCGATCGATGCGCCAACGCTGTGTCCGTAGGCACCCGAACTGACGCGCCCGACCGGGGTGCCGTCGATGAGAAACACGGGTTCGCCGCCATTGGCATCGGATTCGGTTTGCTCGATGCGCGTCACCACCAGTTTTTCGCGCGGCGCATTGTCCTTGATTTCGAGATAGGCGTCGCGGCCGAGAAACTCGGGCTTGTCGAGTTTGATCAGGCGTTCGAGACCGACTTCCTGCGGCCAGTACTCGGGCGAGTATTCGCGGCTCCAGCTACCGTAGCCTTTCTCCACCCGCAGCGACAGCAGCGCGCGCCCGCCGACGGGTTTTGCACCGAACGCGGCACCCTTGTCGAGCAGTGCCTCGTACAGCGCCAGCTGGTGTTCCAGCGGCACGTAGATTTCCCAGCCGAGATCGCCGCTAAAGGAAACGCGAATCGCGACCGCGCCGATACCCGCAACCCGGATTCGCTGGTTGCGCATGAAGCGAAAGGCCTCGTTCGACAAGTCCGCATCGGTCAATTGCCCGAGCAGCTTGCGCGCGTTCGGCCCGGCGACATTGAACCCGCCCCAGGCCTCGGTGAAGCTTTCGAAACTGACGCTGTCGTCGCGCGTCACCATGTCGAAGAAACGCTGGTGATAACGTTCGGCGATGCCCGAGCCGATCATCAGGAAATCGTCCTCGTCGAGCATGGTGATGGTGAAGTCGCCGGCGATACCGCCACGCAGACCGATCATCGGCGTCAGGCAGGAACGCCCGATTTCCGAGGGGACGTGGTTGGCAACCAGGCGGTCGAGGTAATCCGCGGCACCGGCGCCGCGCACGCGGTACTTGGCGAAGTTGGAGACATCGATGATACCGACCGATTCACGCAACGCCCGGCACTCGGCGGCAACCGGCTCGAAACAATTCTGGCGATCGAAGCCATAGGTCTCGACCGGTTCCATGCCCTCGGGTGCGTACCACAACGGGTGCTCGTAACCGTAGCTGAGCCCGAACACCGCGCCGAGTTGCTTTTGTCGTTCGTAGACCGGGCGCGTCTTGATGGGCCGGCCGGGCGTGCGTTCCTCGTAGGGAAAGTGAATCTTGAAGCGATGCGCGTACTGGTCGAGCGTGCGCGCCCGCGTAAAGTCCTTGTTGGCCCAGTCGCCGAAGCGCGCCAGGTCCCACGGGAACATATCCATCTCGGGCTCGCCCTCGACGATCCACTGCGCCAGCGTCAGGCCGAGGCCGCCCGACTGGGAAAAGCCGGGAATGATGCCGCAGCAGCAAAAATAGTTACGCAACTCGGGCACCGGCCCGTACAGCGCGGAACTGTCCGGCGACCAGATCATCGGCCCGTTGATGACGCGCTTGACGCCGACCTCGGTGAGCGCCGGTATACGCTCGAAGGCGCGCATCAGGTTTTCCTCGATACGATCCAGGTCCTCGTCCAGCAGCTCATGGCCGAAATCCATCGGCGTGCCATTTTCAGCCCAGTAACGGCCGTCTTTTTCATAAGCGCCGACCAGCAGGCCGAGGCCTTCCTGGCGCAGGTAATACTCGCCGTCGCGATCGGCAATCAACGGCAGACGCCACCCCAGCGCTTCGATCTCGGGAATGGTTTCGGTCACCAGGTACTGGTGCTCGAGCGGCATCAGCGGCAATTCGAAGCCTGCCATCGCGGCGACCTCGCGCGCCCACAGGCCGGCGGCATTGATCACCACGCCGGCGTGAATCGTGCCCTTGTCGGTTTCCACGTCCCAGCTGCCGTCGGTGCGCTGGGTGGTGGCGATCACCGGCGTGAAACGGTGCACCTCGGCGCCGCGCTGGCGTGCGCCCTTGGCGTAGGCATAGGTCACCCCCGAGGGATCGACGTTGCCGCCGTCGGGTTCGAACATGATGCAGCGGATGCCGTCGAAATCGGTGAGTGGGTGCATGCGCTCCGCCTCGTCGCGACTCAGTTCGTGGAATTCGACCTGGAAATATTTCGCCTTGGCCGCCTGTATGCGCAGCTGGTGTTCACGGTCGCGGGTTTGCGCGAGGTAGAGCGCACCCGGCTGTACGATGCCGCAACCCTGCCCGGTTTCCTTTTCCAGGTCCTGGTAGAGCTGCATGGTGTAGTACTGCAGCTTGGAAGTATTGTTGTGGTCGTGCAACCCGTGAATACCGGCCGCCGCATGCCAGGTCGAGCCCGAGGTGAGCTCGTTGCGCTCGAGCAGCACCACGTCGCTCCAGCCCAGCTTGGTGAGGTGATAGAGGATCGAGCAACCGACCAGGCCGCCGCCGATGACTACCGCTTGTGCATGTGTTTTCAAGTTAGTTACTCCCAGGTCCGACGTATCGGATGACGGTGGATGCTCATCATTCAGGCGGCGCTCGCATCGGCGCCGTTACGCACGGCGATGATGGCTTCGAGTTCGCGCAGGAAGGTCAGCACTTCGCGAGCTGTATTATAGTGACACATGGAAACCCGGATACAGGTAGGCCGACCCAGCGGCTCGAGAATATTACCGGAAAAGTAATCCGCTTTACGCACGTGCGTGCGAATTCCCTTCGCGTTCAACTCGGCCACCACCTCGGCACAGGGCTTGCCTTCGACGATCATCGACAGCATACCCTCACGCGCGGGGTTGTCATGCCCGCCAATCACGTAAACCTCGGGCATATCGCGCAAGCCGCGTTGCTCGCCGCTGCCGTCGATCATCAATTTCGACAGCGCGTACTCGTGTTCGCCGATCGCCTCGCCGGCCGCCAGAATGCGCCTGCGCCGATCTTCGGAATCGGTGAAGTGCGAGCCGAGCCAGTCAAAATACTCGACCACCTTCGAGGTACAGGCAAAGGCCGAGGTATCGCGCGTACCCATTTCCCAGAAATCGTCCGGCGTACCGTCGAGATGATCGTGCGGCAGGGTCGCGAGCCGCGGCGATAACCACGCAAAGCCGTAGTTGTGGCGTGAAAATACTTTGTAGGCGGAGACCGCGTAGCCGTCGATATCATAGTCGTCGACGCTAAGTCCACCGTGCGCAGCATGCTGGATGCCGTCGAGGATGATGATGCAATCGGGTGACGCCTCGCGGATAACTTTCACCACCGCGGGGATATCGACCGTCATCCCGGTTACCGGGCTGGTGTGAATGATCGTGGCGACACGCGTATCGGCATCGACAATGGCCGCGTAATCGGCAGCGGTAATCGTCGCCAGGTCGTTGTCGTGTACCGCCGAGCGGTACTCCTTGCCGGCAATCTGCGCCCAGCGCCTGCTCGCACTCACCGTAGCCGGATGCTCCAGCGTACTGCCAATCATGTTGCCGCCCGCGGGCGAGCCGAGCGCCGCGGCGCGTACCATGCGAAAGATCAGTTCGGTACCGCTTTCACCGGTAAACACCGGGCCGTCGTCGACACCGAGAAAACAACGCATGTTGTCGCGCGCCTCGTCGATGATACGTACCAGCTCATGCGAAGCGGGATTATCGCGTCCCTGGTTGTCGGGAATACCCGCCAGTTGGGTGTTGACCTCGACCACCGACTTCAGCGTCAGCCCACCGCCGGCGTTTTCGAAGAAGATGCGAGGCCCCTGGTAGGGACAGGTATCGACGTGACAGAAACGATCACGTATCTGGCTCATTAGTTCGCTATCAAACATGATATTCCCACGGATGTGATCATATGCAGGCTAGCACCCGGGCTGGTAAATAGATAACGTTTAATTGTTTATATGTTATAAAGTATTACTTTAGCTTATCTGGATGATCGAAACGTGGACATTCGCTACCTGGAAAGCCTCATCAGCGTCGCCGAGACGGGTTCGATCGCGGGCGCCGCGCGCGTGCAAAACCTGACCCCGGCAGCCGTCGGGCAACGCATCGCGATACTTGAAAAGCACTTTGGCGCCACCCTGCTGAATCGCAACACCCACAAGGCAATACCGACCGAGACCTGTCTCAACCTGTTACCGAAAGCGCGCCGAATCGTCAGCGAGTTCAATCGCATGAGCTCCGAGATCGAGGCTTCGGGGCTGGCCGGCAAGTTCAACCTTGGCGCAATCTCTACCGCCCTCACCGGTATTTTGCCCGGCACCATCCGCCAACTGGCGCAAGTGGCGCCGAAGCTGGTGCTGCAGATCAAGCCCGGCACTTCCAACTCGCTGTTTTCCGATCTGAGCGAACGCCGGATCGATGCCGCCATTATCGCGCTACCTCCCTATGCGCTGCCGCGCAGTTTCACGGTCGAGACGTTGCGCATCGAGCCGCTCGTGTTGCTGTCGCGTAACGCCCACGGCAACAATGCGCGCGAAAAACTCGAACAGAACCCCTATATTTGCTACGACGCGCAGTCCTGGGGCGGACTCAAGGCCCTTCAGTATCTCAAGGATCGCAAGATTCGAGTCGACCCCTTTTACGAACTGGACGCGCTCGAGGCCATCGAGAAGCTGGTGCTGCAGGGCATGGGCGTGTCGCTGGTGCCGCAATGGGCCGGTCTCGACCTCGATCGCCCGGGGCTCGACGCCGAAATCATCGACAACCAGCGCTACTGCCGCAAGGTGGTGCTGATGACCATGAACGACAACGCACGCCAGCCCGTCATCGATGCGCTACTGCTTGCGCTCAGATCCAGCGAAGAGACTTGAGAACCCATTATCATAAGCAATCATTATCAATTTACCCTTAAAATGATTGATTTACGGGATTATATATAAGAGATTATTATTTATCGATCTGATTTTCCGGGAGTCAATCATGTCACAGAACACGCAACGCCGCTTTCAACTGTGGGGCTGGATTCTTTTTACCGGGTCCGCGATATTTTTCATGATCTCGAGCATCCGCGGCGGCGATCTGCTCGGCCTGGCTGGCGGCACCCTGTTCCTCGTCGCCTGCTTCGTGTTCCTGGCGCCGTTACTGGCGCAAGGCACGCCCGATGGCCGGGAAAACGGGGCTAGTAGCGCATCGCGGCCGAGTAAATATTCTCGATATCGACAAGATTGGTTTCGCGCGGTGAATTCGCGATTGCGCGTATCTGCCGCGACGATGACGCCGCAAGTGCCGGCACATCTGCAGGAGCAAAACCGACGCCACTCAATCCGTTCGGAACTCCGGTTTTTTGCATCAATCCGATAAGCCGAACAGCCAGTGCTTCGCCCGAATCCGCGGGCGCGGCGCCCTTCAAATCCGATTGCAGATAACCCGCGGCTTCGAAATGCCGCTCAGGCGCCGCCTCGGCGGTGTAGCGAAAAATCGCCGGCGCCGACACGGCCACGCTGATGCCGTGCGGTACGAACGGGGATTGCACCGCGTAACCATCGGTGCTGACGTCCTGCATCAGGTGCGTGACCCCGTAGGAGAGCGCATGCCCGAGATGAGTGCCGCTATTGCCAAAAGCCATGCCCGCGAGCGAAGCGCCCCACATCAACTGGTCGCGCGCCTCGAGGTCATCGGCATCGTTGACCCCGCGGTCCAGGTACTCACCGGCGATTTCGAGCGCCTTGCGCGCCGCCAGGTCACTCCAGGGATTGGCGCCCTGGATCAACGGTCGCTTCATCGGGTCGTCGATTCGATCCCAGCGCGTGTAGGCCCTGGCGGTATAGCATTCCAGCGCGTGACACAGCAGGTCGAATCCGGTTGACGCCACCACCATGGGCGGCAGACTGGCGCAACAGGCCGGGTCGATCAGCGCCTGCTGCGCCATCAAGGCCGGGTTTGCCAGTACAAACTTGGTTTGTAGTGCGTTGATGCGCAACACCGAGATAGAAGTGCACTCGGAGCCGGTGCCCGAGGTAGTGGGACAGGCGAGGTGCGGCAGAAAATCACGCGCGATCGGCTTGCCCGCGCCCAGCGGCGGCGCGAAGTAGTCGAGAAAATCCTGCACCGGATGCAGCCCGTAAAGCATGGAGGCCTTGGCGGTGTCCATGACCGAACCGCCACCGACCGAGACGACGCCATCGAAGTTGCCATCGGCGATAAACGCGGCGCCGCGCACGACGCTGGCGTCATCGGCCTCGATCGTAATCTCGTCGAAAACCGCGCTGTCGAGCCCGCTTTGGCACAGCGAATCCATTACCGTCGCAAAGTAAACGCTGTCGCGTAGCCACGGGTCGGTAAACACGCCCACCCGGCTCATGCCAAGCCCGCGCGCGCGCGCGCCGGCCTCACCCAGGCAACCACGCCCGAAGGTGACCTGCGGAATCGCGATGGTAAAGCTATCGGCGCCGTGATCGCAGGGATCGAAATATTGACAACCCATGGCAGGGATTCCTGATAATAAGGGAGACCGCTATCTTACTATCGAGCCAGTATCGCGCAAGCCCTCACCTCCCATAATCCCGACGTCCCTGATGTCACCCTGGCGAAAGTCGGGATCCAGATTCGAAGGAATACTCCTAACAGCCTCCTGGACCCCGGCCTTCGCCGGGATGACTGTAGACCGAACGTTGTAAGGTTCCCGCTTTCGCGGCGGCGGTGGTTAAGGAGGTAAAGTCGTCTAGCCCGCATCGCCCCAGATTTCCTTGAGGCGCCGGTCGCGCCCGCAACCAAAGCGGTAATACTTGTAGCGCAGCGGGCTCTTCTTGTAGTAGTCCTGGTGATGATCTTCATCGCCCTTGATCGGAAAGAAGGTCGCCCGCGGCAGGATCGGCGTCACCACCTCTTTCCCGGGAAACATCTCGATCACCTCCTGCCTGGACTTTTCCGCGAGCGCGCGTTCCTCGTCGTTGGCGATAAAGATCGCGGCCAGGTAGCTATGCCCCTTGTCGCAAAACTGCCCGCGCGCGTCGAAGGGATCGTGGTTGACCCAGAAATGATCGAGTAAGCCCCGATAGTTGACGACGGCCGGATCGTAGGTAATCCTGACAGCCTCGTAATGCCCGCTATGATCGCCACGATAGGTCGGGTCGGGATGTGCACCCCCGGTAAACCCCGACACCACGTCGCTGACGCCATGGAGTTTTTCGAAATCGGATTCCATGCACCAGAAACAGCCTCCGGCAAGCACCGCGGTGGCGCCATGGGTGGCCGCGGCATTCACCGTGAGACCGGCAAAAAGTAACGTAAGGAATAGTTTTTCCATTTAGCCCGGAGAATTCATAAATATGCGCAAAAATCGTGCAGTATATTGATTTCACAAGGAAATATCCGAAGAAGTCTCGTATCGGTGATTACGAGCGACTGAGGATATATTTCTTGTGGAATCAATAGACAAGCGAGATTGTGCATATTTATGAATTTTCCGGGTTAGTAAGCCTCTAGTTGGGCTTTATGACCACACCCCGGGCCACGAGTTCACCGAGTATATTCGATGATCCCTGTATAACCCGTGCGCGGGGCGGCAAGTCCGGGCGGGGCACTACCGTGATAACGCCTTGCATCGTGTTAACATCCCGTTGACATGCAATCGGTTAGCCTGCCGTGATATGAAAATTCTGGTCATCGAAGACGACGCCGATATCGCCTCCAACATAGGGCAATATCTGGAAGACAAGGGTCATCAGCTCGATTTCGCCTATAGCGGCACCCAGGGGCTGGCGCTGGCGATCGAGCGGCGTTTCGACCTCATCATTCTCGACCTGATGCTGCCGGGCAAGGACGGCTTTAGCGTATGCCGCGAGTTTCGCGAGCAATCCAGCCATGATACGCCGATACTGATGCTGACCGCACGCGACACCCTGGAGGACAAGATCACCGGCTTCGAAGCCGGCAGCGACGATTACCTGGTGAAGCCTTTTTCACTGCGCGAACTAGAGGTGCGCGTGCTCGCGCTCACCCGGCGAGGCCCGCCAAAGTCACGATCCAGCATCATCCACATCGACAACCTGGAACTGAACCACGACACCATGCAGGTTACCCGCGACAACCAGGACATCAGTCTCAAACCGCGCGCCTTCCGCATTCTCGAATACCTGATGAAACACGAAAACCGTGTTGTTTCGCGCCAGGAGCTGATCGACCACATCTGGTCCGACGACCCGCCCGAAGGGGATCCGCTGCGGGTGCACATACACAACCTGCGCCAGGAGATCGACAAACCCTTCGACAACAAGCTGATACACACCATCCACGGGGTCGGCTATCGCATCGGCAGCGAACGACAATGAAATCCCTGCTCGGAAGCTCTCCGTTGTTTCGCAGGATCATGGCCAGCATCCTGCTGGCAGCCGTGTTGTTAGTATCGCTACTGTCGCTCGTTGTGTACTATTCCAACGAAATCCTCGAAGACCAACTGCTCGCCAGACAGACCGATTTCGAACTGCAGAACACCAGGTCGCTGCTGACCAGTAATCCCGACGCGAGCCTGCCCCGCTCCGCCCGCCTGAGTATTTACCTGGCCAGCCGCGCACCGACGCAACCGATCCCGCAACACCTGACCGGCCTGCCCGAGGGCGTGCACCATGACATCAGGATCGGCGACAAGAGCTATCACGTGCTGGTCGCCCCGCTCGACGGCGATCGCATCTACATACAAAGCGATATCACCGAGATCGAGCGCTCCGAGAGCCTGCTCAGCAATATTTTGCTGGCAGCCTGGATCGTGCTGATCGTCGTGTTGTACTTCGTCGCGCACATCCTGAGCCGCAAACTGTCCGGCCCCATCGCCGAGTTGAGCGACGAACTGTCGCGCATCAATCCCGACCAACGCGGTATTCGACTCAGCGATCGGTTCGAGGACGACGAAGTCGGTCGTATCGCACAGGCCTTCGATTCCTATACCGGGAAAATGGACAGTTACGTCGAAAAGCAGATGGCGTTCGCGGCAATGGCGAGCCACGAGTTGCGCTCGCCACTGACCATCATCCGCACCTCGGCCGACCTGATCGCGAGCCGCCACGACGACCCCGCCATCAACGCCCACCTCGAAAAGATCCAGCGCGCCTCCGCCAACATGGCGAACATGATTCATGCGCTGCTCGCGGTAACCCGCGACCAGCCGATCGAAAATGCACACGAACCCATCGCGCTTCGCCCGCTGGTCGATGAAATCATCGGCAACATGCAACCCGAGATCGACGCCAAGCGCATCGATGTCGAAAACCGCCTGGATGAGACGTCCAGCGTACACGCCGACCATACCCTGATCACCGTTGTATTGGTCAACCTGATCCGCAACAGCATCAAGCACGGCGAAAACAGTTTGATCCGAATCGACATGGAAGATTCACTGTTGTCGATCACCGATAGCGGCCTCGGTATCGACAGCGACAGCCTGCAGCACATCTTCGATTTCGCCTACCGCGGCCAGAACAGCCAGGGATACGGGGTGGGATTGTACATTTCAAAACTGATCTGCGATTACCAGGGCTGGTCGCTTGAACTGGTTACCAATCCACGGGGCGGCATCATCGCCATGGTCGGTTTCTAGCCCGCATCGCTCACCAGGATGGCGGGCCCTCGCTTGTACTTTGGATTCACACGGTAGTTCTTCAGTCGGAAATACGCACTGATATTCCGCTCCTTCAGAAATTCCCTTGTGAATCCAAAGCCCTGCGCGATGATGTGCAAGGAAGCACGAATGCGGTGGAGGCAGGAGCCAAGAACCGCCATCCCGCCCCCTGATGAGATATGTGGGCTAGTGGTCGAACAACTAAGGTTTGATGGATACAGCCAGTCAGGAAGCTGTCAGCTGCTAGGCGTGCGACTGCAGGACTAGCCGTAGCTAATTCAAAGGAGCACAACGAACAAGGATAGATCGTGTGAGGAACGAACCACGATCTATCCTTGTTCGTTATGCAAATTTGTGAATTTTCCGGGTTAACTACCAATTTTCCCCTAATAATTCAAAATGCGCTTGAGGGTGCAAGCAAGCAGGGCATACTTTTGGGGCATCTTCTGATTCATGAAGATACCCGCAATTTCTACAACGCCATACAACCTTGCCATTTCGTTTAAAGACCTTTCCTGATTCAAGGTTATCCGCAAGGTCTTTATATCGTTTGCCGTGCTGTTTTTCGGCAATTGAAATGGCGTCAAATGCCGCGGCTACCTGATCAAACCCCTCTTCTCTCGCTACCTTTGCAAAAGCAGGGTACATTTCAGTCCATTCATGCTCTTCACCAGCGGCGGAGGCTCTTAAATTTTCTAGGGTTGTTCCAATTTTACCCGCAGGGAATGTTTCTGCTATTTGAACATCACCACCTTCGAGAAATTTAAAGAATCTTTTAGCATGTTCTTTTTCTTGACTTGCAGTTTCTTCAAATATATCTGCTATTTGGACTAAACCTTCCTTCTTTGCAGCTCCGGCGAAATATGTATATCGGTTTCTTGCCTGTGATTCACCGGCAAACGCGACAAGTAAGTTCTTTTCTGTTTGCGTACCTTTAATCCTTTTAGACATTTTGTTTCCTCATAGTGTTAAATATATTTCGCCTAATGCCGCGCATCAGCGGCTGAGGCAAGCGCAGCTTGCCGAAGGCCGGCTGCATGCGATCGTTAGCTGCGTTTGTAAACTTGGGCACGATGAGCAACTTTTACGACCAAGATTATGAGTTCGGTGTCTTGAATTTCATAAATTATCCGATATATCCCTTGCCGTACTCTGTACTTTTCTTGATTTGAGAGTTTAACGCAGCCTTCCGATCTTGGATTTTCTCGCAGTGAGTTTATGCGGTTAAGAATTCGCTTTACATCCTTATTGGGAATGCTGCGGAGATCCTTCGCCACCGACTTCTTAAAGGCAAGACTATAGCTTGCCATGCGACTTTAGGTCTTCCAGAAGTTCTTCGTAACCTAAAGTCGGCTCGTTTACTCTTTCCGCGAATACGCTTAAGTCTTCCTGGTCTTCTCTCAGAGCAATTCGAACCGCCTCATTAACCACTTCGGAAACTGATGTGTGCGTAGTCGCTGCTTTTATTCGTAATGCCTGATGAATCTCGGGCTCAAAATAAACTGTTGATCTCTTTGATAGCTCACTCATAGCGCCATACCTCCATACAGAAGAATAACGTTATAACGCTATAGCGTCAAATTGTTGTAGCAGATAATCGGGATAGGGGGGCACCTTACGATGCCCCTCCTCCCACACCACCGGGCATACGGATCACGTACCGCGGCGGTTCAAATCGCATTAAGTTCATCTTGCTACCAGTTCCGGTAACCCCAGGTTCTGAAAGTACTTGTTTGGTAGGGCAGAGTAAAGTGCCGGGCTGGCACTCAGTCGCCATGGGCCATGTGCCGACTTCGCCGTATTCCAGGCCAGTTGGCGTTTAACTCCCAGACGCCTGAGCATCCGATACCCTTTACGACCCCATTGTTTCCAAACATAACTCCGCAATCGTCGTCGAATCCATTTATCCAGATCTCGCAGCGGACTCAATACTTCGGCGATGTCGAAGTATGCTTTCCAACCAAGCAGGGATTTTCTAAATTCTGCGATTACTTGTAATAATGTATGGCCTCTCGTTCGACGGATCAGCATTCTAACGATGGCTTTTAGTTTCATCAGTGCTTTATCACTCACTTTGATTTTCAAGCCTCGTTTGCTGAACGTAAAGCCAAGGAAGGTTCTTTTCCATGGCCGGTCTACCGCGCTCTTTTGCGTATTCACTTTGAGTCGGAGTGAGTCATCAATATAGCGTTGTAGACTTTGCATCACGCGTTCTCCCGCTGGCTGGCTTTTCACAAATACGACAAAGTCATCGGCGTAGCGAACGAATCGGTGCTCTCGGGTAGTTAGCTCCCAGTCCGGTTGATTGAGCACGATGTTGGATAGTACCGGTGACAGTGGGCCGCCTTGCGGCACACCTTCGATACTGGCCTTGGTCGTGCCATCGATAGCAATGGCCTGCTGTATCATTCGATCCAGTACAGTCGGTATGCCCAGCTTACGTTTACGCCCATCTGGCTTTGGTATCTCGGCACGCTTTACCGGTTTAGGACGGTATCGTCCATCGATTAGCTGCTGTCGTATCTTCGG
>JAAEPH010000016.1 GCA_024232855.1 Gammaproteobacteria bacterium
CACCATTAATACCCGTAATAGTGATTTCGACAACTTGACTGCCAGTGCCATCAAATGAGTTCACTGTAAAGCTATCTGTCAATGTTTCACCTTCAGGTAAAACTTGTACATCAAGGTTACTAATATCAAGTTGATAACTCCACTCGCCTTCAAAGGTTATTGAGAAATTCCCATAGTCACCTTCGCTATCAGTTTGTGTCACAAAAATAGCTTCGCCACTATCTACATCATCAACAGCCAAGCTTCCCGTTATCGCAGTACCATCATCTTCATTAATACCACCAGTTGATGTACCTGTTATAGTGGCAGCGTCATTAGCTCCTTACACACTTATACTGACCGCAGTTTACGAGGTTGTTAGAGCATTATCTACGGTAACTTTAATGCGGTAACGGGAAGTTTGGCTGTTGATGATGTAGATAGTGGCGAAGCTATTTTTGTACAACAAACTAACCTTCAAAAGACATACGGTATTTTTAGTATAGATACTACAGGTAACTGGCCATACACCCTAGATAACACAAATGCAGATATTCAGGCGTTAGCGAGTAACGAAACGGAGACAGATGTTATTACTGTTACCTCTGCTGATGGTACGGAGAAAGAAATTACCATCACTATCACTGGCGTTAATGACGCTGCCA
>JAAEPH010000017.1 GCA_024232855.1 Gammaproteobacteria bacterium
ACCGCGTTCCTTAATCGCTGCCTGCAGTGCATCCACCGCTTCCAGCAGACCTTCCAGCCCAGCGTGCTGGCCGGTGAAGCGTTCAAGAATGGTTTGCGTTTCCGCGTCGCTGAGTGGATTTTCGCCGCTCACTTCGAAGCGCTCGACGGTAAACTTCACCTGTGGAATTTCCTGGGCCGGTACCGGGCCTGGTAACAGTAAGCACACCAGAACCACCAGCCAGGCGCATATTCCCACCCGTGAACCGCTGTTTGCGAACATCAGTACAATCCTGCTCATCTGCACTCTAGTAAGCTATCCGTTGAACTGTCTTCAGACTCGCTCTCGTTTTCTGCTGTCTCTACTTCCAGCCCGGGTTCTTCTTCAAACTCGTCATCGCTGTCGAAGGTGCCGTCGGCGTCGATGTTGCTGCCGCCAATGGTGCTGAGGATTGTGTTCGTAGTCTCGGTCGAGGCCACCTGTCCGATATTGTTGTTGCCCAGTATTATATTGCCCTCTATTTGACCGCCGTTGCGTTCAACGATGGCCCCGATGCCCCCGGGATCGATGGGCAGGAAAGTCTCAAAGTCAAAATCTGAACCCACGAGCAACGTCTCGCCAGCCAGGAAGAGTGAACCCTGGCCATCTACAACCAGACTGCCCTCGCTGCCCGGCAGCCTTGCCACAAAAGCGATGCCATTCGCGGAGTTTAAGACCTGCCCTCCGGAATTGACTTCTACCGAACCCGTTCCCTCCCGGGCTATCTGGATATACCCGGTGTCATCGCCGGGTACTCTGTCCGTCAAGTTGCTGGTAATTTCAACTCGGGAACCGGCACCGCTGACCAGCAGCGTGCCTTCCGCACCGGCGTCACGGCCCAGCTGAAAACCCGGGAACGGGTTGTCTGCGCCGGTGATAAGAATCTGGCCACCGTTGGTCACGTTTACCGTGCCGGTGCCCGCGCGACCAATGGTCAAAAACGCACCGTTCGGATCACCACTAGAAAAGTCCGTCCCGACCCC
>JAAEPH010000018.1 GCA_024232855.1 Gammaproteobacteria bacterium
CCACACCAGTCCCGGGCTCAAGCGCACATTAACCCCGGTATTGATCGTTCCGGTACCACTGACCTGGTAATACACAACGTTCGCCGGTAACTCGACGCTGCGGCTTAGCGTACCCCCCCATAACTCAATCTGGTTGCGCGTGTTGGCGCTGATACTATTGCCGTCATCCACCCCGGGCAGCGCCGCGAAGGTCAGCCGCGCCGGAATGTTATTCCCGGTGATCGTGTTGCCGGTCGGCACCTGGACAACCGTTTGATACCGGTCGTATAACCCGTAACCCGTGTTGTCCTGCAGTATATTGTCGTGCACCGCGGGGCTGCCATGTTGCACATCCAGGCCATGCGAGTTACGCCGCAGCGTATTGCCGCTATAGGTCGAGTTGTTGTTATAGGAGTAGATGCCCACGCCCGTATTGTCTTCGATGGTATTGCCACTAAACTGCGCAGTCGCAGATTGAACACGCAGACCCTCCGACAGGCTGAAGCGGATCATGCTATCCGTGATCGGCACAGCGTCATCGAGATAAACACTCGCACCGGAGCTACCGCCATAACGTACATCGACATGCGTTAAGCGGCTGACCGCCGGATCGACTCCGGTCCTAAACCACAGGCGATACCAGTCGCCCGGTGCACCGACCTCGTTATCGGGGAGGCCATTGGTATCACCGCCCTCGCTGTCGTCCTTGTAAGAGGTGAAGATAATCTCGTTGCCGGCTTCGCCGACCGCGACCAGGTCGCCGTTGATGGTCATGCCGACACCGCTGGCAAACTTGACGATAACCCCGGGCTTGATCGTCAATACCGCACCCGCGTTAATCGTCAGGTTAGCCGTCACATAATAAACCCCGGTCTCCCATACCGTATCGCTGCTGATCGTACCC
>JAAEPH010000019.1 GCA_024232855.1 Gammaproteobacteria bacterium
GGGGGATAGTAGTTGGGGTGGTGACAGCAGCAGCGTGGCGTCGAGCCTGACCGGTGTGGAATCGATTGCAGGGACTGCTAGGGCCTTTGCCGCGATCAAGTCGGATGGCACGGTGGTGACCTGGGGGCATAGTTATTACGGTGGTGACAGCAGCAGCGTGGCGTCAAGCCTGACCGGCGCGGAGGCGATTGCGGCAGCTGATTACGCCGTAGCCGCGATCAAGTGTGATGGCACGGTGGTGACCCGGGGGAGCAGTAGTTCCGGCGGCGACAGCAGCAGCGTGGCGTCGAGCCTGACCGGCGTGGAGTCGATTGCAGGGACTGATGGCGCCTTTGCCGCGATCAAGTCGGATGGCACGGTGGTGACCTGGGGGAGTAGTAGTTCTGGAGGTGACAGCAGCAGCGTGGCGTCGAGCCTGACCGGAGTGGAATCGATTACAGGGACTGATGGAGCCTTTGCCGCGATCAAGTCGGATGGCACGGTGGTGTCCTGGGGGGTTAGTGAATACGGAGGCGACAGCAGCAGCGTGGCGTCGAGCCTGACCGGAGTGGAATCGATTGCAGCGAATGCTAGGGCCTTTGCCGCGATCAAGTCGGATGGCACGGTGGTGACCTGGGGGCATAGTA
>JAAEPH010000020.1 GCA_024232855.1 Gammaproteobacteria bacterium
AACTTCACATTGCTGACATTTTTGCTAAAACCATTCATTGATTGAGCTTCTTATCCGCTTCGCTGCTTTTTGACTAATTGCCGGTAGAAAACAAAGTTGGTATCCCTTAATGTCAAAAACCAAATAGAAATCTTAGACATTCTTCACCAAAGTATGGATTATAAGCAGTACCTTTAATACAAAATTCAAGATGTCAGCATACATACCATATTGACCTACTTTGGCAAATTTGATATCAACAGACAACGATTACAAACAACTGTTTTTGTTGAGTTCCCATTGAATCCTTTCTGCATAGGAATTACACAGAATGGATTTCTTTTTAGTAGAAAATTTAGATGATTAAAAAATCTTCCCGGGATTTAAAATACTGTCTGGGTCAAAAAGCTTTTTAATACCCTTCTTAATACTAATTTCTGCTTCGGATCGGCTGTAATGAAGAAAGTCTTTTTTCAATAAACCTACACCATGCTCAGCAGAAATGCTGCCATCAAACTCTGCAACTATTCGGTAGATA
>JAAEPH010000021.1 GCA_024232855.1 Gammaproteobacteria bacterium
AATGTCATCCCCACCGACCTGTCCAACGATTACGTCGACCACCTGCTCGGTTACATCGCCGATATCGATAAGCTCAAGCCGCTCAAGATCGTGGTCAACGCCGGCAACGGCATGGCCGGGCCGGTTATCGACCTGCTCGAGAAGCGTCTGCCCTTCGAATTCATCAGGATCCATCATGAGCCCGACGGCACTTTTCCCAACGGTATCCCCAACCCGCTGCTGCCGGAAGGCCGTGGCGCGACCATTGACGCGATCAGACAGCACGGTGCCGACCTCGGCGTCGCCTGGGACGGTGATTTCGATCGCTGCTTCCTGTTCGATCACAATGGCCGCTTCATCGAGGGCTATTACCTCGTCGGCCTGCTCGGTGTACAGCTGTTGCAGCTAAATCCGGGCGAACGCATCGTGCACGACCCGCGCCTGACCTGGAATACCATCGAACTGATCGAGGCCAATAACGGCGAAGCCGTGCAGAGCAAGTCGGGACATGCCTTTATCAAGGAAACCATGCGCGCCGTGAACGGTATCTACGGCGGTGAAATGAGTGCCCACCATTACTTCCGCGAGTTTGGCTATTGCGACAGCGGCATGATTCCGTGGCTGTTGATCAGTGAAATGATGTGCGTACAGGATCGCGGGCTTGCGGAGATGGTGGATGAGCGTATCGAACGTTATCCCTGCAGCGGTGAAATCAAT
>JAAEPH010000022.1 GCA_024232855.1 Gammaproteobacteria bacterium
AGAAACGGGACACAGCGCGTCCGCGCCACTCAGCCAGTTGCTGGTTGTAATCCGCTTCGCCGGCATCATCAGTGTGGCCTGAAATTATAATGCGGGTATCGCGATATTCTTCCAGCACCTGGGCAATAGCGTTCAATACGCCATCAATCTCTGGTCGCAGCCGGGCACTGTTACTAGTAAAGCTATCGCCACCGGAAATAATAAGAGCGAGGTTGTTGCCTTGCCGCTGCACACTAACCCGGTCGTCCCGCACCAGCTGGATAAATCGGGCCTCATGGGTATCCATATAATAGCCGACATCATCATCGGAAAGATCAATACCACGTTTCTGGAGTGCCAGCTTGTGGGCCGCCAGGGCAGCTTCCCTGTTGTCGGGCCTGGCCAGTGTAGCGGTTGGTTTGGGCGCAGCCGCAGGAACAGCCACGACTGCAGGTTCAGCGCTAGTTGCGGGTTTAGCGCTAGTTGCAGGTCCAGCACTAGCTGCAGGTTCAGCACTAGTTGCAGGTTCAGCATCAGTTTCGGATTTTGATCCGCTCGAACTGGAACTTGCCGATTTTATCTCCGCAGGCTCCGTTTCAGGCTTCGATCCGATGAGTTCGCAGGCCGCCAGCGAGAGCAAAATAGCGATGACAACAACTCCAAAAAATGTCTTGTGCATGGCTCGATAATGCCTTAAATACCGTGTTTAAGGATATGTAAGTTAGCCTTTTCGGAAATGGCATGGCTACTTGATTCTTTGTGTTTGTGGAAATAATCCTGAAATTCTTCGCAGAGGAGCGGCCGACTGTAATGATATCCCTGACCATATTCAACCCCCTGCTCAATCAGCCAGTCTCCCTGGTGTTCTGACTCGATACCTTCAGCCACGATATCCAATTGCAGCGATTTGGCCATCTCTATCAAATGACCAATCACGCGATTGGTGGCAGCCTCGGTGCCAATCGCATCGACGAAGCATTTGTCGATTTTGAGAGTATCCAGTTCAAGAGTCTGCAGATAGGCAAGGCTGGAGTAGCCCGTACCAAAATCATCCACCGCTATCTGGTGACCGCGCAACCGAAAATTCCGAATGACATCGCGTGAGGCGTTGGTATCGATCATCGCGCGCTCAGTGATTTCCAGCTTGATGCTGGTCGGCGCCACGCCAGCTGCGGCCAGGCTGTGACTCAGCGCACCGCTAAAGGCTTCACTGGTAAGGTCTTCAGGGGCGAGGTTGATATTAATACAGAGATGGGGGTACTCATTCAGCAGCTTGCCAAGGTCATGTAGCGTGGCGGCGACAATATCCAGGGTGATAGCGGGAACCAGTCCGGGTTGCTCTGCCAGCGGTAAAAAGATATTGGGGTTTACTATCTCACCGTCCTCGCGTATCCAGCGGGCCAATGCTTCGGCGCCAACGCAGCGGCCAGAGGAAAGCTCTATCAGCGGCTGGTAATAGGCTTGCACACGGCCACTACCTACGCGGCTTCGCGCAACTCGGTCGACAGGCTGAGACGATGGCGGGAATAACGTAGCACGATGTATATCCAGATGGTGGCCAGCACCAGGCCCAGGCCAGCTGCCGCCACCAGGATCGGTGCATAGCGGTTCCAGAATCGGTCGATGGTCTCCACCGCAACAATATCAATAGGAAAAATCGTACCCAGCGAGAAGCGCGAAACCAGTCGGTTGTTATTGGTATCGACGGTGAGACCTATGGGAACCGAGTCAAGAGAGGGAATATCATTGTCGCCAGCGGTTATAGCCATCGGTAGTCCCTCAACCCAAAGCCCTGCCTGGCGGTCTTGTACCAGTTTTGGTTCCAGCAACATGCGTGGATCGATGGCGATATCATGATCACCGAAACGCATCAGGAATAGCGGCACGCCACTCACCGCTGTCTGTGAGTTGGGCCACCAGGCGATAACCCCGGAGTCGTAGATACGGTCTGCTCGCGAAGGCTTCAGCTCAACCGCCTGGATAAAACCGACGCCACAAAGTCGTTGCGCGGCCCGCCAGTAACCGATGGCCCGAATATAGGGTTTGGCAATGGCAGCTTTGTGCATAACACTCAGGTGAGCCTCGGAGCAGCGATCCACTTGCAGCTTGTTAAATGTTTCCAGCATATTCCGGACATCGACGATAACCTGTTCGGTGTGCTGACCCAGATCGCGGGCAAGACCGGCCACCCGTTCTTCCTCCATCTCAATCGACTCTCTCCAGAGTAGCCAGGTGATCAGACCAAACAGCAACATGGCGCCGATGAAGGCGGCCGAGGAAAAGGCAACGAAAGTGCGTTCCCGTTTCTGGATGAATTTGGATTTCATGTTTTAGTCTCTGTGCACATTAATGATAGTGTGTGAATCAAACAGTTTCAGCAGAAACTCTCGTCTCCGTTCAGACTGGGCTTCCAAATTCCAACTGAATCACACTTTCAACCTCAATTATTAACACTTTCCGCCAGCCAAATCGATCGAATCCCGGCTGCCAGGCATGCCGGCTACCTGCCGCTACATTTGCTCGCAGCAATTTGGTGAGTTAACTGAGTCAAACTGATCTCGTCGACTACCTGGGTTATACACAGGGACACACACTTCGACGCATTTTGCCGTGTACATTCCGCGGCGACTTCATTGATTCCGGTCATATTGATATCATGCCCCGGTGAATAATCGGGTCACATTTTTTCCTGGATCTGCACTGCTAAGCCCTGGTACCGGCGCTGGCTCAACGGATATGAAATCCTGTAGCCTGGAACGGTTCCAGTTCGTCGAAAAGAGGCTTGTCTCGGGTGACGGCCAGGGTCATGACCCCGATCCCGGTTCGGAGGAATGGAGATCGGTAGTCGAATTCAAGCTCGGGATTCGAGGTCAGGCAGATTTACCGGGTCGTGACACCGGGGACTGGTGCCAAATGATCGATCGATTAGTGAGGGAGCGCCAGTAACCCGCGAATCTTGAATACCGGAACATGGCTTCGATTGACATCGCATCGATTCGGCCTTACTAATGTCGTTTTGGGTGAGGATCAAAGCCATGACATTGAAATCGACCGCGGACAAGGGCAGCCAGACTCTCTCGATCCATGCCGGTGAAAAAATCGATTCCGCCAGCGGCGCCTCGACGCCGAGCCTGGTGATGTCGAGCACCTTCGTGGTCGACGAGGAAATCAGCTTCTCGGCAAATAACCTGACCAGCGAGACCCCGTTTGTGTACACCCGCTGGGACAATCCCACCACGCAACAACTCGAACACAAGCTGGCCGTACTGGAGCAGGCCGAGGCCTGCATTGCGTTCGCATCCGGCATGGCGGCGAGCGCATCGGTCATGCTGGCGCAGCTGAGCCAGGGCGACCATCTCATCATCAGCAACACCAACTACCCCGGCACCGCCGAGTTCGCGCGCGACACCCTCACCCGGCTCGGCGTCGAGGTGAGCCCGGTCGACACCACCGACCTGGAGGCGATCGGCAACGCCATGCGCGACAATACGCGCATGCTTTGGCTGGAAACGCCTTCCAACCCGCTGCTGCGCATTGCCGATATCGCGGGCGCCGCCAAAATCGCGCGGGCGCACAAAGCCCTGCTGGTGGTCGATTCGACCTTCGCATCGCCAATGGCAACCCGCCCCCTGAGTCTCGGCGCCGACCTGGTGATTCACTCGCTGACCAAGTACATCGGCGGGCACGGCGACGCCATGGGCGGCAGCGTCTGCGGCAGCCAGGCGCTGGTCGGGCCATTGCGCGGGGAAGCGCTGGTGCACTATGGCGGCGTCATTAGCCCGTTCAACGCCTGGCTGATCATGCGCGGCATGGCGACCCTGCCGTTACGCATGCGTTGTCACCAGGAGAATGC
This sequence comes from Gammaproteobacteria bacterium, assembly GCA_024232855.1. Classification (GTDB taxonomy): domain Bacteria; phylum Pseudomonadota; class Gammaproteobacteria. Next base: position 3,833 of record JAAEPH010000022.1, read on the forward strand.
GCTCGCGCTGGCCGCATTCCTGCAAGCCCATGACAAGGTAGAAACCGTTATTTACCCGGGGCTCGAATCGCATCCGCAACACGACCTCGCCAGATCGCAGATGGATAATTTTTCGGGCATGATCGCGTTTCGCACCGCCAGCCCGAGAGCACTCGCAAAACGCATGATGCGGGAACTCGAAGTCATCCACTACGCGGTGTCGCTCGGTCACCATCGCAGCCTGGTTTACCTGATGCAAACCGCGGACCTGATCGGTTCGTCCTATCGTCTCGAAGGCGACGAGCTCGACAAGTACCAGTCGGTGGCGGGCGATGGGATCTTTCGCCTGTCGGTCGGGCTTGAAGACAGTCAAGACCTGATCAGGGATCTCGACAAAGTGCTGCAATGAGCGCGCGTAGCGCCGACATGAGCGCCGCTACCACGGCACTCTGCGCTGAAATGTACGACAACGGCATGATCGTGCCGGACCTCGACGGCCTGCAACAGTATCGCCGGGATGTGCGCACTGGATTCGAACCCTGGGTGCGAACGGCGGTAGCGGCATTTCAAGGCGATATCGAATCAGGGAACCGTGTAGGTAGTGCGCGAATCCCCAGGCATGTTATCGCTCGGGTGATAATCTGAACCTGCAACTGTCACTCATTCCAATGGATAGGTTTCGACGACGCGATACTGCACGCCTTTTCCAGGCTGTTGAACCTCGATCAGCGCGAATTCCGTAACCGTCCAGGGTATCGGCCCGAACGACCCGCAATCGGTTACGGGCGCTGTTTTGCGCGCCACGGTGACGTGCGGATGGTAACGCCGCACCTCGGGCCGGTAACCGCACAGCTGCAGCTGCCGTCCCAGCTGTGCCTGCAACTCGCCAAGCGCGACAGGCGCATCGCGGCAACCCAGCCAGGCCACGCGCGACTCGTTGAAAGATCCCTGGCAATCGATGTCGAAACGGAATTTGTCGGCCGTGACCCGGCGCGCCTGCCGTTGCAGGCAGATCATCTCTTCGAAGTAGACATTACCGATGAAATGCAGGGTCAGATGCAGGTTGCTGCGCGGTACCCTCCGCGCCGCGCCCTCGATCGGTATCCTTTTTGCGGTGTCATGTAAACGCTCGCGCAATGCCTCGTCAGGCCACAACGCGAAGAACAGCCGAATGTCCTTTTTATCTCTCACGCCTGGCCTGCATAAATAGCGGGGTGCTACTCTTTTTCATGATCGACTGGACTCCCCTCGATTAAACATTCGCAAACCATCGAACGGTCACCGCTTCAGGCAGCGGTAATATTGAAACGGCTGATGCTCCAGGCGCAAACGCCGAGTATCAGCATGAAAATCACAATCATGCCATGCCATCCGATTCCTTCATAGAGATAGCCGGGCACCCACGAACCGAGTGCACCGCTGAAATAGTAAATGGAAACGTAAAGCCCGTTGACGACTCCCTTGTGTTCCCGCGCGAGGTGATTGGCGAGACCCGACAGCAACGCGTGTACGAGGAAGAAACCGGCCGCGAGGAAGAACATCGTCACGATCAACCCCTGCAACGCAACGAACAGCATCATCACCAGGCCGAAGGCATGAATCGCGAGTCCTAGCAACAGGCCCTTGCGTTCATCGCCGAACCATCCGCTAATCGATTCACTTAAAAATGACATCGGTGCACCGATCAGGTAACCCAGGTAGAGCATCGAAACAACAAAGGGCGTACTGCCTGGTTCCAGGTCCTGTAGATGGAACGGAATGATATTGAGGATGCCCGAAAAAACAAAAAACACACTGGCCAGCGACAGGAACATGAAACGATAGCTTCGATTACCCAACACCCGCGAAATACTGCCGCGGTCGAGGCGCGCAAAATTGATGTCGGCGTCAGCATCCACGCGCGTCAGCAACAGCAAAGGCAGTAGCTGCGCTACGCCCATAACCACGAAAGCAATACGCCAGTCGAAGGAACTGGCAAAGAAACCGCCCAGCAGGCGGCCGAGAAAACCGCCGAGAATCGTCGCACCGATGTAAATGCCCATGGCGCGGCGCACACTGGCGTAGGCAACCATGCTCGCGCTGTAAGTCATGAGTGCGGTAAAGATCGCGGGCAACAGCAAACCCTGCAGAAACCGCAGCACCAGCAAATGCCAGAATGCATCGGCAAAATAGAAACAGACCTGGTTCAGCGCCAGCAGGCTTAGCGCAACCTGCAGCATCAGGCGGGCGGGAATCGCCTGCAGGAAATAGCCGTACAACACCGGTGCAAATGCCAGCGGTAGCATCGCCAGCGTTATCAACAGGCCCGCTTCACCCGCGCTGACACCAAATCGGTCAGCCAGCAGGGGCAACATTGGCTGCGGGATGTAGAGGGTGCTGAAAGCGATCACGGTCGCGATCAGCGCGATCGCCAGGTTTCGCGAAATAGCCATCGGTTTTTCCGCTTACCCAGCCGGAAAAGTTTGCTTGAACCTAAAATCCTCAGTTGAATCGTAGCGAGGGCGTCTAATGTGCTGAATATCAGGTATTTCTTTCGTCATTTTAGGCGATCGCGTAGTCACTCTACGGGTGAGCTTAAAATAATGAAAAATGCATGAGATTCAGTGCAGTAGACGACCGCAGTAGATTCAACTGAGGATTTTAGGTTGAAAGTAAAGGCTCGCGCGCCGGAGCCCTGTTCCCGCAGCAGGTCAAGCCGCTCGGCGGCGGCTTCATTGAGTTGAGCAATCTGCTGCATGGGCATTTCTGGCAGGACTAATTTCGATGCCGCTATGATAGCAAGCCAGTCCCCATTCACACAGCCATCGCCCCTGCGCCGGGAGCCGGCTATTCCGGATGAACCAGTATAACGTGAAGTTTGCGGGGACCATGGGCGCCTATCTGCAGGGTCTGCTCGATATCGGCGGTTTTTGACGGCCCGGTAATAACATTGACGGTTCTCGGCACCTGCCCCAGTTCGCGCAGCTTTGCCCAGGCATCCTCCGGATGCGCCAGCAGTTGGTCAGATTCGACGATGACGATGTGAACGTCGGGCAGAAAGTTCAGCGTCGTTGGGCTGTCCTCGCCCGAGACCAGGAGCAGGCTGCCGGTTTCGGCGATTGCGCAAAAAGCGGGGGTCACGGAAACCAGATCGCCTCCATCCGAACTGCCGTAGCTGACCTCGAGGCCATCGCCCCAGGATATGTTGCGCAGTGCCGGCGCCGCGCGCAGGGTCGCGGGAAACTTTTCGGCGTCGAGAAAACGCCCGATTTCAGCGGGTATGCCGGCGTGCTCCGCCACTTGCGATATCGAGCCGCCCCCAAGTTCGAGCTTTTCGACAAACCGGGGCAGCAATTCCGAGGGTATCCGTGGTCGAATGAGTAGCGGTGGCTGCGAAATTCGCAGTCCCGGGTTTTCCCCGTCCTTCGATCCGGTAACAGCCCGGATCCTGCCCAGAATCCTGTCGCGCGCCGAATCCGCCATCACCGCTTACCCCGTTGCTTTTTCCACAGCGTCTGGAAGGTCCGCGATTGCGGCGCCGGCAGGTCGCGCGTACGCGTCCAGGCGCCGAGCATCGGCAGGCTCTTGAATTTTCCCCGGCCGCGCGATAGCAGCCTGAGCATACCGATACCTGTCGCCATCAGCGGCTGATAAATCCACGGTCGCCGGGCGATGCCGGCCCAGGCGGCGAGCGCCAAACGCGCCGGTAGCGGTTGCAGTTTACGCTCGAACTGACGCCGCCGATGTTCACGCAGCAGGTCGGGCAGCGGAATCTTGACCGGGCACACGCTGGCGCAATGGCCGTTCAGGGTGCAGGCATTGGCGAGGTCGCCAGCCTCCTCGAGCCCGAGGAAGTTGGGTGTAAGCACCGAACCGATGGGACCGGGGTAACCCCAGCGGTGACTGTGCCCGCCGATCGCGCCGTACACCGGGCAATGGTTCATGCAGGCGCCGCAGCGGATGCAGCGCAACATGTCGCGAAAGGCTCCGGCGAGCATTTCGGTGCGTCCGTTGTCGAGCAGGACCACGTGATACTCGTCCGGTCCGTCGGCGTCGCCCGCGCGCTTCGGCCCGGAGCTGAAGGTGGTGTAGCTGGTAATTTCCTGCCCGGTGGCGCTGCGTGCGAGCAGGCGCAGCAACGCGCTGGCGTCGTCCAGGGTCGGCACTACCTTGTCGATGCTCGCGGTGACGATGTGCACGCGCGGCAGGGTACAGGACAGATCGCCGTTGCCCTCGTTGGTGACGATGATGTTGGAGCCGGTCTCGGCGACCAGGAAATTGGCGCCGGTAATACCGACGTCGGCCTCGAGATAGCGCGAGCGCAGCACCTCGCGCGCCTCGTTGACGAGGTCGGGCACGGTATCGAGTTTTTTGGTATAGCCCAGCTTCTGATGAGCGTTATAAAACAATTCGGAAATCTGCGCCCTGGTCTTATGGATCGCCGGCGCGATGATGTGGCTCGGTGGTTCCTGCGCAAGTTGCAGTATGTATTCGCCGAGATCGCTCTCGACCACGTCCAGCCCGTCGAGTTCGAGCGCTTCGTTGAGCGCAATTTCCTCGCTGATCATCGATTTGCCCTTGATCACCGTCTTCGCTTCGACGCGCCGACAGATATCCCGCACGATATCGCGCGCCTGTTCGGCGTTTTCCGCCCAGTGCACCTGGCCGCCAAGCGCCTGCACCCGGTTTTCGAAACGTCGCAGGTAGAAGTCGAGATGATCCAGCACGTGATTGCGGATCTCCCTGCCCTGCTCGCGTAACTGCTCGAATTCGGGCAGGGTCGATACCACCGCGGCGCGCTTGTCGACGAAACCTTCCTGTACGCGCGACAGCGCCTTTTGCAGGGAGACGTCCTCGAGTGCGACGCTGACGTTTTGCTTGAAACGGTGGCTTTGCGACTGCATCAGGTTTCTTCTTCGCCGATGGCGCTGCCGTCAGCCATGTCGGCCAGCACCTCGGCGACGTGAAACACGCGCACCGGCTTGTCGAGCCGCTGCAGCCGGCCGCCGATATTGAGCAGGCAGCCAAGGTCGCCGCCAATCAGCACCTGCGCCTTCGAATTGCAGATATTATCGACCTTGTCGCTCGCCAGGCGTGTCGAGATTTCCGGGAACTTGACACAAAAGGTGCCACCGAATCCACAACAGGTTTCGCTGTGCTGCATTTCCCTGATGCTTACACCCTCTATACTGCCGAGCAGCTTGCGTGGCTGCTGCTTGATGCCGAGCTCGCGCAGCCCCGAGCAGGAATCGTGGTAAGTCAGCTCGCCGCCGAAGCCGGATTCGACCGAGTCGATGCCGGCGATGTCGGTGAGAAAGCTGGTGAGCTCAAAGGCCCTGGCGGACAGGTCGCGCGCCTTCGCCAGCCATTCGGGATCATCCTCGAACAGCTCGGGATAGTGCATCTTGATAGTGCCGATACAGGAGCCGGAGGCGCCAACCACATAGTCAAAATCGGCAAAGGCATCGATCACCTGGCGCGCAATCTCGCACGTGCTGCCAAAGTCGCCATTGTTGAACGCGGGCTGCCCGCAACAGGTCTGTGACTGCGGCACCTCGACCCGGTAGCCGGCATCTTCGAGCAGTTTGATCGAGGCGAAGGCGACGCTGGGGCGGTACAGGTCGACCAGGCAGGTGACGAACAGTCCGATGCGGGCCTTGCTCATTCAGATATCCTCCGGCACCATTTCGATCGCGCCACAGGGACACTCGGTGGCGCACAGCGCACAACCCTTGCAGTAGTCGTACTTGAACTCGAAGCGATTGCCCGGCCCCAACTTGGTGATCGCGTTGTCCGGGCACACGCCGTAGCAGTTGTCGCATTCGAAACAGTTGCCACAAGACAGGCAGCGGCGCGCCTCGAACAGCGCATTGTTCCTGTCGAGGCTACCCATGACTTCTTCGAAGGTCGAGGTGCGGCGCGCGATATCGAGAATCGGCCGTAGTTTTTTGTCGGCGTCCGTGTAATACCACGGGTTGAGCTTGTCGTAACTCGCGATTTCGTGCTGCGACGGTTTGAGGTATCTGTCGCCGCGCAGAAACGCGTCGATGTGGCGCGCGGCTTTTTTGCCATGGCCGACCGCGACGGTCACGGTGCGCTCGGACGGCACCATATCGCCACCGGCGAATACGCCTTCACAGCCAGTCATCATGTTGTCATCGACCTGGACGACCTTGTCGGCGATCTCCACACCGGGCAGATGATCGAGTATCGACGTATCGACATTCTGGCCGAGCGCCATCACCATGCTGTCGGCCTCGATTGTTTCGAACTCGCCGGTCGGCTGCGGCCGGCCGTTTTCGTCGAGCGCCATTTTTTCGATTTGAAAACCCTTTTCATCGGCGCCGGTTACCGTGCTCAACCAGTTGACGACGACGCCCTCTTCGAGCGCTTCCTCGATCTCGAAGTCGTGCGCCGGCATTTGCTCGCGCGTGCGGCGATAAACGATGACCGGCTCGGCGCCGAGGCGTTTGGCGGTGCGCGCAACGTCGACCGCGGTGTTGCCGCCGCCATAAACCACCACGCGCCGACCCAGTTGCGGTGGCGTGTCACCGGTTTCCATGTCACGCAGTACGCTGACCGCGTCGAGCACGCGCGACGCATCGGCCGCGGGGATGTCGACGCGGTTGGCCAGGTGTGCGCCGATGGCCACGAAACAGGCATCGAAACCGCCGGCCTGCATCGCCGCGGGTATATCGTCGACCACGGTGTTCAGATTCAGCGTTACCCCCATGGTGACGATGCGTTCGACCTCGGCGTCGACGATATCGCGCGGTAAACGGTATTTCGGGATGCCGAAGCGCATCATGCCGCCGGCCACAGGTCCGGCCTCGTTGATCGTGGCTTCGTGACCCAGCAGCGCCAGGTGGTAAGCCGCAGAAAGACCCGACGGCCCCGCGCCGATGACCAGCACTCGCTTGCCGCTGGGCGGGTTTTCGACCTCGACGCGCCAGTTGTTGCAGATCGCCTCGTCGGCGAGAAAACGCTCGACCGAATTGATACCGACCGCGGTATCTAGTTGCGCGCGATTACAGGCGTCCTCGCAGGGATGGTAACAGGCGCGCCCCATGACGCCGGGCAACGGGTTGTTTTTCATGATCTCGCGCCACGCACCCTGGTAGTCGCCCTCTTCGGCGAGCGACAGCCACTGCTGTATGTTTTCACCCGCCGGGCAGGCGTGGTTGCACGGCGGCAACCGGTCGAGGTAGACCGGGCGTTCGGTGCGCCAGCTACCGGTTCGGTTCAGCAGGCTGCTGCCAACGTCCAGCGTGATCGCGAAGGGTTTGGATTGCTCGGGTGCGGATTTGCTCATTCTTCTTCACCTTCCGCCGAGACCAGATCGAAACGCCGGATGTTGCGCTCGGCGATGGCCTCCAACTGTTCGAGCTGGTGCGCGTTATCGGGCTTGAACACGTGCGCGAAACGCCGCTGCAGCTTGAGATACTCGCTCACCGCAACATGACGGCGGATCTTGGTAACCCCGGTGATTTCGCCATCCTCCGCCTCGAACAGCGGATACATACCGGACTCTACCGCGAGGCGAGCCAGCTTGACGGTGTCGCCCGGCTTCGACCCCCAGCCGAGCGGACAGGGTACGAAGATTTCGATATAGCGCGCGCCGCGAACCTCCATCGCCCTGGTCACCTTGTACTCGAGGTCATGCAGGTCGTGAACCGAGGCGGTTGCAACATAGGGTATCTGGTGAGCCATCGCCACCAGCGGTACATTCTTCCCGGTGCCGAACACGTTGCCGGGATTCTTGCCCACCGGCATGGTGGTGGCGGTACGCGCAGCACCCGGGGTAGCGCTGGAACGCTGCACGCCGGTATTCATGTAGGCCTGATTGTTGTAGCAGATGTAGAGCACGTCGTCGTTGCGGTCGAAGGTGCCCGACAGGCAGCCGAAACCGATGTCGGTGGTGCCGCCGTCGCCGCCCTGGGCGATCACGCGCACATCTTCACGGCCCTTGGCCTTCAGCGCCGCGGCGATACCCGAGGCGACCGCGGAAGCGTTGCCGAACAGCGAGTGAATCCACGGCATCGACCAGGCGGTCTGGGGATAAGGGGTGGTAAAGACTTCCAGGCAACCGGTGGCGTTGGCCGCGATCAACTGGTTGTTGCTAGCACGCATCGCCGCATCGATCGCAAAACGCGCGCCCAGCGCCTCGCCGCAACCCTGGCAGGCGCGGTGCCCCGAGTCGAGCGAGTTGCAGCGGTCCATGGTCGCCTGCACGTTGCGGTGCTCCGCGTCGAGCAGGCGATTGCCGACGGTAAAGGTGCCGGTCTGGTAAAACTTGACCTTTTGCTGTGATTCCGGAATTTGTGCCATCGCTCTCTCCTAAATCGTTTTCGCGGCGGCGACCACGCCGACATCGTGTAAAACATTTTCCGCAATCGATCCCGAGCGGAGCTGGCTCTTTTCACGCTCGAGTTCACGCTCGACGATACTCATGTCGATATCGTGAAAATGCGGTTCTTCGAGCTGGTCGTTGAGCCCCTTTTCGAACATCCGGCGCAGCCCGGCACGGGTAATCGGGCGCCCACCGAGACCGCCGATGACCGATTGCACCTTTATCGGCTGATCCTTCAGCGCCATGCGTACGTTCATCGAGACGATGCCACCCATGCCGACCGCGAGGCACTTCTCGAACACGATGACCCGCTTTGCATCCTTCAGCGCTTCGAGCAGCGCGGCGCTCGGGAAGGGCCGGAACGAGCGGATCGTCAATGCGCCGATCGAATGACCTTCGTCACGCATGCCCGCCAGCACCTCTTTCATCGTGCCCACCACCGAACCCAGGGTGATAACCACGGTTTCGGCGCCGGCACTATCGAATTCCTTGATCAGGCCGCCCGAATCACGCCCGAAAATAGCCTCGAACTCGGCGGCTTGCTGCGGGATCAGGTCGAGCGCGTCGAGTTGCTTCTGGTGACTCAGGAATCGCACCTCGGTAAAGGCCTCGGGGCCAACCATCGCGCCCATCGACAGCGGCGATGCCGGGTCGAGTACCTGGCGCGGCTCGAACGGTGGTAAAAATTCATCCACCTGTGCTTGCTCGGGGATGTCCACCTGGGAGTAGGAATGGGTCAGTATAAAACCGTCCATGCACACCATTACCGGCAGACTCAGTTTCTCAGCCAGCCTGAACGCCTGGATATGTACATCCACCGCCTGCTGGTTGCTTTCGACGAACAGCTGCAGCCAGCCGCCGTCGCGCGCCGACATCGAGTCACCCCAGTCGTTCCAGATGTTGATCGGCGCACCGATCGCACGATTGCCGACGGTCATCACGATCGGCAGGCCCATGCCCGACGCGTTGTAGACCGCTTCCATCATGAACAACATGCCCTGGCTGGAGGTGGCGGTATAACTGCGCGCGCCCGCCGCCGACGAACCGATGCACGCGGAGAGTGCGCCGAACTCGGATTCCACCAGCATGAATTCACAGTTTTCGATCGCACCAGCCTTCACCATCGTACCGAGGTCTTCGACGATATGGGTCTGCGGAGTGATCGGGTAGGCGGAAATGACTTCCGGGCGGCATAGCGCCACGGCCTCGGCGACCGCGTGCGAACCTTCGACTTGTTTTAGCATTCTTGTCTACTCCTGTTGATTAGACCGCCGCCGCTGCGTGCGCGGCGCGCGCTGCCTCGACGTTCATTTCGCCGACCTTGCCGGGAAATTTTTTCATGATCGCCGCGCACACCGAATCGATTTGCACCGTGTCGCTCATCGCGGTGAAGGCGCCCAGCAACACCGTGTTCGGGGTCGGGCGCTTCAGGTATTTCATTGCCAGCTCGGTCGCCGCAACGGTGGCGACGTGGCCAGCGGGTAACTTTTGCGTCGCTTCCTCGATTCCGAGTTCGGCCAGGGTTTTGGTGGTATTGATCAGCACGTAGCCGTCTTCGCGCAGCCCGGCGAACACATCGATCGCACTGAACAGCGTCGGGTCCTGCACGATTAGCAGCGTCGGGTCGAGCACCGGTTCGCGCAGCTCGATTTCTTTCTCGTCGATGCGTACGTAGGCGACCACCGGCGCGCCCATGCGCTCCGAGCCGAAACTCGGCACCGCCTGCGAATGCTTACCCTCTTCGAAAGCGGCATGGGACAGCATCTCGGCGGCAGAGACCACGCCCTGCCCGCCGCGACCGTGAATACGAATTTGAAACATGAATGAATCTCCGTTATGCCGGCTTTACGCCAGCTCGGATTGAAGTACCTCGTGTCATTGCCGGTGAGACTCCGTTGTGGATATCAGTTACCGTAAGCCATCGCGGGCAGCCAGGTCACCATCGACGGAAACATGAACACCAGCACCAGGCCGATGAGCTGCAAAATGATGAATGGCACCACGCCCCGGTAAATCTCCACGAGCCTGACGTCCGGCGGACACACGCCCTTGAGGTAGAATAACGCAAAACCAACGGGTGGTGTCAAAAAGGAAGTCTGCAGGGTGACCGCAACCAGCAAGGCAAACCAGACCAGCGACGGGTTGTCGATTTCGCCGTAGCCGTTGATATTGAGATCAAGACCGCTGACCACCGGGCCGAGCAGCGGCAGAATTATCAGGCTGATTTCGATCCAGTCGAGGAAAAAACCGAGCAGGAATACCAGCGCGAGAACAAAAATAATCAATCCGTGGGGCCCAAAGCCGAGACCGTTCAGGGTCGATTCGATCAGTTCGTCGCCACCGCATTCTCGCAGCACCAGCGCGAAAATGGTTGCGCCGACGAAAATTGCGAAGATATAGGCCGAGGTGTTCATGGTATTGATTACGACTTCCCTGAATACCGCGAAATTGAGTTTCCTGTAGGCCGCCGCCAGCACGATGGCGCCCAGCGCGCCGACGCCCGAGGCCTCGGTAACGGTGGCGATGCCCATGAAGATCGAGCCCAGCACCGCCAGGATCAGCAATGCCGGTGGCACGATATCGAGGATGAGTTGCGAGACATCCTTGAGCGTCACCTTCTGGTGGTTGGCGGCGAGCGGCGCGTTCTCGGGCTTGAGATAGCCGTAGATCAGGATGTAGGCCACGTACAGGGTGCCGAGCGCCACGCCCGGAAATACCGCGCCCATGAACAGGTCGCCAACCGATACACCGAGTTGATCGCCCATGATAACCAGCATGATCGACGGAGGAATCAGGATACCGAGACAACCCGCGGCCGCGACCGTACCGAGCGCCAGCGGCTTGTGGTAACGCTGGTTGATCATCACCGGCAGGCTCATCACGCCAAGCAATACCACCGAGGCACCGATGATGCCGGTGGAGGCAGCGAGGATGATGCCGATCAGGGTGACGGTAATCGCCAGCCCGCCCTTGATGTTGCCGAATATTTTCTGCATCGAGTGCATCATGCGTTCGGCAACGCCGGACTTGTCCAGCATCAGCCCCATGAAGATGAACATCGGCAACGCCACCAGCACCCAGTTGTTCATGATGTCGAAGATGCGCCCGACCAGCAGCCCGAGGGTGTTGTAATCCAGCCCGGTGAAGGTTTCCCAGTGGTTGTCGGTGAGATAGGCGATGCCGGCGAACAGGATACCGGTACCGGCGAGCACCCAGGCGACCGGGAAGCCCGTCATCAGTAACGTGATAAAGGTGACGAACATGCCGATCACCAGCCAATTGTCGGGTTCGAGCATCATGACTGTTCCTCCCGGTTATCGTTGTCGTGGGTCGAAGGCTGCAGTGGCTCAGGTTCGCGGTACAGTTCGTTGATGCGCACGTTGAACAGGTGTTTCAGCATGCCCACGTCGACCGGGTCGGTGACCACCGGTTCCTTGCCGTGATGCAGCAGTAGCAGGGCTTCCTGGATCAGGCGTGACACCGTCGCGATCATCATCAACGCGAAGCTCATCGGCAGGAAGGACTTGATGATCCAGCGATGCGGCAGGCCGGTTGGCGCCGATGAGTGCTCATCGACACGGTAGGAATCGGCAACCCAGGACAGGCTGTGATCGAACACGATCCACATGCAGGGCAGCATCAGGAAAATAATGCCGATAATTTCGATGACATGCTGTTTTCTGCGCGAGAGATTCATGTGTATCAGGTCGACGCGCACGTGCGAGTCGATGGTAATGCCGTAGGCGATGCCGAACATGAAGGCGACCGCATAAATGTGCCAGATCAGCTCTTCGAGGAAAACCAGCGCATTGTGAAATCCGTAGCGCCACAGGATCGAGGTCAGGATCGCCACGATCAGCGCCACGTTCAGCCAGGCGGTAGTCTCGGCAATTTTGCGAACGATACCATTCATCAAATCGACGATCGGAATACGATAAGGTTGTTGTTTCGGCGACACGTATTTTTCCTCTCAGCGGGTTAAAAAAGGAGTGCACTTCCCTGTGCACCAATATCTTCCCTGTGCACCAATATCGAAGGGTAAAGATTTCCTGGATCGTGAACGAATTACTCGCGCACGGTACCGGGACGCGGCAGAAAGGCCCAGGTGTTCCAGATCTTGTAGTCCGCGCGGAAAGCCGACAGGTTGTCGTAAATGCGCTTGAACTCGGGATCCTTGGCGCCTTCCTCGGCAACCACTTCGTCCCACTTGGACCTGAACTGACCGAGCATTTCGTCAGACCAGTAGCGGTTTTCGACGCCCTTTTCCAGGTTCGCCTTCATTTCCGGGAACTGGATCGCCTCGCCAAGCGCGAGACCGTCGAGCATCGCCGCTTTGCAGCCGAGTTCCATCAGACCCTGCTGCGAGGCTGACATCCCGGCCCAGTAGTCCTTGTTGATCAGGACTTCGAAGGTTGTCGCTGGCTGGTGCCATCCCGGGTAGTAGTTGAACTTCAGGATCTTGTAAAAACCGAGCAGTTTGTCGATCGCGGGCATCGAGAATTCGGTTGCGTCGATGGCGCCTTTCTCCAGTGCCGGAAAGATTTCCTTGGAAGAAAGCAACGAGGTGGAGACACCCATTTTTTCCATCACCAGCGCGCCGAGACCAAAGAAGCGCATGCGCAGTCCTTCCAGGTCGGCAGGCTTGTCGATCGGCTTGGAGAACCAGCCCGAGGTTTCCGGCGCAATGATTCCGCAGGGAATCGAGTGCACGTTATAACCGGCCTTGTCGTACATTTCCTGCCACAACGCACGGCCATCGCCGTAATAAATCCAGGCGAGGAATTCTGGCGCATCGGGACCAAAAGGAACTGCCGAAAAAATGCCGCCCTTGTTACCCACCTTGCCGGTATTGTAACCGGGGGTAGTATAACCGGCGTTGATTTGACCCTTGGAAATGGAATCGAGCATTTCCTTCGGCGGAATCAATTTGCCGGGTTCGTAGATCTTGATTTTCACGGATCCGCCCGAGGCGACGTTAACGTTTTCGGCCAGCCACTTCGGCGTGGAACCCAGGCCGGTTAGATGCGTGCCGAACCAGACGGGCAGTTTCAGCAGTACTTTCTTTTCCGCCTGTACCGGCGCGGCTGCCATCGTAAACGCGACGGTAGCCCCCAGTGCCAGGGCTTTCAGTTTCAATTTCATGGTGATTTTCCCCTCCGGGATTTCGTTTCACGAGCCTTCGCCCGATGGTTGATAAAAAGTTGACTTCAGTTTCTGTTTCGATCAGCGGATTCGTTGAAAATTGAATGAATTCGTCGAAAAACATTACTTCTGGTAAACTGGTCCGACCGCAAAATAGTTGATTTAGCCGATAAAGTCAAATATATATCGAGTATAAACATTGATTTACCAAGTTTACGCACAACCCTCGAAACAATTTTGTATTTTCTGGTAACTGGTAAGACCAATAGAAATAACTTGAAAACTGTCGCTCTTCCCGTATATTTGGTCAGACCACATTACCTCGCAAAGAATCGAGCTCACATGGACTACAAAAAAATAAGCCAGCAAAAAATATCCGAAACGATCGCCGCGGAGGTAGAGCGCCAGTTGCTTGAAGGAACCATTAAACCGGGGGAACGCCTGCCTTCCGAGCGAGACCTGGCTCGAGAATTCCAGGTATCCCGGCCGTCGATCCGGGAAGCTATTCAGCTATTGAAATCGCGCCGGCTGCTGGTTACCCGGCCCGGCGGGGGCACCTATGTCGAAGTTTCACCCGGGGATTCACTCACCGAGCCGCTCGTGGATTTACTCGCCAAGAGCCCGGAAATGGCGCATGACCTGCTCGAATTCAGGCACGCGCTGGAGGGAATTTCAGCCTACTACGCGGCAATCCGCGCGACCGACGCCGATCGCAAGATTATTCAGCTTCGCTTCGACCAGTTCTGCGAGGCGCAATACAATACGGATTCACAAAAGGAAGCGGCGGCCGATGTCGACTTCCATCTTTCCATCGCGGAGGCCTCGCATAACCTGGTGTTGCTGCACGTCATGCGCAACCTGTTCGATCTAATACACCGCAGCGTCGAATTATCGTTCAAGAAACTTTATATCGATGACAGCGGGCGGGATATTATTCGCGAGCACCACCAGCGCATCATCGATGCGATTTTCTCGGGCGACGGGGAGGCGGCCCGCGACAATACCCACGAGCATATCAATTTCGTAAAGGAAACCCTGGACAGGGTTACCCGGCAGGAACAGCGAAACCAGGTCTCGATGGAAAGACTGCAGAAAATTACCCGCAACCTGGAGCGCTGAGCGACACTTTTCAACCCCGGGCGAACCGATTTCCAGACGCAGGCGCTGTCCCAATAACCGGTGCGGATTAACCCGTGTTGAAGATGTCCGATCGCGGCCCACTTAGCCGGGATCCAGAGTCATGGCAACGTTCCCAAACGTGGAACTGGATTCCGGCATTCGCCGGTATGACGTTAGTGAGCTCGATCCCGCGGCACGCTGAATTCCGGCTTTCGCCATGACGACTTAATCGGTATTCTGCGCCAATTCAAACTGAAGCCCTGATCATGGAACTGTGGATTCCGTTAACCATCGCCGCGGCGTTTTTTCAGAACATTCGCTCGGCGCTGCAAAAACACCTGAGGGGTAAGCTATCGACCCTCGGGGCCGCCTACGTGCGTTTTGTCTATGCCTGGCCGATCGCGCTGGTTTACTTTCTGGTCGTTGTTAATATCGATGGGCAACCACTACCCGCTTTGAGCCCGGGGTTCCTGGGTTACGCGTTGCTCGGTGGAATCTGCCAGATCATGTTCACCGTCTTTCTGCTGTGGCTGTTTTCGTTTCACAACTTCGCCGTCGGCACCACCATATCAAAACTGGAAACCGTGATGGTCGCGGTGTTTGGCCTGCTACTGTTGGGTGATCGCCTGACCCCGCCTGTCGTCATCGCAATTGCAATGAGCGCCCTCGGACTGGTGATATTGAGCGCCGGCCAGGCGAAACTCGGCATCGACAGCCTTGTCCGCGGCCTGTGGCGACTGCCGACCCTGATCGGGCTCGCCTGCGCGGCATGGCTTGGAATGAGCGTGGTGCTGTTCCGCGCGGCATCGCTTTCGCTGGGCGTGGAGAACTATCTCGTCGCGGCTTCGTTTACGCTGCTGGTCGTGTTGATTCTGCAAATCGCCGTGATGGGAATCCTGATCGCCCTGCGTGATCCTGGCCAATTGAGAAGGGTCTTCGTACACTGGCGCCCGGCGGCGCTGGTAGGAATTAGCGGCGGTCTGGCGTCAATCGGCTGGTTCAGCGCCTTCACCCTGGAAAACG
Organism: Gammaproteobacteria bacterium; assembly: GCA_024232855.1. Lineage (GTDB taxonomy): Bacteria > Pseudomonadota > Gammaproteobacteria. Next base: position 19,425 of record JAAEPH010000022.1, read on the forward strand.
CGACTCACGTACGCGCGCTCGGGCAGATCGAATTGATCTTTACGTTTCTGGTGACGGTGCTGTTTTTCAAGGAAAAAGTGACGTCCAGGGAAATCGCCGGCATTTTGCTGATTAGCGCATCGATTATCCTTATCCTGCTAGCCCCCCGCTAGCCACTCGCTAGCCGTTCAGCGATCGCGGATGCGCATTCGCCGCAACTCGCGTCTCCACCCATATCCGGCGTCAGGCTGTCGCGTTCGTGAATCACATCCTCGATGGCCGTAACGATGGCATCGTGCGCCGCACCATGCCCGAGATGCTGCAGCATCATCGCCGCCGACCAGATCTGGCCGATCGGGTTTGCGATTCCCTGCCCGGCGATGTCCGGCGCGGAACCGTGTACCGGCTCGAACATCGACGGGAAATCGCCTTCCGGGTTGATATTAGCCGACGGCGCGATGCCGATGGTCCCGGTCACGCCCGGACCGAGATCGGAGAGAATATCGCCAAACAGGTTGGAGCCGACCACGACGTCGAAGATCTCGGGCTTGTTGACAAAGTGCGACACCAGGATATCGATGTGGTACTTGTCCAGGTCGATCTGCGGGTAGCCCTCGGCCATTAACGCGACCCGCTCGTCCCAGAAAGGCATGGTGTGGATGATGCCGTTCGACTTGGTGGCCGAAGTCAGGCGCTTGCGCGGGCGTGACATGGCGAGCTCGAAGGCGTATTTCAACACCCGATCGGTTCCCTTGCGGGTGAAGATCGACTGCTGCATCGCCATTTCGTCTTCGGTACCGGCAAACATTCGGCCGCCGACATTGGAGTATTCGCCCTCGCAATTTTCGCGCACCACGTAAAAATCGATATCGCCGGCCTGCTTGCCAACCAGCGGACATTGCATGCCTTCGAATAACCGTACCGGCCGCAGATTGATGTACTGCTGGAACTCGCGCCGGATCGGGATCAACAGGCCCCACAGCGAGACGTGATCGAGAACGGTCGGAAAGCCGACGGCGCCCAGAAAAACTGCATCGAAAGCCGCAAGTTGCGCGATACCGTCTTCGGGCATCATCGCACCGGTTTCGAGGTAGCGTTCGCAACTCCAGTCGAAATGCTGGAATTCTAGGGAAATATCAAAACGTGGCGCGAGCGCTTCGAGGACCTTGATGCCCTCGGGAACGACTTCCATACCGATACCGTCACCCGGGATGGATGCTATGCGGTAGCGACTAGCCGCCAAGGAACAGTTCGCCGACTTTCGAATTCTGCAACAGGTCGTCACCCTTGCCGGCGATGGCCAGTTGCCCCGAAACCAGCACGTAGCCGATATCGGCGAACTCGAGCCCTTTCTTCGCGTTTTGCTCGACCATGATGATGGTCTTGCCCTCGACGTTCTGCAGGTCGTCGAGGATTTCGAACACCATGTCGATGAAGCGTGGCTCGAGACCGATCGACGGCTCGTCCACCAGCAGTATCTCGGGATTCATCACCAGCGCGCGCGAAATCTCCAGTAGGCGGCGCTCGCCGCCGGACAACACCCCGGCCCTGTGCTTGCGCCGGGCGGCGAGGCGATCGTACTTATCGAACACTTTTTCCGCGGCCTCTTTGGCTTCCTGAGGTCTATTTTTCAGGAATCCACCCATCCACAGATTCTCCTCCACCGTCATGTTCGGAAAGATCGATTTATCCTGCAGGATGTATGCAATCCCGGCCTCGGCCAGTTTCTGATTTGGCGTCATTCTGGTGACATTGTTGACACCGTTTTCCGAACAGATTTCAATGCTGCCGGAAAAAATCCGGTTAAAGCCGAAAATGGCGTGCAGTATGGTCGATTTGCCGGCGCCGTTGGGACCGATCAGGCACAACGATTGTGCCTTGCCCACGCGCAGGTCGAGGTTGTGCAGGATTTCCATCTGCCCGTAGCCGGCAACCAGGTTCCTGATCGATACGTGCGGCTCGTTATTGGCCAGCGCATCGAGCTGCTCGAGACTGATGTCTTCCGCGATGGCCGCGGCCTGGCGGGTCACTTCCTCGACTGAAATAACCGAATCGACCCCGCCGACGTGGTAACCGCTGGCCTTCTTGCGCTCGTCCGAGGTCTCGTCAGTCATCTAATGTGCCCCCAGGTAGGCGTCGATCACGCGCTGGTCGTTTTGAATTTCGTCCGGTGTGCCTTGCGCCAGCAGTTCGCCATGCGCCAGGCAGTAAATATTTTCGGCCAGGTTCATAATCACGCGCATGTTGTGCTCGATAACGAACAGGGTGATGCCAAACTCCGAATTGGCGCGTTTGAGGCGATCGATGAGGCCGTTGATCAGCGTCGGGTTGATCCCGGCGGTGGGTTCGTCGAGCAACAAACAGGTCGGTTCATTCATCAGCGCCATCGCAAACTCGAGCAACTTTTGCTGACCGAAAGACAGGTCGCCGCTCTTGAGCATGCGCTTCTCGTACAGGCCGACGAATTCGAGTAGGTGGTCGGCGCGCTCGTAGTCTTCGCGGGTGAATGTTTTCAGCGCATCCCAGATGCTCATCTTGCGATGCGGCAACGAGATCAGCATGTTTTCGACACCGTTCATCGCGCCGTAGATGCGGGTTTGCTGGAAAGTTCGCAGCAGACCCCGACGTGCGATCTGTTGTACTGACAGTTCTGAAATCTCGCTACTTTCAAACTTGATCGATCCGGAATCGATCGGGTGATAGCCGACGATGGAATTAAACAGCGTGGTTTTGCCCGAGCCATTGGGTCCGATCAATCCGGTAATCGTGCCGGTATTGACGGAGAGCGAAACTTCCCTGTTGGCGACGACACCGCCAAACGACTTGGAAACACCGGAAACATCAATAGTGGTCGTCATTTGCTACCACTCGCCACTTTTTTCTCAACGCGGATGCCAAACCATTCCGGCTTCTTGTGTACCAGCCAACCCATCACACCATCCTGGAAGTAAACCACGGTGACCACGATCAATGCGCCGAGCGCAACCCATTGCCAGCCGAGCAGGTAATTCCAGGTAACCTCCTTAAACAGGTGAAACAGGATGGCGCCGACCACAGGACCCCAGAGAGTCCCTTTACCGCCGAGCAGCACGCAGACCACCATGAATATGCCGAGGTTAATGGTCTGATAAGCCGTTTCCAGGGGTTCGAAATGAATCAACTGAAACGCCGAAATACCACCGGCCATACCGACAAAAAAGGCGGCCATGGCCCAGGTATAAAGCTTGTAGCGCAGTGTATGGATACCCATCGCGTCCGCCTTTTCTTCGTCGTCACGTATTGCGTTGATCGCGGAACCAAAGCGAGTGCCATAGAGCCAACGTGCGAACAGGAAGGCGCCTATACCGACCGCAGCAAACAGGAAGTAAAAGTAAGTCTTACCGGTATCGAAATCGCCTGGGTAAACCGGCAGCGCAATACCCTGGCCACCACCAACCCATTCCCAGTTCGAGACCAGTTCACCCGCCGCGATGGCGACGCCGAGCGTGCCGATGGCGAAATAGGGTCCGCGCAAACCGAAGGTCAGCCAACCGATGACAATCGCACAGGCGGAACAGAACAACCCCGCGCCCAGTATCCCGAGTGCCATGCCACCGAAATACTCGAGGTCGGTAAATTCATAAATACCACCACCAGCGGCACTGGTGTAGTCACCAACGTCGTAGGTCAGGCCGATCGTAATCAGCGCCGCGACATACATGCCGGTGCCGTAAAAAAAGATATTGCCGAGCGAGTTATAACCCATCTGCCCACCGGTCATGTCCCAGGTTATCGCGACAATTATCATCAGCCACAAGGTTGCTAGCTGAGTGCCGAAATTAGGGAAGGCAAACGGCGCGACGATAGTGAAAGCCAGAATCAACGAGTAAAGAATGGTTTTATTTCTGTTCATCGTCATCGCCCTACTTCAAGACCTGGCGATTACGCCGCTGTTGAATCAGCCGATACAACAAAACCAGCAACAGTAACATGACCGCCACAGCCTGTTGGTAACCGATACCGAATATATGCGCCCCGTACTGCTCCAGCGCACCGATGCCTAGGCCTGCGGCGATGACACCCGGCAAATTACCCAGACCCGCGGCGGTGACAATCACGAAGGCACGAATCGAGTAGGAAATTCCGTAGAAAGGTTGAATTATCCAGACCATAACGATGATGGCGCCTGCTGCACCACAGATCGCCGAATTCAACGAAAAGGTAAAGGCATAAACCTTTTCGGTATCGATGCCGAGCACGCGCGCCGCGCGGGCATCCTGGGCGGTGGCGCGTATCGCCTGCCCCATGCGGCTCGATTTCATGAATACGATGACACCCGCCGCGAGTGCGGACGCCATTAACACACCGATCAACTTGGCGATGGGCACATCGATGAAACCGTCGAAGAAATGCAGCGTTGGGTACCCGAGGTCGACACTTTGCGTATCGGAGCCGAACATCAGGTTCATGATCTGCGCCATCATGATGGCGAGACCGAATGTCGCGAGCAGCGAAGTAAAAAGATCACGTTCGATAACACGTGAAATCACCAGCTTGTAAATCACCCAGCCGATGCCCCACATCACAATAAAGGCAACCGGAACACCGAGCAGTGCCGGAAAACCGTGCTCAACCAGCCACCACGAGACGTAACCACCGGCGATAACAAAATCACCCTGCGCCAGGTTCTTGACGTTCATCACGCCCCACACCAACGCCAGGCCATAGGCGGCCAGCGCGAACAGTGCACCAATCATTACCCCGTCCAGAACAATTTTCAGGTTTACAACCGGATAATCAATCAGGAGACCAATATTGCCGAGGATTTGATCCATAGAACTTCTCGCATATAAAAGTAAAACAGGACGCCGGAGGCGTCCTGTTTTACATCGGAACCGCTACTTGCGTGGCCAGTTCAGCTCGTGCGAGGCAAATTCGGCAGGTGCTACCACGTTGTAACGACCATCCTGAATCTGGCGCAAAGCCATAGGCTTAGCAATATTATTGCCCGCCTCGGAGAACTTGATATTACCGTAGAAGGTTTGCATTTCGGTTGCAGAAAGGGCATCACGGACCTTTTCCTTATCCATGCTACCTGCACGCTCGAAAGCATCCTTAAAGACGTATACCGCAGCCGAGGCCTGTGCAGTCTGGTAGGGTACTTGTCGACCCTTATATTCAGGATATGCCTTTTTGAAACCGGATTCGTAATTGGCCGCGGTACCAAAAATCGGATCCTCGTAGGACATAGTTTCTGCCCATTGGGTGGGGCAAACGATGTCATTAGCCGCATCACCAAATTTACCGGTGACATCTGTCGCTTCACAATGAGTCATTGCAATAAGTGGCACCTTGACATTCTGTTCACTGATCTGACGAACTGCTGTTGCCGCTCCCTTAGAGTGACCGCTAACAACCAGTAAGTCTGGCTTCAAAAGTTTAACCTTGGTCAGGATAGCACTCATGTCCGACAGGTCGCGTGGCAGCTTCTCGTCAATAATAATCTGCATGCCAAACTTCTCTGCGTCGTCCAGTACACCTGCCCGGATGTCGAGTGAGAAAGGATCATTTTCGACGGCAATAGCTACCTTAACGCTAGACGGTGATTTACCATTCTTTTCAGCTACGCTCGCGGCCAACCCAATCGTTGAAGCAAGATACTGTTCGGAAGTAGATAACACAGCAAATATATATTTATAGCCCTTATTAAATAGTGAGCGAGATGCACCTTCGGCTTCCACCATCGGAATTTGGTATTTTTCGGTAACTGGTGCGATAGCCTTGGTCATACCCGAAGAGTAAGGCCCCAACATGTATTGCACCTTGTCCTGGCTGATCAGGCGCTCGGCAAGAGTTGCAGCGCGGTCGCCCTTGGATTCGTCATCGTAGTAAATGACCTTGAAGTTGTAGCACTTGCCGTCAATTTTAACGCCGCCGTTTTCCTTGATCTTGGAAATCGCATATTCATACCCTTTTTGCGCATGAACACCATTGGTTGCGTATTTGCCGGTCAGGGATATTGCCGAGCCGATCACTATCTCGCCACAGGCCGCGAGGCTGGTCTGTGAAAATAATAGGGTGAATACCGCCATCAGAACCGATAGCATGGATAGTTTTTTCATTTTGCTCCTCCGAATGTCGATCTGCAGGTATTAGCTGCGTTTTTATATTTGAACCGCGAATATTATGCTGTCTGGGCAAGCATCGCAAGCCAAGTCAAAGCTGGTCATTGCGGACCCAGGGGGCCTAAAAGCGAAGCGAAGCAATCTCCCGAAGTCTGGCATATCGTTTGGAGATTGCTTCGTCGCTGTGCTCCTCGCAATGACGGCTGCCTGGAGATTGCCGCGTCGCCGGCGGGCCGCTCCCGGCATCCTGCCTCACGCGGCACTCCGGGGCGCCGGACCGGTACGTCCCTGTACATCGTCATCACAATGACGCCTGAGCCGGGATTCCCCATAGGAATGGAATCTTCAAAGACGCCTGGAAGTTAAATCAGTTCATCCTTGCGATCGTCGGTCTCGCCGTAGCGACTCAGCGCCGGCGCCTTTAAACCCTCGTACAGTTTTTCCAGGTTGGCATTGATCAGTTGTCCCTGCTGTTGGAACAGGCTGTTGCCGTCAAGATCGCTCTCGACGATAAAGGGACCGAAATTCTCCACCTCGAAAATCCACATCGCCTGCGCGTTACCCAGTTCCTCGAGCCAGTGCACTTTACGCACAGCCTTGATACCGCGCCCTAACAGCGCGCCGGTGCCGTAACCGACCGTGGTCAGGTAAATTGCGCCGGCAGGCACGAGGATATCGCGATAGTCCTCGATCGACATGCCGCCCTTGCCGATGATGATGCGCGCGCCCGAGCATTCCAGCCAGGCGCGCATCCATTTGGAAAAGCGAAAGCTGGCGGTCGCGGTAACCCCACCCACGGTGTAACTGCCGTCATCTTCGACCGCGGCCGCCGGTGAGCAGTGAAAGTTGACATTGCTCAACTCGCAGAGGCCCTCGGGCAGATCGGCGCCCTCTTCGAGCACTTTTTTGTAAACGCCTTCGCGCCCGGTGTAAATCACGCCGTCGAGGTAAACCACGGTGCCGATCTCGAGACCGTCGAGGTCTCTGTCACGCACCGGGAGCGTTAGACGGACTGTTTTTCGCTGTGCTCTGCTGTCGGCCATTCGACTGTCTCCCGGCGCATGTAAGGGGTGAACCACTGCGGATCGTGGCGATACTCGCAACTGCCATCAGCATGAATGCGCACCGTGGCGCGGCGCGACGACAGGCAAAAAGTGTGCACGCTCATCGGCATACCGCCGGTATGGGTGTAACCGACCTCGATGTGGCAATCCGCGACCATCGCGTTGCCGACAAAACCCATCGCACCCATGCCGATACTGTTGCCCATGCGTTTCAGTTCCAGTTCGAGCTCGGCGATCTTCGCATCCGGGTTGCGATCGCCGACCACGCGCAGGCAGGCGGCCTGCTTGCCGAGCACCATGGTGATGTCCTTGGAACCGCCGAGACCGATACCGACGATCGCCGGCTGGCAGGCAAGACCGCGCTTACCGAAAGACACCAGGGTGTCGAGGAAGAAACGCTTGATACCGTCGATGCCGTCGCCCGGAAACAGCATGCGGTAATCGGTGCCGAACAGGCCACCCTTGTGGACCGAGGTAATGTCGATCCAGTCGGCATCGGGCTCGAAACTCCAGTCGATCTCGGGCGCATTGATACCGACATTGTTGTTGTGGTCGGTGCGCCACAGCGGGTGCACCCGGTTCGGACGCAGCGGTATATCGTGGGTCGCCTTCGCGGTAGCGCTGCGCAGCGCGCGTTCCAGGCCGATGAAACCGTCCGCGAGTTGCGCGTTGTTACCGATCTTGACGTAGTAGCGCGGCAAGCCGGTATCGGCGCACATCGGACGCCGGTCCGCGCTCGCGGCCTTCCAGTTGTCCATCATGGTCTGCAGTACGAAGCAGGACAGTTCACCCTTTTCCCACTTCGACATGTCTTCGATGCCCTGCCGATAATCGGGGGGTATATCGATCGCGGCATTGGCCATGATCTGCCGCGCCGCGCGCTCTATGGTTTCATATTCAATCATCTTGAATCAGGGACTCCCCCGGTTTGACAATGGAAAACTCGACCGGCCGGCGTTCGACCTTCAACCCGGTCGCCTCGCTGCGTGCAATCGTAAAATAGGATTCTTCGAGGCTGCCGACCTCGGGAAAATCCTCGCGGTAGTGCGCGCCCCGGGAATTCTCGCGCGACAGCGCGGCGGCGGCAATCACTTCGGACACTTCGATCAGGCTCTGCAGGTTGAGCCAGTCGTGCCAGCTTAAGGCGAACACCCGGTTGGCATCACCAATTCCACTTGCCAACAGCTCACTTTTCAAATCGGCCAACTGGGTCTGCGCCCGCGTAATGCCCTGTGCATCGCGTAGCACTCCGACACCCTCCCACATCAGGTCCAGCAACCTGTCCCTGATCGAATTAATGTCGGCTTTAGCCCGGCGTAGCGGGGACATGGATTCGTCAATGGCAGCGCTGACCAAATCCTCGTCAATATCGGCCCATGTACCCTGCCCTGCCGCGAAGCCGGCCATTTCATCGCCGGCGATGCCACCAAACACGGTCGAGTTGGCGACGCCGTTACCGCCGAGCCGGTTGGCGCCGTGCGAGCCGCCCGCATCTTCGCCGGCGACAAACAGACCCGGCAGGCGGCTGCGCGTATCCGGTGTCACCACGACCCCGCCCATGAAGTAATGCGCCGTCGGCACCACTTCGACACGCCCGCCGGCGAGATCGAATCCGCAATCGGCGCAACGCTTCACCATGCCGGGAAACTTTTGCGCAACCTTTTCAGCTCCAAGGTGGCTCATGGCGATGTAGACGCCGCCGTTCGGCGTGGTGCGCCCGGCACGCATTTCCGCGTAAATCCCGCGACTGACGATATCGCGCGTGGCGCGTTCGCCGTCGGCGTCGTAGTTGAGCATGAAGCGCTCACCGTTACCGTCGAGCAGGTAGCCGCCCGCGCCGCGCAAACCTTCCTCGAGCACGGTTCCCGTCATACGCGTATCGCGACCGGCAAGCAGACCGGTGGGGTGAAACTGCACCATTTCCATATCGCGCAGGCCGATACCGAGACGCAAGGCCATCGCCAGGCCATCCATGGACTTGTCACCCGACGGCGTATGGTAGCGATACATGGTCGGACCGCCGCCGGTCGCCATCAGTACCGCCTTCGCCCGCACCACGCGAAACTCGCCGCTGCGCATATCGACCATCAGCACGCCGGCAAGTGCATCGCCATCGCGCGACGGCAGCAAGGCCAGCGCGCGATGCTCTTCCATCATGTTCACCGGTAACGCGCGCACCTGTTCCATCAGGCGGCTGATGATCTCGATGCCGGTAAGATCACCCCGGTGCACCGTGCGATCGAAGGTTTGCCCGGCAAAGGCCTTGTGGTGGAGCGAACCGTCGTCGTTGCGATCGAAAAAACAGCCAAGCTCGTTTTCGAGCTCCTGCACCCGCGTCACCGCGGTCTGGCAGAGACGCATCGCCATATCCTGGTCGGGTAGCCATTTGCCGCCATTGATCGTATCCATGAAATGGCGTTCCACCGAATCGCCCGGGCTCAGGGCGACGTTATAGCCACCCTGCACCATGCGCGTACAGCCGCACTTGCCGAGCAGACCCTTGACCGCAATGGTGACGTCGAGATCCGGGTTGGCCTGCAGGGCATGCAATGCGGCGAACAGGCCGGCGCCACCGCTGCCGAGAATCAGGATATCGGTTTTCAGCGTCTGGTAGTCCATTCAGAAAGCCCTCAGCAGAAACCCGAGGGCAACGAAAAATGCGCTCGCGACCGCGATCGCCGCGTAGTTCTTCTGCGCGTTGCTCCACGGCAGGTTTTCCAGCGCGAGCAGGCGCAGGCCGCCGAGCAGATGTATCGCAAGCAGGAACACCAGGCCGGTTTCGGCAAATTTCACCAGCGGTAACTGGCTCCAGTGCAGGAAACTGTCGAGTTTCTGGTTTCCCTGCAGCGACAACGCGAGGACGTAAAAGTGAAACGGCAGAAACAGCGCGAGCGCGAGGCCCGAGACACGGTGTAGCAGGAACGCCAGGTACAGGGGCTGCTTGCGATGCGCCTTCACGGCAGCACCACCGCCGCGACCGCGCGCAGGCCGGCAAACAACAGACCGGCGAGACAGAGCCAGCTAAACCCGTGCAACAGCGCCCCGCGCCACCCGAGCCACTCGTGCAGAATCTTGCGCAGGCCGATGCTGGCGTGCACCGCCACGGCAATGACAAACAGGGCGTAGCTGCTGCCCCAGAAAAGGCTGCCGCGCGTGCGTGCGAGGATTTCGCCGGCATCGAGTCCGCCCTGGATGGCGTAGACCATGAGCCCGAGGTGCATCAACACCAGCGGCGCCAGAATGGCGGCGCTGATGCGCTGGGCGAGATACAGCCGCATCTCAAGCATGGCGTTTACCGAGCCCGCATTTCTTTCCAGGATGGCAGGCTAGCCCCTTGTTGAACCAGGCCTGCGAGACCATGCGTTTCAGTCCGGCGATCGAGGCGGTAGGATTGAGTTCGTTGGGACAATAGGTGGCGCAACCCTGCTGCGCGTGACATTGATGACACCCGGCGTCGCCGGCAACCGCCCGCAGGCGTTGCTCACCGGCACAGTCGCGTTCATCGTTCTGCAGGCTCCAGGCCCGGTTCAGCGCCGCGGGTCCGAGATAGTCGCGATTCCAGCTAACGACATCGCATGCGGCATAACAGATTCCGCAATTAATACACTCGGTGGCGGCATCGGCGATCCTTCGTCGGGGCAAACCGGGCGACAACGCCGCCACCTGCTGATCGCGCGTGCTCGATCCCTCGAACTGCCCCCTGGCTTGCTTCCACTTGTCGAAAAATTCGCTCATGTCACAGGCCAGGTCCTTGATTATCGGCATGTTGCGCAAGGGTTCGATGGTGAGCCGGTTGTCCCGCAAGACCTTGTTGACGTGGGTGCGGCAGGTCCAGCGCGGGATACCGTTCACCATCATCGCACAGGAGCCGCACATGCCGACCCGGCAGGCAAATCGGTAGCTGAGACCGGGATCGGCATGCCGCTGAATCCAGGTGACGACGTCGAGTATGGTCTGACTGGGCTGCTGAGGCACCTGGAACAGCTGGAAATTTCCGTGCCGCGCGTCGCCGCGCCAGACGCTGACGGCGATCGATCCCGTCGATGATGTTGCTGCTGATGAAGACATCGGCACATCATATTACTTAAGTAATTTTAATGAAACTCAAATTTATTTAATGTAATATTTAATTTTATTTAACTAATGACGCACTTATGAACCTGCGCCAACTGCGCACCCTCGCGACAATTCTGGACAAGGGCAGTTTTGCCGCGGCGGGCGACCGCATCGGCCTGAGTCACGCAGCGGTCAGCGTACAGATGAATCAGCTCGAATCCACACTCGAGGTGAATCTGTTCGACCGCAGCAGTCGACCGGTTGCGTTAACCGCGGAAGGCGTGCGTATCGCCCGCCTGGCGAGCGAAGTTCTCGGCAAGGTGGACGACATTCGGCTCGAAGCCAGTGGCGCCAAACCCTCGGGCCCGGTTTCCATCGGCTTTATTCCCACCTGTGTACACCACCTGCTACCGCGGGTACTGGACGCGCTGCGCAGGGGCTTCCCCGAACTGCAGGTGAACGTCACGTCGGGGTTGTCGGGTGAACTCGCGGCAGCGGTGGTCGGTCACGAACTCGACTACGCGCTGGTGACGACCCCGGTAGTGGAAATACCGGAACTCGATATCACGCCCATTGCCAGCGAACCGTTTTACGTCATCGGCCCGGCGGGGATCGACGCTGAATCCGACGCCACATTGCTGCGCTCGCGACCCTATATCGCATTTAACAAGCGCACCTGGGTCGGCCAGCACATCGCCGCCAGGTTACAGCAGCGCGGCATCCACATTACCCCATCGATCGAGATAGATTCACTCGAGGCGATCGAGAACCTGGTCGCCGACGGCTTCGGGGTTTCCGTAGTGCCGCAACGCCTGCACGCCAACCCGGAGCAGGAAAAACTGGTCAAGATTCCGTTCGGTAATCCGGTCGACACGCGCCAGCTAACCCTGATCCGCCATTTCAGTAAACCGTTATCCGGCATCGACAGCGCGATTAAAACGATCTTTCAGGACTTGCCCGACAATTCTTGACCCGACCGTTCCTGTCGACCTTTCCCCGGGGCTGTCACAAAGATCGTCGCGACATCAACTCATGGTGTTTTTGTGACCATTCTCACATTTCGCCGATATCTTGCCGCGGAACTTTCGATCTGAGGAATATTCCACAGAAATTGCAGTAGCCTGAACTAGCCCGCATATCTCACCACCGTTCGTAGCGAGGGGGCAATAGGGCGTGCCCTGCCTGGCTTTCGCGACCGAAGAGTGCGCAGGCATAGTTACACTATGTTGAGCGCTCTGACCGAGTGAAAGCCAGGCAGGGTGCGGCA
>JAAEPH010000023.1 GCA_024232855.1 Gammaproteobacteria bacterium
CTTGATGGCGCAACGGATCTACCAGATTGCCTGCGGTTATGAGGACGGCAATGACGCCAACCACCTGCGGACTGACCCATTGTTTAAACTGGGAGTCGGACGCAAACCTCTGGATCACGATAATGACCTGGCCAGCGCTTCGACTTTTTCACGCCTGGAAAATGCCACCACCGCCCGGGATATCTATCGCCTGGCCCGGGCTTTCGTGGATCAGTTCATCGCCAGTTATAGCCAACCCCCTGAGGTCATCGTCCTCGACATGGATCATTCCGAGGATCAGACCCACGGGCAACAGGAACTGGCCTTTTATAACCACCACTACCGTAGCCACTGCTATCTGCCGCTGTTTGTTTTTGAGGGCTTGTCAGGCAAATTCATCTGCGCCGCACTGCGCCCCGGCAAGCGCCCGAAAGGCGTTGAAAACGCGATGATCCTCAAGCGCGTGTTAACGCGTCTTCGCGCCGTCTGGCCTGACACGCATATCATTCTGCGCGGTGACGGCCATTTCTCCAACCCCGAGTTGATGCAGTTAGCGCTGGACGATGTGAACACCGATTTTATCTTTGGCATGACCGGCAACGCCGTTTTGTCGAGGCTCGCCAGACCCTATCTGGATGCGGTGCGTCAGCAGCATGAACAGCGATGCCTCTATGCCCGGCATTATCACCAGGCACCGCCGCTGCGCACCCGCACTTATCACGAAGTCGAGTACGCCGCAAAAAGTTGGCCCCAACCGTTTCGGGTGGTTCTTAAAGCCGAAGTGATGACTCTGGGAGAGAATCCCCGCTTTGTGGTCACTTCGCTGGATTTGCCCAGCCCGGAGTGCCTGTATCGGGACCTCTATTGTGCGCGCGGGCAGGATGAAAACTATATCAAGCACATGAAGAATGATCTCGCCTGTGACCGTACCTCGGACCACACATTTCTGGCCAATCACCTGCGTCTTTACTTTTCATGTGCCGCTTATGTCCTACACCATGCCTTGAGGACGGAAACCCTGCGCCATACCGAACTGGCGAACGCTCAGCCCGGCACGATCATGCTCAAGCTATTCAAGTTGGCCGTGCGCGTGGTGCAGTACAAAGACCGCGTTCGGCTACATTTGCCCAGCCACTGCCCGGTCAAATCGCTGCTGCACAAAATCACCGAAATTATCTTCCTGGCCCGCCCACCACCTGCTGCTCCCTGACTGGCCGTCACCCGGAACGCTCACTCAAGAAAGCTGAATCCTGAATGGGAAGGTACTGGCCTGCCTGCAAGCGCAACAAAGCGCTTGTTTTATGTCAATCACAGCTTAAAAATCGATTCTAACTTGCCGAATCTGCGCGCCTGGCGTCACTCATTCTCAGCCAGGCACCCAATAACCCTGCATATTGGGCGGTTTATCGAAACGTTTGCGGGGTTTATGAAACATTCGGGCTAGAAAAAAACCTTTCTCCGATCAGCTTCGGTCTTTGTTGCCACGGTATTTCACCGGTGTAACCTATTTTTCCCTCGGTACTCTGCCCATCAGGTAAAACTCGTCATTGGTGCGCATGCTCGACAGGTTGACGATGCGGTTCGAGAGCCCGAAAAAAGCGCTGATGGCGCCGATGTCCCAGATGTCTTCGTCGTCAAAACCGAGCGCATTGAGATGCTGGTAGTCGGATTCGTCCACGGTTTCCGCCCGGCGCGAAACCTTGAGCGCAAAATCAAGCATGGCGCGCTGACGCTCGGAAATATCGGCCTTACGGTAGTTGCTGGCCAACTGATCGGCAATGTAGGGATTCCTGGCGCGTATCCGCAGAATCGCGCCGTGCGCGATCACGCAGTACTGGCACTGGTTGCGTGCAGAGGTGGCGACCACTATCATCTCGCGTTCGGCCATGCCGAGGCCGGGTGTTTCCTTGTCCATCAGGGTGTCGTGATAGGCGAAGAAGGCACGAAATTCGTCGGGCCTGCGCGCCAGCGTCAGAAAAATGTTGGGAATGAACCCGGCTTTTTCCTGGACTTCGGTGAAGCGCTGTTGAATGTCCTGTGGCAGATCTTCAAACACGGGAACGGGGAAACGACTAATCACCTGGCTGGACATAGGAATTCCTTTGGTTATGGTTCGATTGTTGTAATATAAATGATATACACAAAAGTTGACCAGTAGAAAAAAATCCATGAAAGATGAATCAGTTGAAGCGCAAGCAGTCCGAATGTTCGACTGTTTGGAATTTCGTTTGGTTATGAAAATACCGAACTGCCCGAAAATCAGCTTATTCCGCGCCGTGCCAAACTTTGCGAAGCGCTCAAATTTTACTGTTAGGTGATTGATATGTCAGACTATTTTGCGCCGCTCAAGGATATGCGATTCGTTATCGACGAAATTGCCGGGATGGAGTCGATCTCGTGCTTGCCCGGGTTCGAGGAAGCAACCCCAGAGCTTGTTGAAGCCGTGCTGGAACAGGCCGGTATTCTCGCCAACGAAGTGTTCTCGCCGTTGAACCAGCCCGGCGATGAGCATGGCACCCGACTCGAGGACGGCGTCGTCAAGAGTCCGCCGGGTTATGCCGACGCCTACCGGCAGTTCGTCGATAACGGCTGGCAGAGCATCGGCAAGTCGACCGCCATCGGTGGTCAGGGCCTGCCCTTCCTGGTGCATTCGGCGGTTGCTGAAATGTGGTACTCGTCGAACATGTCGCTGGCGCTTTGCCCACTGCTGACTTCCGGCGCTATCGAGGCTATCGAAATCCATGCCACCCGCGAGCTTCAGGAGACCTACCTGCCGAGAATGGTGACGGGTGAGTGGAGCGGCACGATGAACCTCACCGAACCCCAGGCGGGTACCGACCTGGCCGCGATCAGGACGCGCGCACAACGTGATGGCGATCACTATCTCATCTACGGTCAAAAGATTTTCATTACCTGGGGCGAGCACGAAATGAGCGACAATATCGTTCACCTGGTGCTGGCGCGCCTGCCGGATGCCCCGCCAGGCGTCAAGGGTATCTCGCTCTTCCTGGTGCCTAAATTTCTGCTCAACGCGGATGGCTCGAAAGGTGAACGCAACGATCTCAGGGTTGTATCGGTGGAATCCAAGCTGGGTATCCATTCATCGCCTACCTGCGTCATGTCATATGGCGATGGGGACGGTGCGATCGGCTACCTGGTTGGCGAGGAACACAGTGGCCTCGCCTGCATGTTTACGATGATGAATAACGCGCGTCTCGAAGTGGGGATGCAGGGAGTGGCGATTTCGGAGCGAGCCTGTCAGAAGGCCGCCCTGTTTGCCAGGGAGCGGGTGCAGGGTATCGCGCGCGGGCATGGCGAGCGCAGCACTATTATTCATCATCCGGACGTACGCCGCATGCTGATGCAGATGCGCGCCATCACCGAGGCGGGCAGGGCGCTTGCCTATTACGCCTCGGCGCAAACCGACCTGGCGCACCACGCCGATTCCGAGAGCGAACGCGATAGTCACCAGCGGCGCGTCGACCTGATTATTCCAATCGTCAAGGGCTGGTGCACCGAGATGGCCCAGGAAGTCGCTTATACCGGCGTACAGGTGCATGGCGGCATGGGTTTTATCGAGGAAACGGGGGCGGCGCAGTACATGCGCGATGCCAGGATATTGACAATCTACGAAGGCACCAGCGGAATCCAGGCGCTCGATTTAATGGGGCGCAAGATGCTGCGCGACAAGGGTCAGGCGATGTCGGAACTGATCGACGAACTCAAGGGCCTCGAGTCCGAACTGGCCGCTGCCGACCTGGCGACCCTGGAGCAACGCTTCGCCGCCGCGCTCGATGCACTCGAGGATGCGACACGTTATTACCTGCAAAACGCCGCCGCTGACCCGGATCTCGGTAGCGCGGTCGGTTTCGAATATCTAATGCTGGCCGGTAACGTCGTTTGTGCGTGGCTGATGGGCCGTTCGGCGATTGCCGCGCAAAAACGGCTCGACACGGGCAGTAGTGACTCCTTTTATGTGCACAAGATCAGCACCGCGATCTATTTCGCCGAGCATGTCTTGCCACGAGCGCAGGCGCAGGCGCTGATGGTGAAGGCGGGTTCGGCCAGCATCATGGGAATTGACGCTGATGTCTTCTGAACCGCCCGTGGCCTTGACTGGTGCTTGATTGATGACTTCCGCACCGCGTATCGATGCGCAACGGTTTGAGCGCGAGCGCTTTCGTTTTTTCACGCCGATCCCCACGCGCTGGGGCGATTGCGACATGTTCGGTCATGTCAACAACGTACAGTTCGTACGTTACTATGAATCGGGGCGGCTGGATTACTTTCACCGCCTGCTCGAACTCAACGCCGGCCCCGAAGTGGCCAGCAGCCTGATCATCGCCGATATTCATGTAACTTTCCTGCGCCAGATTCATCACCCCTGCGCGCTCGAAGTGGGATCACGTATCAGCCGGCTCGGTAATAGCAGCTTCGATTTCGAGGCGGCGATTTTTACGCCAGGCGATGACGAACCCTGTTCGACGGCGACCGCCGCCTGCGTCTGGTTCAATTATCGCGACAATCGAAGTCAGCCCATACCGCCGGCCGAGCGGGAAATCATCAAACAGTTCGAGGGGATCGAATTATGAGTGAATTGCAATACCTGGAAGTCGAGCGGCGCGAAGCCGTGGCGCTGGTCCGGTTCAACCGGCCCGAAGTTCTGAACGCCCTGTGCCAGGGCCTGATGGAAGAGCTTGCGCAGACCCTGAGCGGGCTCGACGCCGATGCCACGGTCGCGGTGATCGTACTCACCGGTAACGACAAGGCCTTTGCCGCCGGTGCCGATATTTCCGAGATGAAGGACCTGAGCTACGCTTACATGCTTGAAGACGGCGGCCTGACGAAGCATTGCGACAGTATTGCTACCCGCAGCAAGCCCATCATCGCCGCGGTCGCGGGTTATGCGCTCGGCGGCGGTTGCGAATTGGCGATGATGTGTGACTTTATAATCGCCGCCGATAATGCCCGTTTCGGGCAACCGGAAATCACCATTGGTACGATCCCGGGCTTCGGTGGTTCGCAGCGACTGACCCGTCTGGTGGGTAGGTCCAAGGCCATGGACATGTGCCTGACCGGGCGCATGATGAATGCCGATGAAGCAGAGCGCAGCGGACTGGTGGCGCGGGTTGAGGCGCTGGATAGTTACCTCGATGTCACGCTCGAAGTTGCCGCCAAAATAGCCGCTTATTCGCGACCGGTGGTTTCGATGGCAAGGCAGGCGGTCGATCTCGCGCTCGAAACCCCGCTTACCCAGGGGATCAGGAGCGAACGTCAGATGTTCAAGGCGACCTTTGCACTGGAGGATCAGAAGGAGGGCATGGCCGCATTCGTCGACAAGCGCAACCCCGATTTCAAAGACCGCTGACTTTGCCTGTACCCTGCCCGGGAATACCGCCCCGGATACGAACTATTTGGCATTTCCCGCTAATATTTCGGGTCAGGCACTATCAGTTTTTCAACAGTGTGTTAGAATATGCGCCGGCAGATTTCTAGCCTCAATAATTTTCTTTGTAAATCAATAATTTACAGTAGTTTCCGCGTCTTTAGATGCAGTAAGGACGGGGTGTTTTATATTGGATTTACGGGTACGGAGCCCGGTCCTGAGCAGATTTTTTATTTTTTAGACTGGAAACCACAATGGCTGACCTGAATAGTTATCGGAATATTGGCATATTTGCCCACGTTGACGCCGGTAAAACCACCACTACCGAACGCATTCTCAAGCTCACCGGCAAGATTCACAAAATCGGTGAAGTGCACGATGGTGCGGCGACGACCGACTTTATGGATCAGGAGCAGGAACGCGGTATTACCATCCAGTCTGCAGCAACCAGTTGTGAGTGGAACAAGCATCGTCTGAACATCATCGATACACCTGGGCACGTCGACTTCACCATCGAAGTGTACCGCTCGCTCAAGGTGCTCGACGGCGGTGTTGGTGTGTTCTGTGGCTCGGGCGGTGTCGAGCCCCAGTCCGAAACCAACTGGCGCTATGCCAATGACTCCGAAGTCGCGCGTATCATATTCGTCAACAAGCTGGATCGCCTCGGCGCCGATTTTTACCGGGTTGTCAAGCAGGTCGAGGACGTGCTCGGCGCGAATCCGCTGGTGATGACCCTGCCGATCGGCACCGAGGATGATTTTTGTGGCGTCGTTGATCTGCTGACGCGCAAGGCCTGGGTATGGGACAATTCCGGTGACCCTACCAATTACAAGATCGAAGAACCGCCGGCCGATATGGCCGACCGGATCGAAGAGTACCGCGAAAAGCTCATCGAAACCGCGCTCGAGCAGGACGATGAATTGCTGATGATGTATCTCGAAGGCGAAGAGCCGGAGCTGGACGAAATCAAGCGCTGCATACGCAAGGGCACCATCGCGCTCGATTTTTTCCCGACCTACTGCGGTTCAGCGTTCAAGAACAAGGGTATCCAGCCGGTGCTGAACGCGGTCGTCGACTACCTGCCCAATCCGACCGAAGTCGCGCCGCAACCGGAAGTCGACCTGGAGGGCAACGAGACCGGCGAAGTCGCCACGGTTGACCCGAGCAGGCCATTGCGCGCACTGGCGTTCAAGATCATGGACGACCGCTTCGGTGCGCTCACCTTTACCCGCATTTACTCGGGCAAGCTGAGCAAGGGCGATACCGTACTGAACACCTTTACCGGCAAGACCGAGCGCATCGGCCGAATCGTCGAAATGCATGCCGACGATCGCCTTGAGCGCAATTCCGCGGAAGCTGGCGATATCATCGCGCTGGTTGGCCTGAAGAATGTACAGACCGGGCACACCCTGGCGGATGTCAAAAACCCGGCGACCCTCGAGCCGATGGTATTCCCGGATCCGGTCATCTCTATCGCGATCAAGCCCAGGGATCAGGCGGCATCGGAAAAAATGAGTATCGCCATCGGCAAGATGGTGAAAGAAGATCCTTCTTTCTACGTTGAAACCGATGAAGAGAGTGGCGAAACCATTATCAAGGGTATGGGCGAACTGCACCTCGACATCAAGGTCGATATTCTGCGCCGTACCCACATGGTCGATGTCGAAGTCGGCAAGCCGCAGGTTGCCTACCGCGAAACCATTACGCAACGTGTCGAAGACAGCTACACGCACAAGAAACAAACCGGTGGTTCGGGTCAATTCGGCAGGATCGACTATATCGTCGAGCCGGGTGAAACCGGCAGCGGTTTCGAGTTTGAGTCGAAGGTCACCGGCGGTAACGTGCCGCGCGAATTCTGGCCGGCCGTGGAAAAAGGCTTTGCCAGCTGCATGCAGGAAGGTGTACTCGCCGGCTTCCCGTTGCTCGATGTCAAGATAACCCTGTTCGATGGCGCCTTCCACGCTGTCGATTCCTCGGCGGTCGCGTTTGAAATCGCAGCCAGAAGCGCCTACCGTCAGACGATTCCCAAGGCGGTGCCGCAGCTGATGGAGCCGATCATGAAAGTGGATGTGTTCATTCCCGAAGATCACGTCGGTGACGTTATCGGCGATCTCAATCGCCGCCGCGGTATGATCAAGTCGCAGGAAGCCAACGCAACCGGTGTCCGTGTCAAGGCCAACGTGCCGCTCTCGGATATGTTCGGTTACATCGGTGATTTACGCACGATGACCTCTGGACGCGGCCAGTTTTCGATGGAATTCGAGCATTACATGCCTTGCCCGAAGAATGTCGCCGAAGAGGTGATCAAGGAAGTCAACGAGCGGCGCGCGGCAAAAAAGTAGGCGCATTACTTAAGGAACCTCTGATCAATTCATGAACTCGCATCTTGAATCTGAGCATTTCAGGCATAACCTGCTTTGTCCGGAATTAATCAGAGATTCCTTAAGCCATTGATTAACACGGTGAATTGACATTCATTGCTATTGACATGACATGGGGGCGTGTAGAGAATACGCACCTTGCTGGAGGGGTTCCCGAGCGGCCAAAGGGGACAGACTGTAAATCTGTTGGCTCAGCCTTCGGTGGTTCGAATCCACCCCCCTCCACCATATTAATCGGGGGACACTATACCTAATTCGTATACTGTCCCCAAGCGATTGATTGTTAAGGAAATAGGTATAGTGTCCCCCGATTAATATGGTGTCGGGTGGGTCAGGATTTAGAACCAGGCGCGCAGCGCCGGTTCGACAAATTTGCCAGGAGCAAATTTGCACGGCCGAAGGCCGCCCGCAGGGCGAAACACAGGATGTGTTTCGTGAATCCACCCCAACGGACTGGTAGTGGTGGGCGGAACCAGTTTTCTAGCCCCGATAAAGACACCTTATTATAGGGCCGTCTCAATCGGTGCTAAAATAAACGAATTTCGCGGGTGTCGTATAGTGGCTATTACCTCAGCCTTCCAAGCTGATGACGCGGGTTCGATTCCCGCCACCCGCTCCAGAACCAGGTAACAAGTTGGAAGCCTGGTTGGAAGTAAAGGGGGCTTGAAGAATTCAAGCTCATATAGCTCAGTCGGTAGAGCACTTCCTTGGTAAGGAAGAGGTCAGGCGTTCGAATCGCCTTATGAGCACCATTGTCATAAGGGGACAGTACACTTATTTCATGAAGGTCTTCGCAGGCGTTTATGGTCTCGTTAAATTAAGTATACTGTCCCCCGAATTTACGCGTTTTGACAGCGCGAGAGATTTGTGAGGTCCCCGCTTGCGCGGGGATGACGTTTAGAGGAGGGCGGCGAGCCGCCGCCAAATAGTGAGAGAAGACAGATGTCAAAAGCAAAATTTGAAAGAAACAAACCCCACGTCAACGTGGGTACTATCGGTCACGTCGATCACGGCAAGACGACCCTGACGGCGGCATTGACGAAGATAATGGCGGAACAGTCGGGCGGCGAA
>JAAEPH010000024.1 GCA_024232855.1 Gammaproteobacteria bacterium
ATAAAGAAAGGCGCGTTGCCGCCTGCGCCCGAATTGCTTCCAGCTGCGCGGGCCTCGCCAGGCTCGGACTGGTTTACATAGACCCGGGATTTCAGATCGACAATCCCAACATGCCACGGTAACCCAAGGACCGGTTGCCTGGCGGCTTGATGCCTGATGGAAGCCGGAGGATTTTAGGATAATGCATTGCGATACGGCGACGTGGCGATGTCGAATAGCGTCCGACACGGAAAAATATATTTCTATTAACGATCTTGATGACCGATTCCGGCAACGAGTGGCTTCGGTCGCCGAGGCAACCTGACGCTGGCTAAGCTTCGGCGAAAAAAAAGGCACCTTGCGAGCGCTCAAGTCGGAGGGTCTCAAATTTGACGCCGACGATCCAGCAGTCGGTATCTCGCTGGCAGTTTGTCACCACTGCGACAGCATTGATGGCACTGCTGAAGATTTTCACGCGACGACCTTCGCCAATGCGACGTTCTGACATGAAACGCATACCGTTCGGTGACATGTCCAGGGTTTTGCCTGTGTAGGCAGTGGGTTGCGGCCAGGTCGTATAAAAGACAATATCGAGGAGCGTTGGTACACGGTTGATGGCACGCTGACCGCAATGTTCCAGTCGCCATTCAGAAGCTGGGCGGATTGGACTCGCACAGTTTGGACAGACCGCGTCGGGATCATCGATCTTACTGTGATAGTTGGGCGCCAGACAGAACAGGCAGGTCGTATCCGGCTCCGACACGGTGTCTGCCGGCGAATCTTTCGCGGTTTGACCGACCGTTTCGTCTGCCGCATCTTCGTCAGATTTGTCTGTAGATAAGCCATGATGAAACAGTTTCAGCTCGAGGTCGTATTGCTCGCGGCTCTGCGGATTCATCAGTACACGGTAGGCCTCGTTGATCAGTGCGGCATTCCAATGATTGCCACCGAGGTCTGGATGCTTTTTGAGCCGCTGCATCAAAGTCCGGAAGCTGGACTTGATGATTTCTGTCGGGGCGTCCGGCTGAACATGCAGAATTCGATAATAATTACGTCGGTTAACCATGGCTCTCAATTTCTACGTCAGAACCGAGCGTGAGCGCTGCTTGACAAAATATGGGTCGATAATGCTGACATTGCGGGCACAAATCCACCAAGTGTGTCGCAAATTTGCTCCGTTGCACGGCTTGATAGACCGATAATCCTGCGTTGACTGCCTGCAGCGTATAACCCTCTAACTCTGGTGCGACAAAATCGGCTTTGCGCAGATCCGCCGATCGAACCCGAAACCCCGTGGTACGCCAGATCTGGCTTTGCACACTGATCAGTTGTGCGCTCGCGCTCCTCACCAGAAAGAGCCGCCGGCGTAACAGGTCCCGGATCGCCCTTTGCTCTTTGGGATAGATATACCTCGTCGGCAAAATACCCAGCCGCATCAGGTGGGCGAGATGAAAGGCGTCATACCGGTCACCGCTGTACTTCAAGCCATCGTATTGCTTGACCGCCAGTGTGTTAACCAGCCGAAGATCGTAACCGTGCTCCTGTAACCCATCAACCAGCCAGTACCAGTTGAAGGTGGATTCCACCGCAATACCCTGCAGAGTTTCCCGGTAGGGCGACAGCGCCTTGAGCGTTAACGACAGATCGTTGTTCAAACGCTTTTCCAGCACCCGTTTGTCCTCGTCATCGATCACCACCACAAAGTGATTGTTTGAATCTAAATCAATTCCGCAGTAATGTGACATGTCAGTCTACTCATCTTCATCGTCACATGAGCAACCAGTGTAACAACTGGTTGCGAGGAGGCTGGCTAGAGGATTATCAGGTTAAAAAACGCGGTCTGCGCCTCTAACCCGGAAAATTCACAAATTATGCACGATCTCGCTTGTCTATTGATTCCACAAGAAATATTTCCTCAGTCGCTCGTAATCATTGATACGAGGCTCCTTCGGTTGTTCCTTGTGAAATCCCATTTCTTTTTAAAAACAATGGCCTGCGCGATATTCGCGCAAATTTATGAAATTTCCGGGCTAAATTATTGAGCACCGACTAAGACAGACACTCGAGCCCCGAGTCTATGCGACTGAAAACGACCGTCGGCTCAATATTGCATCGGTGACGATTGCACACTCAAGTTCACCCGATTAAAGCCGATACAGTTTTCATACTTACCGGTTCCGATAAAGCGATCAAAATATTCGCAGGAGCGTACAGATGCAAGACAGCACCACACCACTCGATCATTCTGTATTCAGGCGCATAAGAAATTTGGCGCTATTCAGTGACGATCAACTGAATAATCTAGCAAACAGACTCGAGACAAAATAGGCAGGACCGAAGCAACGTATTATTGCTTTAGGTGGTACCGGAGACTACAGCCTGTACCTGTTGCGTGGTGAAGCTATCAGTCGTGATGGCGAAGGTACCGAACGCACGGTGCAAGCCGAAGACGACGGTAACCTGCAACCTGTCGCACATATCCGCCCAAGTCAGTATGAAGTTGAGGCTGTTTCACCCGTCGAGTATCTGGAGATCTCCGGCGAACTGCTAACCGAGTTGTCTTTGATCGATGATGTGGATAGCGACGAAATGGAAGTCGAAATAATAGAGCAATCGGAAGAGGCAAATCAGCTAACCATCAGGCTGTGCATGGATATCAGCAGCGGCAGCATATCCCTTCCGACAATGCCGGACGTTGTGCAAAAGATTCAAAAATTATTTGCCGATGATGACTACGATATGGCTCAAGTCTCCGGACTGATTCAATCCGATCCCGCAATATCGGCGAAGTTGCTCAAGACCGCGAATAGCGCTTTATATCGAGGCAATGCGCCGATCGAGACCCTGCAGCAAGCCATTGTGCGCATGGGAATGGACGTTATTCGAAAGCAGATCATGATTTATGCGGCGACGGAATTGTTCCAGTCCAAATCAAGTGGTATGCAAAACCGGATGCAGTTGCTGTGGAAGAACTGCCGTAAAGTTTCGGCTTTTAGCCGCGTGCTTGCCGCCAGGAGCGAACGGTTCGACCCGGAGATGGCGCAGATGGCGGGCCTGTTAAGCGATTTGGGCATAGTCGCAATATTGAATTATGCGCAGGAGCACAGCGACCTCTATGGCGATGATAATGCGCTCGATCAAACCATTCACGATCTGCATGCCCAGATCAACGGAATGTTGCTTTATCAGTGGAATCTGGGCGAAGAGATCGTCACGGTTGGCGAGGAATCACGCAACTGGTTTCGCAACCATCGTGATGATGCCGATCTGTGTGATCTTGTGCTGGTTGCTCGCTACCATAGCCTTTTGGGTACCTCGGCCAAGAATAGTTTACCGGCACTATCAAAGATGCCGGCATTCTTAAAACTGCAACTCGAATTCTCTGCACAGGACAGTATCAGTTTTATCGAAGAATCCCAGGCCGAAATCGCTTCTGTCGAAGATATGCTTGGAGCGGTTTAACCATATCCTGATTGGCTCTTGCCAAAAGAGCTTCGGAACGCCTTGGTTTGAAACCGCCCGCTGAAATGGCGCAAGGGCATTGTTGGGGTCAGATCAAAAATTCTGCAACAGCAGGCGCTCTAAATTGAGGTGTTAGCGGCAGTCTTCGGCATTAACCTTGCAAAGGGTAGCGATCGATCTTGATGTGGTTTACCGGCAGGATTTTTAAATGCGCCAGCGACGAGTAACCGGTACCAAAATCATCAAGCGAGAAACTGATGCCACTATGGATGAGTTCCTTCATACGCAGTATCGCATCATCGAGGTTAGCGATACAAATCAGGTCCGGAGTCGCTTCGAGAATCGCTGTCAGACGTTGCTGACGTTCCCGGCCAGTTTCTGATCGATGACCAGGCGCTATTCACGCATCACCCGGTTTGCGGTGCGCGGCAATGACGCCAGGGATTCCCGGGTTTTGACGATATATTCGGCGGCGCCAGACTTCATCGCATTGACGGCCACTTTTTCGTCGCCATGACCGGTCATAACGATCGTTGGGAAACCTGTTGTGGGAGCCAACAGCTCGGTACCCTGTCCATCAGGCAACCTGATATCGGTAATCACCAGGTCAGGAGGGGTATGATTAATCAGGGATTTTGCCTGTGCCAGGCTCGTAGTGGTAACCAGTCTGCAATGCGCTTCGGTTTCAAACGCCCGATTGATCAAGGTCACATGACCGGGATCATCCTCGACAAGTAAAATATTATATTCTGGCTGGATGGGCATGGCGTTGCGCTAGTACCTGGTATCACCGTATGCAAACTTCTCGTCGTATTATCGGCAGGTGTCTGATTATCCTAAGATAATACTTTTAACCTCTGTGCATTGCTGCTCGCTGATTTCATCGATTTCAGTCAGATTGTTTTCATCGAGTTCCAGTTGCCCAATCAAGAACTCGTGCCTGGAATCAGTTTCACCGTCGCGCGCAAGATCGCTGCTGGTCAACAGGTTCGCCAGTGCCAGGATCATAGTTGCCTGTGGATTGGTCCGCGCCAGTTGATACTGATGATGACATCGGGTCAATTCACTCAGGGCCTGCGATAAACCCCAGGCTTCGATCAGCAGAGCCCCAACCTCGGCGTGATCAAAGCCCATTAACTCGCGCTCTGCCTGATCACGCAGCTGATGCTGCTCTTCGATCTGGCGTTTAACCGCATCGGCCAGGGCCTCATCCTGCTGATAAATAGGGAGAATACCGATATCGTGCAACATACCGGCAAGAAACAGTTTCTCAGGCTCGGATCCACCTATCGTCTTTGCAATCAGACGCGCGGTGATTCCACAGCGCAAGCTGTGCAACCAGAATTCATCGATATTGACCCCACGACATTTTAAGGCGCTCATCGAACCGACTACGATAGTGGCTAATACCAGGTTGCGCAGATCGAGCTCGCCGATAGTACCGACCGCACTCAAAACCGTTTCAATCTCACGCGCAAAACCGTAATAGGAACTATTGGCAATACGCAGCACTCGTGCACTTAAGGAAGGATCGTAAGCGATAATTTCGGCAACCTGCTCGCGGCTGTGCTCCGGGTCATCGATCGTTTGCTGCAAATGCAAATAAATTTCCGGCAAGCTGATTAGCTGTAAAACATTGTCTACCAATGCACGGGGTGTTTCCACTCTGACACCATTATCCACGATCTATTTGCTTGATTACGAAAGTATTCGTAAGTATAGACGGGATAATATGTAAATCTGAGGGACGCCCGGAGGCAAAAAGACAGGGCATTATCGGCGCCAGGGATTTTGATTCCGGGCGAGCCAGTAATGCCCGAGATTGTCGATTAAAGTTTCGAGCTCGGAGAAATCCATCGGTTTAACAATATAACTATTGGCATGGTACTTGTAAGACTGTGCGATATCTTTATCTGCCGCCGATGTTGTCAGAATCACGACCGGCGTTTTGCGGGTGTTTTTATCAGATTTTATGCGGCGCAACACTTCAAGGCCGTCAATCTTCGGCAAACGAAGATCGAACAGAACGCAGTGCGGGCCAGGGAACTTTTCCATATCGCCCAGCGGTATCAGAGAAACGCCTATCATTGACACCCTCAGGCAATATCGGCTACCAGCTCAAAACGCCTTACAGTGAAAGCTGGCCCCGCTCAATACTCGACGTTTTCCTCCTGGCCGAGGCTGTGAAATATGACCCGAAATTGGCGCCTATTCCATGTGTAATATGTTAAGGTTTGGCCCCGTGTCACGTGTAACTGTCTAAGGCGCGTTACCTGCAGGATCGCGGGGTCGCAGGATGTCTTTCAGACAGATCTACGCAAAGGATTCAGATTGACTAGACTTAGTACTATAGAAACTTGCACATGGAAAACTAATGGTAGGTACAAGCCATCCTGAAATTGCCTGTCTACGCCGCATCCGCAGCCTGAGCCAGTTTAACGATCAACAACTGGAAACCCTTGCCAAAAGCCTGCAAATCGAGACGGCAGGCCCCGGCCAGTGCCTGATTGATCTGGGCAGCTGCGAAAAATTCAGCCTATACCTGGTCGAAGGCGTGCTACGCGCAATCACGAATGAGCATCAGGAAACACGCTTCGCCTACACCGACGATGGCGAGCTGTTTCCGATTGCCCAGATTCGTCCGAGCATGTGCCGCGTTGTCGCCGACGAACCGGTGCGCTTTTTCAGGTTGTACTCGGACCAGCTCACCGATTTCGCGCACCACGAGCTCGAAGACGAGCCCAAAAACGACATCGAGCTGGTCGAAATCGATGAGACCACCGAGCAATCCATGTTTCAGATCCCGCTGTTCAAGGATCTTCTCGCCGGCGATATCCAGCTACCCAGCCTCCCCGACGTCGCGCAACGCATCCATCAAGCATTTGCTGACAACCTGGTCACGGCCGAAACGGTCGGCGTAATCATCCAATCCG
The DNA here is from genome assembly GCA_024232855.1 of Gammaproteobacteria bacterium. GTDB lineage: Bacteria > Pseudomonadota > Gammaproteobacteria. The sequence goes on from JAAEPH010000024.1 coordinate 6,375, forward strand.
ACCCCGTGATTACCGCCAAAATAATCATGGTTGCGAACAGCGCGCTGTATGGTGGGCGCGCGCCGATCGAAAGCCTGCAGCGGGCCGTTGTCCGCCTCGGCCTCGAAAACACGCACAAGCTAGTCATGACCTACATGGTCAAGGAACTGTTCAATAGCACAACCTCGGAGATGAAGTCGCATATGCATGCGGTGTGGAAACACAGCCAGCACGTGGCGAGCCTGTGTCGTCTGCTAGCTGACCGTCTCGACGGATTCGATGTCGAACAGGCGCAACTGGCCGGGCTGGTTCACGATATCGGAAAAGTCGCCATCCTTCAGTATGCACAGCAGCACAAGGAGTTGCGTGACAATCCGAAGAAGCTACTCGAGGCTGTGAAATCGATGCGCCCGCAGATAACCGGCATGCTGCTGGACGAGTGGAAATTTGGTCCCGAGTTCGTCACCGTTGGCCAGGAATGCGAGGAATGGTTCCGAAACCCGACCGATCAGCCCGACCTGTGCGACCTGGTGCTGATTGCGCAGTACCACGCGATGATCGGCACTCAGATGCAGAGAAGCCTGCCGCCAATCGCAGCACTACCCGCTTTCGCCAAGCTTGGCATGGGCAACCTCGCGATCGAACAGGTTATCGAGTTCATGGAGAAGTCACGAGATAAGATCAAGTCGATCGAAGCCCACCTCGGCTCGTTCTAGTCCCGTGCATATCGAGGGATTAGCGTTGGTTCCTGGCCGAAGATTGCCCCTGCCTATCATTTTCCCGGCGTCAGCCTGGGCACCTAACTGACTAGATATGGTTTAGCGACCAGTTGTTGCCGGCGGCCTGATTTACAACCGGTCGAGATCGGTGTTGAACAGAAAGGATTCTTCCAATTTGTCGTCGATGTCAAGGTCGACCATGCCAAGCGACTCCATGACTTCCAGCCATTGCTCGTCGGCAAGTCGGCAGGCAATGCCGATTTGTTCCAGCGTGCACTTCGATTGCTCCCAGTTGGGTATGCCGGAGAGGAATTCCGGTATCGCTTCCTCTTTCTCTTCCTCGAATTCTTCGCTGCTCAGATCGATGTGGCTCAATTGATTCGCCAGATAGACAATCGCGGTTTCAATCTTGTAAGGCTCGATGTGAACGCTTTCGTGATGCTTTTTTACACACTGGGTGATCAATCCCGGAATGCCCCATTTTTCCAGTAAGGCAACGCCGACCTCGATGTGCGTGACACCGAACTTGTCGGCTTCAACCTCGATGATTTCCCTGTGTTCGGCCTTGGCGATTTCGTTAATCTGGATATAGGAACCCGGATTGACCTTGGCAATCACCAGCCATCCGATGTCATGCAGCAAACCAGCCGTGAAAAAAGCCTCGTGATCGATGATCCTGCCGTTTTGCATCGCAAGCTGGCGCGCGATTATGGCGGTTTTGACGCAGTGTTGCCAGAAGTCGCGCAACGGGAAAGCGGTGATGCCAAAATCCTTGAAAACGCCGGACAGCACCGAGCCCACCATAACCTGCTGCAGTTGCTGGCGCCCCAGCAGGATCACCGCCTGGGGAATCGAGGTCACCGGATTGCGCAACCCGAAATAAGCGCTATTGATTTGCTTGAGAATCCTGGCGGTCAGGGTGGGGTCGGTTTGAACCGCTGCCCCGATTTTTGCCGCGGTCGAGGTTTCGGTTTCGAGCAATTCGGTTACCCGGATATAAACCTCGGGCAGTGAGGGCAATTCGCCCGCCTGTTTCAATAAGAGCTCCAGCATTTGAATCCTTCGTTTTTTGAATTATCAGGAATTGAGTATAGCAGTGGAGAATTTTCTAGAGAGAAAACGGGAATTCCGGGGGCGAAGTAGCGATCCCGACAAAATTACCGCCGGCGATACGTTTATTCTCCTTATACTCCGCCGATAATATAGACTTATTTCACGCTTATTTGACGCGTTATCGGGCTGTTACCGCCGGAGCAAACCCGCAGATATATGCCGCAGAATACCCTGGTGACCTTTGGGGTTATGATTGACACCCTCAGTCCAGCGCGGATAACGGGATTTCGACTCGTCTCGCTGTAACGCATCAGAAATCCAGTTTTGGTGCGCCGACCGCAGATCGGCAAGAGAGCCAAGCTGGCCTATCTCGATCAAGGCATTCTGATCGATTATTCGATATCTTTTCGGCGGTCGCCCAATTTCATGGTAACCACTATGCGGCCATTGCTCGGGGTATCTGACGATACCAGCACGGACCATATTCAAGTCGAGGTAAACCAGGCATCCGAACAAATGCTCATCGGTTTGCACCGCCATTGCATGATACCGATCCTCCCAGAATGCGCCTTTGCGAGACTTCCTCCGGTTATAGGCCTGTGCGGTACGCCCGGCGATCAGCTGCATGCTCTTCGGGATCACATCCTTCCCGTTTCCTTGACCAACAGGTGCACATGATTGGATGTGACCATGTAATTCAATACGCACAGACCATCTCGTTTTCGGGCTTCGAACAACCAGCGAATCCAGCAGGATCGATCCCTGGCAAAATTGAGTAGATACTCCTTTTTGTGACAACGGTGAGTAATGTGCCAGACGTGACCCGGCAAGAAATGACGATTGGCTCGCGGCATGGTTCTTCCTCCTTGAAGACCTGTTTTCATCGATAAAAATCCCCTTTTAAGGGGATCTCGAGGCCAACTTTGACACGAAACCCACGGGAAC
>JAAEPH010000025.1 GCA_024232855.1 Gammaproteobacteria bacterium
ACACTGATGGATCGGACGGCAACCAATGTCTGGGAACAGGATGGCTCCAGGGATGTGTTTGAACGCAGCCGGGAGGCGGTAGGGAAAATACTCTCATCACATTACCCGACCTATGTTGACAGTGCCACGGACCGGGAAGTACGAGAACGCTACCCGATTAAAATCAGACCGGACGATATGGATTCGGCCAGCGGTCGCTGGGGTTAACCTGTCGGTGACAAAGCGCCGATAATTCTTTCAGGCGTTACCGGCAATTCGGTGAGGTTGGTATCCAGCGCGTGATTGATAGCGTTGACGATAGCCGGCGCCGGCGGGATGGTGGCAATTTCCCCAACGGCCTTGGCGCCGTAGGGCCCGGTGGGTTCGTGCTTTTCCACCAGCAACACCTTCACCAGCGGCATTTCAGGCGCATTGACCAGATGATAGCGACTGAATCGGTCCCCTTTCACACGCCCGTTATCGACGTCGATATCTATATCCTCGAACAGCGCAAATCCCATTCCCATCTGTACCCCGCCATGGATTTGCCCCTCGACCAGTTGGGGATTAATGGCGCGACCCAGGTCGTGAACCGCCAGATAGTCCACCACCTGCACGGCGCCGGTCAACGTATCCACCTCGACTTCGGCAAAATGGGCGGCATAGGAGCCTGGATTTGCGCTTGCCCGATAGGTTTCGGTGGTGCTCAATGACCTGTCTCGATCCGCCTCACGTGCGGCCAGTTCGCCCAGCGAGATAGAGCTATCTCGCCTGTCACCGCAGAACACGCGACCGTCCGTGATAAACAGATCCGTAGCCGCACAATTCAATTCCAACGAGGCCATGGCGAATATCTGCAGTTTCAGTTTTTCCGCGGTTCGACGCACCGCTTCACCGGCAATGTACGTCATGCGGCTGGCCCGGGTCCCAAGATCATAGTCGCAGATTTCCGTATCGACCTCGCTAAAAACAATACTCAGCGGTGAAATATCGAGCACTTCGGCAATAATCTGCGCCAATACGGTATTCGAACCGCAGCCAAGATCATGCAGAGCACAGGTCAGGTCGAGCCCGCCGTCTTCACGCACCCGCAGGGTCGCCGTGGTGGCTTCGTGAAATCCCGGGAAACACCCATTGATATGAGTGGCACAGGCCATACCCACACCGCGCTTGCGGCGACCCTCGGTCGATCCCGCCGACCACCGATTGCCCCAGTCGAAATGGACCGAACCCTGTTCGACGCAGTCGCGAATACGGGCGTTACCCAGTCCGAGACCCGTGACCGGATCGACATCGTTGGGGCTGATCAGGTTTTTGAGTCGAAATTTCACCGGATCCATCCCCAGTCGTCGCGCGACATGATCCAGGTTGATCTCGGAAATGGCATGGATCTGGGGGGAGCCGTATCCCCGGTAGGCGCCGGATGGGAGCGTATTGGTATAAAAAGATCGTCCCCGGTAATGCTGATTTTCAATATTGTAAATCCGACAGAGGCGCTGTGCCATCGACTCAGGCAGAAAAATGCCACCCGTACAATAAGCGCCAACATCAATCAGAACATCCGTATCACGGGCCAGAATGCGCCCGTCACGGTTAACCGCGGTTTGAATGTAACCAATCGCTTTGCAGCGTGTGCGGGTCGCGGTGAAGGTTTCAGCCCGACTGAAAGCTATCGTAACCGGGCGCTCCAGGGTTTTGGCAAACCACGCGCAAAGCGGGTCCAGAACCGGTTCGGCCTTACCGCCGAAGGAACCGCCAATTGGAGTCTTGACCACGCGGAGTTGCGAGGCGGGTACGCCAATTGCCCTTGCAACAACAAACTGCACGGCGAAAATGCTCTGGCAGGGAGTCAGGATAAGAATGCGCCCGTCCGCCTCGGGCATCGCGACGCAGACGTGATTTTCCATCGCGCAATGATGGGTCTTCGGGGTCGTCACCGTATCTTCGACAATCAGGTCGGCACGGTCGAAAGCGGCTCGGGTGTTTCCATAATCGAAGGTCGTCTCATTGACTGGTTTTTCAAAAATCGATTTTTGATCCGAAGACGCCATTTCCTCGCACAAATCCCGGGCCGCAAACGCATCAAAGACAGCGGGCAGGCGGTCATATTCGACCTCGATCAGGCGCACGGCCTTGTCTGCGATTTCCTGTGTTTCGGCGATAACCGCCGCGACCCGGTCACCGATATGACGCAGCACGCCGGGAAACATCGTTTCATCTTCCGGCGCTTCTTGCCCCTCGAACCAGATGGTGCTGTTGTAAGTATTGCCGGGAGTATTGCCATGATGAAAAATCCCGATAACACCCGGCACCGCACGGGCGGCCTCGATATCGATATGCTTGATAGTCGCATGGGCAACGCTGGAAAAAATTAGTTTGGCGTGGAGTAAGCCCTCGAGTTTCATGTCTTCGGTAAAGCAAAGCCGGCCGCTGACCTTGTCATAGCCATCGAGTATCGGCAGGGAGGTGGATATGTGATTCATGCCTGCGCTTTCGACCACCCTGCCGGGGTGAATTCCCTGGCGAAAAGGTTTTGCAGCAGATCGAGCCCAAGCCCCATGACCGCATGTCGCTTGTAAGCCTGCGAGATCCGACCGGGAATTGCCGTATCCACGGCGGCGGTCAACGCCTGCAGGAAATCGTCGGCAAGCGCCTGGTCGACAGCTCGCCCGCGAAGTTGTCGTTCGACCGACCGCAGACGCAGGGGCACGGGCCCTATGGCCCCGGCAACAATGCGGACATCATTGATGCGGTTGGCAGTGGAGTCATAATCGGCAAGCAGCGCCAGGTTCAGCCGCGCGATTGCCAGTTCCCGACGGCGACCGATTTTGCCGAAGGCGCTGATCCGGTTAGCGCCGAATCGCAGCGGGATTGTTATCCGGGTAATCATATCGCCGTTGCCGAGGCTGGTTTCGCCTGAACCGGTTACGACTTCATCGAATGCCCGGGTGATCGTGGTTTTGTCCCGACGCAGCACCTCGATCCGGCAATCAAGGCACTTCAGAACGGGCAGCAGATCCCCACCCGGTACGGCACTGGCAATATTGCCGCCAATGGTGGCGCGGTTTCTGATTTGTACCGAACCCACCTGCTCGGCAGCCTGCGTCAGAACAGGAAGCTTTGCCGCCAGCGCTCGATGTTCAGCCAGGATTGAAAGCGGAGTTGCCGCACCAATGTGCACGGCATCGACGTCCGCATCGATAAAGTTCAGCGCCCGCATTCGGGAAATGTCGATGATCAGGTCCGGCCGCGGTCCCTGTTCGAGCGCGATTACCAAATCGGTTCCCCCTGCAATGTAGGAAATATTGCCACTGAAGCCGTCAACCAGGGCACCGATCTCCGCCAGGTTTCCCGGCGTTGCTGACTGAACCAGACCCGTCACTCCGGCACGGCCCGGGCGTTCGCTGAAGCAACCGATTTCACCGCCTTGATGATATTCAGGAACCCGGTGCAGCGGCAGATATTTCCCGCCAGTGCACGACGAATTTCAGTGTCGTCCGGGGTTGGATTTCGGCGCAATAATCCTTCGCTCGCGATAACCATGCCCGGGATGCAATAACCGCACTGGACCGCGCCATGATCGATAAAGGCCTGCTGCAGCGCAGAGAGGGTGCCATCCGCACTTTCCAGCCCCTCTATGGTGGTAATCCGCCTGCCCTCGACTTGAAACGCCAATACGAGACAGGAATTGACCGGCTGGTCGTCGATCAAAACGGTACAGGCTCCACATTCCCCTTCGCCACAACCTGTCTTAAGCCCGGTCAATCCAGGCCTGTTGCGCAGATACTGCGCGAGTGTTTCTGTCGCCGGGGCGGCATGCTGGTGCTCCACCTCGTTAACCCGGAGGGTTATGGTAGAGGAGCCCCCTGGAACCGGCAACTCCAACCGCCTGGCGGTTATATAGTCGTCATATTGTTCCATTTTGCGCACGCAACAGATCCTCGGTTTGGGAGAAAATTAACATCACATTAACAGAAGATAATCCTTTCATATAACTAGATTTTCTAGCATTATGAAAAGAATTTCTTGTCTACAGGGTCGCTCATGGCCGATATGCCCTCTCTGAAAGGACTGCGAGCCTTTGAGGCCGCCGCGCGCAGCGGCAGCTTTGCGTCAGCGGCGATCGAGCTCTCTGTCTCACCGGCAGCGATCGGCCAACTCATTCGCTCACTGGAGGATCAGGTGGGGCGCAAACTGTTTCACCGGATTAACCGGGGAATCATCCCGACCGAAGCCGGGCTGGAAGTTTTACCTCGTCTGAGCGCGGCGTTTGATGAATTGAAAGGAATATCGCGCCAGATTTCAGGCGCCAGTTCGCATGCACGGCTGACAATTTCGGCCCCCAATTCAGTTGTAGCTGGTTGGCTGTCGCAGCAGATCGGCGAATTCGTAGCAAGCCACGGACCAATCGATATATCCCTGCGTAGCGATAGCGATCCTGTCGATTTCGAGCGGGATATGATCGACATCAGAATGTCATACGGCCGGTTTCACTACCGTACCCACGATACCCACGAGATGGTTACCGACGCCATATTCCCCGTTTGTGCACCTTCGTTGATGGATCGAAACGGTCCGTTCACAACGGTTGAAAACCTGCTGGATACCCCTTTGATCCATACCGACTGGGGCCCGGCCTCGGCATCCTTTCCCAACTGGCGGAACTGGTTCGAAGCCGCATCGGTTTCACCGGGACGCCAAACCGACCATGGCCTGGTTGCCGATTCCTCCATCGTTGCGATCAACCTGGCAATCAACGGTCTGGGTGTAACCCTGTGCCAGGGCCTTCTGATCGCTCAGCTTATCGCCGATGGTTCACTGGTTCACGCCTACAACCTTGCGCTTCTTCAAAGCCAGCCTTACTGCCTGACGATACCGCAACGAAGCGTGAACCGACCCATTGTCTCGATGTTCAGGGATTGGCTGCTGCGGACCTGCAAAAATACCGTCGGATCACCGTATCTGTATGCTCAAAGGGTAGCGCTTTGATAAACAGGAAAATGGCGCCCGGCTACCGCTGAAAGCGCCTGGTTATCAACCAGGAACATACCGCATACCGGGGTCACTCCAGCGGCAGAGACAGGAGGGTTCGCCGTCCCTGGCGAGAGGGAGAAACCCGGCGCTCAGTTTAGGTCCGCTTTGGCGCGTAACGATTCCAGGCGCTTGTTCAAAAATCGCAGTTCGGATATCAGGTAGCGATACCGCCCTGATTCCAGGTACTCGCCTTTACCAATGCCCAGAACAGCGCCGATGGAGTGCCCGAGGAACTGCTGCAAAGGGCTACCGCCGAAGCCATACGGGACCAGCTCGATTGCGGCCTGATGATGCTGGGGCGCGAACTGGTCATGGCGAAGCTGACCAACATGTGCTCCGCCGCCGCCGTAATTTGAATCATTAGGTTTACAGGCGTATAAATAGTCGCGTTGAGTAACGTCGGCCATCGGCCGGCCAGACGGGAATTATCTGATGTCGGTCGATCTAAGCAATAAAAAAATCATCATGGTCCACGGCCTGGGGTCCAAACCCACGCCGGAGATCACCCACGGCCTGTGGCGCCGCACCCTGATTGAGAATATCCGCGTCAACCACAAACTGCTGGCACAAAGCCTCGATGTACACAAGGATATTTTCGAGTCGGCCTACTGGGCCAACTTCGTGCCGCATCACATTCCCGATGACGCCGCCTATAGCAAGAAACTGCGGCTGCAGGTCGACGAGGTCATTGCCGAACGCCGCGAAATCAAGGATCGTTTTCACGTCGGCACCGGTGAAAAAGTGAGCAGTTTTTTCAAGGACCGCGGTCTCGACCTGGTCAAGCTGCTGGCCGGTGCGCTGACCGTCAAGGATGATGTCATGACCCGCTTCCTGCGCGAAACCGCGCTCTACGACCAGGATCAATACATTGCCGACCAGATTCGTGCGCCACTGGAGGACGCCTTGCGGCGCGCCTGGAACCAGGGTCGCGAGCCGATAATCGTCGCCCACAGCATGGGAACCTTCATCAGCTATGACGTACTGTGGCGATTTGCCCATCGCAGAACCGCGGGCTTCGGCAATTACAATAACCGGCGCGTGAAAATGTTCGTTACCCTGGGCTCCCCGCTTGGCGACCAGACCGTCCGCGACCTGCTATTTGCACAACATCACGAGGGCCACAGCCTGCGCCAGCGCATGTACCCGACCAACATCGATTTTTGGCACAACTATGCCTGTCTCGGCGACGTGGTGGCACATCAGAAAAATTTTCGCGATATTTTTTACGCGCCGATGCGGGCGTTGAAACTGTTTCACGCCAACAAGAAGTTTCGCAGCATCGATTACGTCGATCTGCACAATCCCTTCGAAGTCGTCAGCCATTCCGGCAACCGTAAAAGAGAGAAACGCAACCCGCACAAATCCTATGGTTACCTGGTGCAACCCAGGCTGGGCAGCTGGATTGCCGATTACCTGCTCGATCGACTGCAATAGTCCGGCAGCGCGGCCACACTAGCCCGCATATCTCACCACGCTCCGTCGCGAGGGCGTCGAGATGCCGTTGTGGCGGGGCGCACGGACCAGAGGCAGGCGCCGGCGTGGTTTACACCACGTTAAGCCGGCCGGCGGGAGTACGCCCCGTCACAGCGAGCATATCGGCGACCGCACGACTGCAGGGATGCTGTGGGCGGCACTCCGTCGGTCCGGCGTCCCCGGAGGTAGAGCAATGCAGCGGTCCGACGTATCGGAGCAATTGCCGAGCAGGTGGGTGGTGAGATATGCGGGCTAGACCCGGGCGCCGGGATCTCAGGACCACTCATCGAAGCTACAGATGCGATTACGCCCGTTTTGCTTGGCCTGGTAAAGCGCGATATCGGCCTGTTCGATCAGCATGGTGCTGCTCTTGTCGTGAATCGGCACCATCGCCGAGACGCCGATACTGACAGTGATGCAAGGCAAAACGTCGGAATGGACATGCGCCAATTCCGCTTCGAGGATGGCCTCGAGACAATCCTCGGCAACCGTCAACGCGCCCTCGAGACCCGAGTCGGGTAACAGGGCGACAAACTCTTCACCGCCATAGCGCGCGATCAGGTCACTGGTGCGTTGCATACAGGAATTCAGAATCTGGGCGACCGCAATCAGGCATTCGTCACCACGCAAATGACCATAGTAATCGTTGTATTCCTTGAATTTGTCGACATCGATCATCAATAGGCCCAGCGCCTGCCCGGTTCGGGCGCCGCGACTCCATTCGCCCATCAGCCGTAAATCGAATTCGCGCCGATTACAAATCGAGGTCAAAGCATCGGCACGCGCAATGTTGTTGAGTTGCTGCTGCGATTCGCGAGCCTGCAAATGCATGTTCAGCCGCGCCTGCAATACCCGCGGGTGGAAAGGTTTGGCGATAAAGTCGGCGGCGCCCGCCTCGAATGCGGCCACTTCGGCTTCGGTCGATTTATCCTCGGACAGGAAAATGACCGGCAGCGCGCTGTCCAGGTCGGAGTCGGTGGAATTACGCCACCAGTCGGTGCCTTCGATGTCCCCGATCAGGGAAGTATTGACCAGCACCAGGTCAGGCATGCCGTGCTCCAGGGCGGATTCCACCAGGCTGGAAAAACTATCGGCGATTTCAACCTGGGCCTTGTTCATCTGCTGGACAAGCATTTGCAACCCCGCGACGTCATCGTCGAGCACCAGTATTCGCTGCGGGGCCTTGCGCTCATCCTGGCCATGCAGGGTCTGGTCCGACATCAACGACCCGGATTGCAAAAATACATCCAGCTCGGGCTCGAGAGGAAAGCCGATTACCTTCTCACCCTGCTCGCTGATGACGATCGGAAGAATACGCCCGAACTCGCTGTCACTATTCCACTGCTCCTGCCAGGCCGACAAATCATCGCTCGCTTCGATACCCTTAGACGATACATCGACACCCTGCTCATCGAGCAGGAACTGGAGAATTTCCGGGTGGGAAATATCGAGGCCCTCCACCCACAGGGTCTGAAAAATTCGGCGTCGCAGGTGGCTGGATTTAGCGGGATGCTTTTTTCGATACCACGTCCAGGAGTACCGACGCTAGCGCCGAGCTGGGCCGGAACAATGGTACAGCAATCTCTATTGACGGAGCCCTGCGTCGCACTTCGGCAACTTCACGGGTAAGCTCGGTGAGCACTTCGAGACCGGCATGGTCACTGGAGGCGGAGGGCGCATGCTGGACGCCGCGAAAATCAACTCGCTCGCCCAACCCCATCGCGTGCAGGCGCTCGTTTAGCGCATAGCAGAAAGGACAGTTGAAATCGGCGTACACGGTGAAATTGCCGACACCGAGACAACCCTGATCCTCCCCCACTTGCGACGCATTTTCCATAGCCCGGATCCCGGTTATTGTTCGTTATGGATGCTTACAACAATTTGCGCTTGTGACAACAATGGAGTATAGGCTATTCCGCGAAACAACCGAAGCACCCATTATCCCCATATCCAGGCCTGCTGCCGCCGCGAGCGGCTCGAAAGCGCCCCTGAAACCGCCAACATAATTATTTTGTACCTCAGTACCCGGCCTCATGCCAAGGTGCTCGCAGGGTTTATGCAACGCCCGACCGCCCCATGACACTGTTACGGCACACGATATCGATCGCACTGATTATACTTTTAGTGTTATCGCTGCACCTGTTGATCGCGTTACCGCTGTTACAGGAACCGACAGCTAAACCGTCCGCGCCCGACAGCAGCTCCGCCAGCAGGCAAACCGAGAGCGTCACGGCGCAATCGACGCGTTCCGTCGTCGACGAGCCGGGTTCCAGCGCCGTCGATACCCCCGGCGCAAGGTCACAGGCTAGCGGTTCGCGGCTGATTGAAATTTTCGGCCGGGTAGTAGACGCGCTTGGACAACCGATCGAAGACGTTCTGATTACCGAGGAACGCTATTTTTTCAGCGCCCGCAGCGATGCCTCGGGAAACTACCGCATACGGCTGGATCTGCCGCTTCATCGATTGCCGGTTCTCGGTTTCCTGCGCGCCGGCTTCAACGGGAAACGCATCAGGCTGAAACAGGAGCAATTGCAGCAGCAGCCGCTTTACCAGCTTGACGTCGTCCTCGCCGACAGCGTCGATACGCTCAGACTGTCCGGTTGGGTAGGCAACGATATCGGGGTATCACTCGAAGGCGCGCGCGTGGACATCTCTGCACTTGATTCCACGCACAGCGGTGATTTTTACCTGACCGTGTTTACCGACCAACAGGGTAATTTTGTGCTCGAGGGCGTGCGCGCCGCGACCCGCTACAAGTTGACGGTCAACCTCGCGCCCGAGTACCCGGTTTACCATGACCCCGACTTTTACGTCGGCGTCGGCGCCGATCCCGGGCACCTCAGTATCCTGCTCAAATCGCTGAAGTTCGTCAACGTCAGCGGCATGATCCTGAATCCCGAATCGGTGCCGGTAGCCGATTTCGAGATTGACATCAAGAACGTCACAACCGGCGTGCACACGCGCAAAATTGTCAGCGATTCGTCGGGGTTTTTCAGCCTCGAGGAGTTTCCACTGGGGGAAGTCAGCCTGACCACGCGCTGAGCCGAATTTTACAAGATCTCGGGGCTCGAGCTGAGCGAAAGCGATTACGCCAACCTGGTACTGATCGTCGACAAGGGTGAGCGATACCTGACGGGCTGGATTAGCGATGAAAATGGTATCGCCATCGAAAAAGCGATGGTGACCCTGGATGCAACGATAACCGACGGGAGCATCGAATATTTTTCCTATCGTTCCAGGAGCACCGACAGTACCGGAAAATTCAGCTTCGACAATGTCGCCGGCGGTGACCACCGCATCTCGGTCTACGCCAATGGTTTCGACAAGCTCGATATCCAGCATCGTTTTCACAGTCAATCCGACCAGGTCCACCTGACGCTGACGCGGCAATACTTAGCCCGGAAAATTCATAAATATGTACAATCTCGCTTGTCTATTGATTCCACAAGAAATATATCCTCAGTCGCTCGTAATCACCGATACGAGACTTCTTCGGATATTTCCTTGTGAAATCAATATACTGCGCGATTTTTGCGCATATTTATGAATTCTCCGGGTTAGT
>JAAEPH010000026.1 GCA_024232855.1 Gammaproteobacteria bacterium
TAGTTTGCAAACCTGCTCTTTTTCAGCTTCTTTGTTAGCAACTACTGGAGCTACACTAACAGTTTCATTTGCAGGGGCTTTTACTGCAGCCGTGTTACCTGCTGGTTCAGAAACCAGCTCGCCTTCAACGCCTGGGGTAGATAAGTTAGTCTCAGTCACACTGACAACGGCTTCACTATTTGCTAGTGCCTCGCTTAATGTGTCTTTTAACTTATTAATGTCTACAGGATTAACGGCACTTTTAGGTAGTTCTGCAAGCTCTAATGAAGTAGCAAGATCGATCAATTGATCGCCTGATAAATTTAATTTCTCAATAAGTGCTTTACCAGCTTGTTTGCTATTAATAGGTTCCATTTTACCTGGCTTACCCGTCAGCAAACTAGTTGCTGGCAAAAACTGATAACTAGTTCCTTCATTAGTCTTAAACTGTCGTTTCGAGACAGTTAATTTTAAATTATCTATTGCTTTTACCTTAAAAACACGAATTTCTCCGCTTGTAATACAAAGCGCA
>JAAEPH010000027.1 GCA_024232855.1 Gammaproteobacteria bacterium
AATCACCGATACGAGACTTCTTCGGATATTTCCTTGTGAAATCAATATACTGCGCGATTTTTGCGCATATTTATGAATTCTCCGGGTTAGATAGCGTAATGAAAAAAAAGCGGGCGGCGTTCCGCTGGTCACCTTTTTGGTGATAAGCACTTTTTTCATATAGCTAGATGAATCAATCGCTTGTGCAGACTTTCGTGATCCTACTGCGTTTTCTAGGGTCACCAGCCCTATCGACACACTCGACCTGTAAACCGGTCGCGGCTAGCCCGCCATCCTGGTGAGATATGCGGGCCAAAGCATCAGTTGCGTGGTAAACCAGTGATCCGCCGGATTGCCCGGGTTTAGTCGTAGCGGCCCGACAGGCGTATGCCGAAGCTGAAGTCGGGCGCCGATCCGACGAGGATATCTTCCGTGAAAAACAGGTCGAGCCGGTGATATGGAAACAGTTCCGGAAAACCGACACCGAGCAGCAGCTGCAGCGAGTTTCCGAACGCCGTCAAATCGCTGTCCTCGATGGTGCGCGAATGCATGTCCAGTTGCGCGGTGACGATCACCGATGGATTGATCAAATAGTCCATCCCGAGCTGGGCGACCCAGATTTCGTTGACCACCAGGCTCTCGAGGTAATCGTCGCCATCGCCGGGGAAGCTCACGCCCAACAGCGCGAAACTGCCGACTTCTTCATCGAGTTGCCACTGCCGCGACAGCCACAGCGCAACGTCGATGGCTTCGTTACCGCTGAAGTCGTCGGTCGAGCCGGTCGGCAACTCGATACCGGCGAACCAGGCGGTACCGTTCTGCGCCTGGTAACCGATCGCCAGTGAAATGTCGGCGAGCCCGCTGCTGGAGCTATCCTGGCGATACTCGACTGCGCCGTCGCGGCCGTAGCCGATGTTGATCTGATCCTGCGGATGATCGCTGCGGTCGCCATTGGAGAAGCCGAAGAAATCATGCCAGTCTTCGATGAGTCCGTCGAGTTCGCCGCCGCTGTTGCTGATCATCGGTACATCGACGCGCGCCAGCCACTGCTCGTGGCGAAACCTGAGAGCAAGTTCGTAGCGGTAGTTTTCGACGTCGATGAGCAAACTTTCGTTACCCTTGCTTTCCTCCTGCATGGTATTGGTGATGTAAAGGCTTTGGTCGATTTGCCAGCCGTTGCGATCGTTGAAAGTCGCCAGCGTCGGCAGGTATATCGGTTGCAGAATGGGGTTGAGGTCACGCGTCGCGAAGCCCCCGCCGGAAGCCCCGCCTGATTGAGCGAAGCCGAGCAGCGCCATGCCGCAGAGCAGGGCGCCGTATTCAGTCCGTGTCATAGTCGCCATGTTCGCGGGTGGCGAGAAACTCGATTTCAGGCCAGCGTTCCTGCGTCATGGTGAGGTTGACTCGTGACGGGGCGACATAGGCGAGGTCGCCAGCGTGATCGAGGGCGAGGTTGTTGCGCAGCTTGTTTTTAAATTCATCCAGCTTGCGGTTGTCACCGCAGGTAACCCAGCGCGCGGTATTGACGTTGACCGCCTCGAACTGGCAGTCGACACCATACTCGTCCTTGAGGCGATGGGCGACCACATCGAACTGCAAAACGCCGACCGCGCCGAGGATGAGGTCGTTATTGGCGAGCGGTCTGAATAACTGGGTCGCGCCTTCTTCGCAAAGCTGGGTCAATCCCTTTAACAGGGCCTTCATCTTCAGCGGATCCTTGAGCTGGGCGCGCCTGAACAGTTCCGGGGCAAAATTAGGGATGCCGCTGAAGGCGAGTTGTTCACCCTGGCTGAAACTGTCGCCGATGCGGATGGTGCCGTGATTGTGAATGCCGATAATATCGCCACTATAGGCTTCATCGATGTGACCGCGGTCGGCGGCAAAAAATGTCAGCGCATCGGCAATTTTCATGTCCTTGCCGATGCGCACATGGTGTACTTTCATGCCCCGGCTGTACTTGCCGGAGCAGATGCGCATGAAAGCGATGCGATCGCGGTGCTGCCTGTCCATGTTGGCCTGGATTTTGAATACGAAGCCCGTCAGTTTTTCCTCGTCGGGCTGGACCATCCGTGTTCTGCTGGCGCGCGCCCTCGGCGCCGGGGCATAGTTGTTAAAGGCGTCGAGCAACTCGGCCATGCCGAAGTTGTTGATTGCCGAACCAAAGAAAACCGGGCTCAGTTCGCCCGCGAGGTAAGCGTCGAGATCGAACTCGTGGGATGCGCCGCGCACCAGTTCGATCTCTTCGCGGAACTCATTCGCCATCGGACCCAGCAACTCGTCCAGCCTGGGATTGTCGAGACCCTCGATGACCTCGCCCGAACTGATCTTGTCGGCGGCGCTCGCTGAAAACAGGTGCACCGAATCCTTTTGCAGGTGAAACACGCCTTTCAGGCTCTTGCCCATACCGATGGGCCAGGTAATCGGCGCGCAACGGATCTTGAGTACGGATTCAACCTCGTCGAGCAAATCGATGGGGTCGAGTCCTTCTCGATCGAGCTTGTTGATGAAGGTGATGATCGGAGTGTCGCGCAGACGACAGACCTCCATCAACTTGATGGTGCGCGCTTCCACGCCCTTGGCGCAGTCGATCACCATCAGCGCGGAATCGACCGCGGTCAGGGTGCGATAGGTGTCTTCCGAGAAGTCTTCGTGCCCCGGTGTGTCGAGTAAATTGATGATGCAATCGCGATAGGGGAACTGCATGACCGAGGAAGTCACCGAAATGCCGCGCTCTTTCTCCAGTTCCATCCAGTCGGAGGTGGCATGCCGCGACGCCTTGCGGCTTTTTACCGTGCCGGCCATCTGGATCGCCTTGCCGAACAGCAGCAGTTTCTCGGTGACCGTGGTCTTGCCCGCATCCGGGTGGGAGATGATGGCAAATGTACGGCGCCGACGCATTTCGTCAATGTCTGACATTCCGTTTCTCTTTCAGTGTTGATTATCGAGGCGGGCTAGCGGTCATGTGCTTCGGTCGCCGGGGAAATGTGCCTTGCCAGCAGGAGGGCATCTTCACGTCCTTCCTGCGCCGGGTAGTAATCCTTGCGGCATCCGATTTCGTTAAAACCGGCGCCATTATAGCAATTTATTGCCGCCGTATTGCTGGGACGTACTTCGAGTAACATGGTTTGCACCTGCTGCGCGCGCGCCTCGTTGACGAGGAATTCGATGAATTGCCTGCCATAGCCCTTGCCCTGGTGGTTACGCGCTATCGACAGGTTGAGCATGTGGCTTTCATCGGCGACGATGCTGATGACCGCGTGACCGACCACGGTTTGTTGCTGAAAGGCAAGCCAGCAGTAGTAACCCACGCGAATACAGTCGCTGAAAATGCGCTCGCTCCAGGGGAATTCGTAAACCTCGTGTTCGACTTTCATTACCTGCTCGATGTCATCCAGCGTCATGCGCCGAAACCGTAAAATCGCCTCGTTCATTGCAGCAGTTGGTGTAGCTGTTTCAAATCCTGCCAGGCGATGGCCTTGGCCAAGGGGTTGCGCAACAGGTAGGCGGGATGATAAGTGACCTTGAGCGGGATGTCGGTTCCGGGAAGCTGATGCATTTCCCTGATCAGCTTGCCGACCGGAAGATTGCTGCCGAGCAGGTTGTGCGCGGATACGCGTCCCACCGCGAGAATCACCCTGGGCGCAATTTGTCTGATCTGGGCCTCCAGGTAAAGTCGGCACTGTTGCGCCTCGTCGGCTTTCGGGTCGCGATTGTTGGGCGGACGACACTTGACGATGTTGGTGATGTAAACCTGTTCCCGCTCGATACCGATTGCCGCAAGCATGCGGTCGAGTAGCTGCCCTGAGCGCCCGACGAAGGGTTCGCCGCGGATGTCTTCGTCGTGCCCGGGCCCTTCACCGACGATGAGCAGGTCGGCCTGGTGATCGCCAACCCCGGGGACCTTCTGCGTGCAGTTTTGTGACAACTCGCAGGCTACGCAGTCGTGTATGGCGCCGATGATGTCACCCCAGTTGCCGAGTGAGGGTGTCTCTTTTTTTGTTGGGGCGGGCTTCGCTTCCGACTGTTTATCGTTTACGGCCGATTCTTGCGCGGGCCGGTAGTTCGCGGCGATGCCGCCAGCTTCCGGGATGACTATGCCCGGCCGGGGCGCGGCGTCGGGCAGGGCAGGGACCGATACGGGCTCGAGCCGGTGTACATCACCTGGCAGGCGATCGCGCCACAGGCGAACGCCGATTCCGCGCAAACAATGTTGTTGCCTGTCGCTCAGCATCGTGGCTTACACGTCTCCCAGCTGGGGATGGGTTCGGCCGGCGCGTGCGATGCGAATTTTTTCGTCGCGCGTCATCGACGCCCCCGGGCTTTGTTCGCCGTCACGCAGGGTGGTGTCGAAAATGATTAACCTGTCTTTACTCATCGCTATCTCATTGGTTGAAACGTTTACTGGAATGGCTGTGATTTACGTTTGCCCTCGTCAGGAGTTCTCTGTCTGCCTTACGGCAGTAAAAGAGATAGCAGCAGGTACGCGGACGGCCGAAACAGGCTGGCCGGGGACGGTACAGGGGGTTCGCAGTAGCGGAATTGCATAGGCGGAAATATAGCCAACTCCATCGGGCTTGCCAAGCAAAATATCGGCTTCAGGAGTCTTGCTTCGGGCTCTCGGCGGCTTCCGCCAGGCGCATGCGTTTACGATTCCAGCGAAACAGTGAAACCACCGGGCCCGACATCATGTACAGGAAAAAGAACGAAAACAGAACGGTCGCGGGTTTCAGTGACAAAAACACGAAAACCAGGATCGCCGCGAGCAGGGTAACGAAGGGAACCTTTTCGCGCAGATCGAGATCCTTGAAGCTGTAGTAGGAAAAACGCGATACCATGAGCAGCCCGGCGGTGAGGGTCATCAGCAGTGCGCCATAGGTCACATCCGCGCCGGCGATGTCATAGGTTTCGCAGAACCAGACCGAACCCATCACCACCGCGGCGGCGGCCGGGCAGGCAAGTCCCTGGAAGTAGCGTTTGTCGGCGATGCCGACCTGGGTGTTGAAGCGCGCCAGACGCAGGGCGGTGGCGGTGGCATAGATGAACACCGCCATCCATCCCAGTTTGCCCATGAAGTTGGAGACTTCGCGTAACTCGACCAGTGACCACAGGTAAACGATGAGCGCGGGCGCGATGCCGAAAGACACCATGTCGGAGAGGCTGTCATACTCGGCGCCGAAAGCCGACTCGGTATTGGTCAGGCGCGCCACGCGGCCGTCGAGCCCGTCGAGCAGGCCGGCGATGAATATCGCGATCGCGGCGATCTCGAAACGATCGTTCATGGCCGCGATAATGGCGTAAAACCCGGCGAACAGCGCTGCCGTGGTGAACAGGTTGGGCAGCAAGAATATGCCCCTGGGCATATTCTTGCGTGTTTCTTTGGGATTACTGTCGTCCATAGGATGCCTGGGGCCGCTAGCCTGTGAATCAGTTTTTGGACTTGTCGACCAGCGCATTGGCGCTTAGCCAGGGCATCATCGAGCGCAGCCTGGCGCCGACCTGCTCGATCTGGTGCGCCGCGTTGTTGCGCCGCCAGGCCGTCATCGACGGATAATTCGACTGACCTTCGGCGATGAAACTCTTGGCGTAGTTGCCGTTCTGGATATTGTCCAGGCATTCCTTCATGGCCCAGCGGCTTTCCTCGTTGATGATCTTGTTACCGGTCGTGTATTCACCGAATTCGGCGTTGTTCGAGATCGAATAATTCATGTTGGCAATACCGCCTTCATGAATCAGATCGACGATCAGCTTGAGTTCGTGCAGGCATTCGAAGTAGGCCAGCTCGGGCGCGTAACCGGCTTCCACCAGGGTTTCGAAGCCCGCCTTGACGAGTTCGATGGTGCCGCCGCAGAGTACCGTTTGCTCGCCGAACAGGTCGGTTTCGGTTTCATCGCGGAAGGTGGTTTCGATGATCGCGGTACGCCCGCCGCCGATGCCGGCGGCATAGGACAGCGCCAGGTCCCTGGCCATGCCGGAAGCATCCTGTTGAATCGCGATCAGGTCGGGTATGCCGCCGCCCTTGACGAATTCCGAACGCACGGTATGCCCCGGCGCCTTGGGGGCAATCATGATGACGTCGAGGTCGGCGCGCGGCTCGACCTGGTTGAAGTGGATCGCGAAGCCATGGGCAAAAGCCATGGCGGCGCCTGGCTTGATATTGGGCTCGATTTCATTCACGTACAGGTCGCGCTGAAATTCATCCGGCGTCAGGATCATGACGACATCCGCGTCACTGATCGCATCGGCAGTGTTCTTGACCTTGAGGCCGGCGGCTTCGGCCTTGGCCGCTGAAGACGATCCCGGGCGCAGCGCTACGGTGACGTCGACTCCGGAATCCTTGAGATTATTGGCGTGGGCATGGCCCTGCGAACCGTAACCGACGACGGTAACTTTCTTGCCCTGAATAATGGACAGGTCACAATCCTTATCGTAATAAATGTTCATAACTGCCTCGTGGCGCTTTGGTTAGTGTGTTAAATGATTTGCGTGAGTGGGTTACAGGGTCAGCGCTTTCTCGCCACGCAGTATACCCATGGATCCGGAACGTACCACCTCGACGATATTGTTTTCGTGCATGGCCCTGATGTAAGCGTCGAGCTTTTCCCCGGAACCGGTGAGTTCGATACAGAAGGTGGTATCGGTGACGTCAATGATGCGGGCGCGGAATATATCGGACAGGCGCTTGACCTCGGCGCGCTGGGATTCGCCTTCGGCCTTGACCTTGACGAACATCATTTCGCGTTCGATAAAATTACCCTCGGTCATGTCCTGCAGCTTGACCACGTCGACCAGTTTATTGAGTTGCTTGTTGATCTGCTCGATGATTCGATCCGAGCCCGAGGTGATGATCGTCATGCGTGACAGCGTCGAATCCTCGGTCTCTGCCACGGTAAGCGATTCGATATTGTAACCGCGCGCCGAGAACAGACCCGAGATGCGAGAGAGAGCGCCGGCCTCGTTTTCGACCAGCAGGGATACAATGTGTCGCATTAGACTTTTTCTCCCCGGCCCTTCAACGATGCCTGTTTCTGTTGTTGCAGCGGCGAGATATCCATTTCATTGTGGGCCTTGCCCGCCGAAATCATCGGATACACGTTGGCTTCCCGGTCGGTAATAATGTCGAGGAATACGGTCCGGCTCTTCAACTTGAAGGCCTCCTTCATGGCATCGTGCAAATCCGCCGGCTTGTCGACGCGAATGCCGACGTGGCCATAGGCCTCGGCGAGTTTGACGAAATCCGGCAGTGAATCCATGTTGACATGCGAATAGCGTTTCTCGTAGAAGAACTCCTGCCACTGCCGCACCATGCCGAGGTAGCGGTTGTTCAGGTTGATGATTTTTACCGCTGTATCGTATTGCAGGCAGGTGGCAAGTTCCTGGATGCACATCTGAATGCTGCCCTCGCCGGTGATGCAGGCAACGTCCTTGTCGGGAAAGGCGAGCTTGACGCCCATCGCCGCCGGCAGGCCGAAGCCCATGGTGCCGAGACCGCCGGAATTGATCCAGCGGCGCGGTTCGTCAAAGGGATAAAACTGGGCCGCGAACATCTGGTGCTGGCCGACATCCGAGGTGATATAGGCTTCGCCGTTGGTGACCTGGTAAAGTTCTTCGACCACCGCCTGCGGCTGAATCAGATCGCTGTTCCTGTCGTAGGCGAAACTCTCCTCTTCCTGCCATGACTTGATCCTTTGCCACCAGGCTTCGAGCGCGGTCTGGTCGATACTGAGTTCGGTGTTGTCGAGAATCTTGTTCATTTCCGCCAACACCTGCCTGGCGCCACCGACGATGGGGACGTCGGCGTTGATGGTTTTCGAGATCGAGGCCGGGTCGATATCGACGTGAATGATCTGGGCGTAGGGGCAGAACTTGCTGGTGACCCCGGTAATGCGGTCATCGAAGCGGGCGCCGATGCAGATCAGAACATCGCACTCGTGCATCGCCAGGTTGGCTTCATAGGTGCCATGCATGCCGAGCATGCCGATGAACTGGGGATCGGTTCCGGGAAAGGCGCCGAGTCCCATCAGGGTTTGCGTAATCGGAAAACCGAGCTTGCGCACAAATTGGCGCAGTTCGGCGGATGCATCGTCGAGGATGATACCGCCGCCGGTGTAAATCATCGGGCGCTTGGCGCTCAGCAACAATCCGACCGCGCGCTTGATCTGTCGCGGGTGTCCCTTGAAGTTGGGATTGTAGGAGCGCATATTGATCTTTTCAGGGTACAGGTAGGGGACCTTGATATGCGGCGCGGTGATGTCTTTGGGGATATCCACGACAACCGGACCGGGGCGGCCGGAGGTCGCTACATAGAAAGCCTTTTTCAGGGTTTCCGCGAGCTTGTTGAGGTCCTTGACCAGGAAATTGTGCTTGACGCAGGGGCGGGATATGCCGACCGCATCGACTTCCTGAAAGGCGTCGCAGCCGATGACGTGGCTGGGTACCTGGCCGGTCAGCACCACCATCGGGATTGAATCCATATAGGCGGTGGCGATACCGGTCACCGCATTGGTTGCCCCGGGTCCCGAGGTAACCAGGCAAACGCCCGGTTTGCCGGTAGCGCGGGCGTAACCATCCGCGGCATGCGTCGCGCCCTGCTCGTGGCGCACCAGCACGTGCATGACGTCATCCTGCTTTTGCAGTGCGTCATAAATATGCAGCACCGCACCACCCGGGTAACCGAACAGATGTTTGACACCTTCGTCCTTTAAAAACTGAATGATAATTTCAGAACCTGATAATTCCACGCTAACCCCTGACATACTTTGCGCATTTACTCACGCCAAACCCAAAATTTTATTATGGTTAAATTACAAATGCACTACTAACAGCTTGGATTTATAAAAGATAATTCCAAATAAAGGCTGATTTTGAGTGCGGGGGGCGAGAATAATGGCGAATTCCGATATTAACCGGATTGAGCCACCCCGAGACGAAACTGGTTGTGAATTTATCGCTTCAGGTCTTCCTCAGAAAAAACACGAATTTCCCACCTTGCTCTCCCGAAGATAACAGGGGGTTATTGGTTTGTTTGGCGAAGGCTTCAAAGTCCTTGACCGACCCCTGGTCAGTGGAAATGATCTTCAGTACCTGTCCAAGCGCCATGTCGCCGAGTGCTTTCTTGGCGCGCAGAATCGGCAGCGGGCAGTTCAGTCCGGAAGCATCAAGTTCGCGGTCGAAATCGGTCATGGTAAATCTCCCTGTGTGGTTTGCTGATTAAGGCGGGTCTGCATTTATATGCCAGTGCATTTGAAAACGCAAGCGAGGACGGGTTCAACGGATGACTTCGCGCGGTTTGCGGTCCATTTGATGCCCGGCGGAGGCCCATTTGACAACCCCGCCGCGTAAATTGATCACATTGTGAATGCCCTGTTGGTTGAGGAAACGACAAACCTGGGCCGATCGGCTTCCGGTGCGGCAATAAACAACAATTTGTCGCGGCGACTCGGAAAAATAGGTCAATTTCAACGGCACCAGGTGCATCGCCATCGATTTGGCATTGGGCAAAACACCACGCTCGATTTCCGCCTGTGTGCGAATATCGATTAAATCGAAGCGGTCTTCATCGCCCAGCATGCGTACCAGGTCCGAGACGCTTATTTCTTTAATTCTGGGCATTTAGCTTGGATTTGAGGAACGAATGTTATACGGTCGAGTCGATACTATTCTAATCCAGCCCGTATTCCAATCAAACCAGGTCACATGTCTCAGCGACGCCGCCAACTATCCCAAGCGAGTTTCCCCGGTCGCCTGACGGCCGCCCTGTTGCTGGCGCTCTCCACTGTCGTTTGCGCCGCAAGTTCCGAGTTGCCGAGCCTCGGTGAGAATTCCTCGATCAACATCGAGCGCGAAACCCGACTGGGTCGGTCGGTGTACGAGAGGTTACTGGCGGCAGACCTGGTCGAAACCCATCCGTTGCTGGATCGACACCTCAATGAGCTCGGTTTCCGATTACTGGCAGGCATTGATAACAGGGTGCGTGGTTATCGATTCTTTATCGTGCGTGACGACTCGGTCAACGCGTTTGCATTGCCCGGTGGATATATCGGTATCAATCGCGGTCTGATCCGGCACGCCAATACCCAACATCAGCTGGCGTCGGTAATGGCTCACGAAATAGCCCACGTCGAGCTGAGGCATGGACTCGACATGATGGAAAAAAGCGGTGAGGTCAATAGCGCGACGATTTTAACCATGCTTGCGGGCATGTTGCTCGGTAGCGTTGATTCACAGGTGGGTTCGGCCGTCATGTTCGGCAGCGTCGCGGCCGGCCAGCAGGTGATGATCAATTTTACGCGTGAAAACGAATACGAGGCAGACCGTTTTGGTATCGAGTTGATGTACGATGCCTCGTTTGACACCCGCGGCATGGTCGAGTTCTTCACCATCATGTCAAAGCTGTCCGGTAGCGGAGGGGTTGGCGGCATCGAGTATCTGAGTACTCACCCGCTTGACAACAACCGTATCGCCGAGGCGACTGCCCGGGCCAGGAATGACCCGGGGAAGGGCGACCAGGTCGATGACTACCTGCTGTTCAGGGATTACCTGCGTTACGTCAGCAGCGATCACCTGCCCATTCACGGAAGCCCTTACCTGCTCGCCCTGGCCGCGTTAAAGGCGGCCGAATACGAGCGCGCCGATCAAATGCTGAGCGATTTGTATCGCGTCAACAATGAAAACATCTGGTACAGCATCGCCTATGCCGAATGCCTGGAACACCTCGATCGCGAATCGGAAGCTGAACTGGTCTATCGTCGCCTGCTCGATATTTTCCCCGGGGATTACGTGCTTTCGGTACGCTTGCTGCACCTTTTGATCGCAAGCGACCGCAACCAGTCCGCGTTGATAATAGCGAGGCGACTCGAAATCGAGTTTCCACGGGAGACACAGATTTATTTCCTGTTATCCGAGATTTACAAGTCCCTGCAGCGCCCGGCCCTGCAAAAGATGGCGGAGGCCGAGTATCATCGCCTGAACGGCAATCCGCGGCAATCCATCCGCCTCTACGACGAGGTGCTCAAACAGGCGGATGCCGACCAGGCAACGCTTTCCAAGGCGCGCGAAAAACGCCAACTTCTGCTCAACTAGCTCGCATCTTTAACCGAAGTTCTCGGCACAATTCCGAAACGTCGGAGCGCTGGCCGCAACATCCGTGCAGTCTTATCGCAGGAGCTTCCCCAGGGAAGTTCTCGCAGAGGCGCAGGGTCGCAGGGAGCGCGGAGGGCATTTTGCAGGGTGGGCGCCCGGGAATATCCAGGTCAGATTTCGACAACCTACTTCGTCCCCCCGCGCGCTCCGCGCCTCCGCGCCTCCGCGAGAACCTGTGTCGAGTAATCCGGCGGATGTGGCCCCGTTGGTGTGGTATGCAGGCTGGCAGGCTGCTGTCAAAAAATCCGCTTCACGACATTTTCCTGATAGAATCCGCGAAATTTTTCAGGGATCGTCGATTCGTGTATATCAATTTCCAGGCGCTCGGCTGTCGGCTTAACGAGGCCGAGCTGGAAACCTGGGCAAATCAATTCATGCAACTCGGGCATCAGGTGACTACCGATGCCGGGGAAGCCGATGTCGTGGTATTTAATTCCTGCGCGGTGACCGCGCAGGCGGATCGTAAATCGCGCCAGCATATCGGTCGCCTGCAGCGTCGTAATCCGCGCGCCAGGCTGGTGGTTACCGGCTGTCATGCCAGCCTCAATGCTGAGGCGGTCAAGGCTTACCTGGGAGTCGATCTGGTGGTCGATAATCAGCAAAAGGAGGGACTTGTCGATCAGGCGCTACAACTGCTCGGCGGTGAGGATGAGATCGCTGCGTCCGAATCGGCGGCCCTGACCGGGTCACTGAATCCATTATTGTTGCGCGGCCGCCATCGCGGCTTTATCAAGATTCAGGATGGCTGCCGTTATCGCTGTACCTATTGCATCGTAACCATTGCGCGCGGCGAGGAGCGTAGTCGCAGCGAGACCGAAATTCTGGCCGAAATCAACCGCCTGCATCGACAAGGTGTGCAGGAAATCGCGTTAACCGGGGTGCATGTCGGCGGTTACGGGAGCGATATCGACTCCGGCCTTTACCGCTTGTTGAATGAAATCCTCGAGCACAGCGAGATACCGCGTATTCGACTGGCCTCGGTCGAACCCTGGGATCTGCCGCCGGAATTTTTCAGGCTGTTCGACAACCCTCGACTGATGCCGCATATGCACCTGCCGATTCAAAGCGGCTGCGACACGGTGTTACGGCGCATGGCGCGACGCTGCAAAACCGCGGAATTCGAGCGTCTTGTCGACAAGGCGCGCACGGCGATTCCGAGGTTTAACGTGACCACCGACCTGATCGCCGGTTTCCCCGGTGAAACCGAGCGGGAGTGGCGTCAGAGCATGGACTTTGTCGCCAGGACCGGGTTTGGGCACATCCACATTTTTCCCTTTTCCGCACGCGCCGGGACAAAGGCCGCGCGCTTGCCCGGCCAGGTTGACGGCGCCACCAAAAAGGCGCGCAGCCGGGAGATGCATGCGCTCGCTGTGGAACTGAAACATCGTGAACTGCTGCAGCATATCGGCGCTCGCGTCGAGGTGCTATGGGAACAGCAGGTCAACAGCGATGCCGGGCAATGGATTGGATATACCCCGCACTACCACAAGATACTGTCGCTGAATTCGGATATCCAGGCATCGAGTATTAGTGAAGTCGACGTAGATGCGATATCCGAAGATGGCGCCAGGCTTGTCAATCATGCAAGCCTGGCGCGCATAGCGCTTGCCGATATCGGTCGATATGTCGGCTGAATCCCCGGCATCGAAGTGTCATATTCGCCAGCAAGCCGGTCATGCCTGGCGGTTTCGGGAGGAGCATTTCGAACTCGGCTACTGGCAACGGCAGCCCGGTTTCAAGGCCACTGTCGGCGGGCGCGGCGGTAGCGGTCTGATTGAAATCGATGGCCGCGGGGCGGTACTGCGTTGCTACCGTCGCGGCGGTGGCCCCGGTCGTATACTCAGCGACCAGTACCTGTGGATGGGCCAGTCGCTGACGCGGCCGTGGCGGGAATGGGATATTCTGGTGCGCGCACGCGAGGCGGGCCTGCCGGTACCGGAGCCGATCGCCGCCTGCACCTGCCGTAGTTTTCTATGGTATCGCGCGGCCCTGATCACGGCCTACCTGGAGGATACCGAGATGCTGACGCAACGCCTGCGGCGCGAGAAGCTGCCAGCGGATTGCTGGTACAGGCTGGGATCGCTGGTCAAGCGCTTGCATGCCGAGGGTATACGCCATGCCGACCTCACTTCCGACAATATACTGATGGATTCGCAGGATCATTTTTACCTGGTTGATTTCGACAAGGCGCGCATCATGAACCAGATCGATGACTGGCAATGGCAGCCGCTTTACCGCTTCCAGCGGTCGATGAACAAGCGGCACCAGCAGCAGGCGTTGAATGTTGATGAAGACGACTGGCAAATACTGATGGACGGCTACCAGTCCTGAGGACGGGGACAGTATACCTGTTTCATGAAAGTCAAAACGACCGGGCACCTGCATTAATTCAGGTATATTGCCCCAGGATCACACTCATTTGGAGATTGCCGCGTCGCTGGCGGGCCGCTTCCGGCATCCTGCCTCACGCGGCACTTGCACTTCCTGTACATCGTCCCCGCAATGACAGCTGTTTCCCCGGGTCAGAGGCGTGGTGAAATCGCGCCGAGGTAGCTTTCTATGACGTCGGGTTGCCGCGCCAGCCTTGAGCGCGCCTCCTGTCCCAGGGCCTGCGCGCGCTCGGGATGATCGAGCAGGTTGCGGATCGCGCTCCAGCAGGCGTCCATATTCTCGACCTGGAGCACGCCGTCGCCGTTGCCCAGCATGGCGATATCCGCGACGATGTTGCTGTCGGAGGGACCGGTGATGATGGCGCTTCCAAGGCTGGCCGGTTCGATCAGGTTATGACCGCCGGTGCTATCGAATGACCCGCCCATGATGACGACCCTGGCAAAGGCCATCAGGGAGCCTAGTTCGCCGAGCGTATCCGCCAGGTAAACCTCGGTCTGCTGATCGATGGCCTGCGCCTTGCTGCGCACCGAGTACCGCATTCCCAGGTCTTCGATATGCGCCTGAACCGATGCGCTGCGAACGGGGTGTCGGGGCGCGATTACCAGTAGCTGATGCTTCAGCTCGGCGGGGCGAGCCGCCAGGAATTGCTGTTCTTCGCCGGCATGACTGGAGGCCAGCACCAGGTAGTCGCGCTCGACGATGCGCGTCGGCGCCGCCGATAACGCTTTGTGCATCTTCAGGTTGCCCATAATGGAAATTCGTTCATCCCGCGCACCGAGACTGAGCAAGGAATCGCGATCACCACTGTCTCGGGTCAGGATAAGCGTAAAATAGCCGAGCGCCCGCGACAGCAGTGCGCGCACGAACTTGCCGGCCCGCAGCGATTTTCGAGACAGCCGTGCATTTACCAGTATCAGCGTGACACCCTGCCGGCGACCCTGGTACAGCAGCTCGGGCCAGAGTTCGGTTTCCATCACCAGGCCGAGCTTGATGTTGTGTCGCTTGAAAAAACGCCGGCAGTGCCAGCTGTTTTCGACCGGAATGACGCTGCTGCGAACCGTTTCGGCAAAGTTTTGTTGAATCGCCTGGTAACCGGTGGCGGTAAAACTGGTGAACAAAATTTTCTCGCCGCGCTCCATCAACGTCCGTACCAGCGGGGCGATCGCACGTACCTCGCCCACCGAGGAAGCGTGCACCCAGACCCGTGCTTCGGCATCGTCCGGTGCTCCGCGAAACCGCATCGACAGGTAATCGGCGAGGCCGTGTTTGCGGCC
The DNA here is from genome assembly GCA_024232855.1 of Gammaproteobacteria bacterium. GTDB lineage: Bacteria > Pseudomonadota > Gammaproteobacteria. The sequence continues at coordinate 14,784 of JAAEPH010000027.1, forward strand.
ATGCCTGAAAGCGTGTGCTATCCACAGCAGATATAGCGGTAACGACAGCAATCGGTATCCCCAACCCGGCGAAGGAATGTTCATCGCGGGCGACTCACGGGTAAAAGGGCGGTTCGCCGGGAGGGCGGGTTTTGAAACGCTGATATATCCACATGTAGTTTTCGGGGAATTCGCGTACCCAGGTTTCAATCGAGTGATTGATAGCGGTGGCATCGCCGACTTCGTCATCGCTGGGGACGTTCTCGAGCGGGGCGCCGATGTGAAGCAGGTATCCGCTGCCGTCTTTTTTACGCTCGGGATAATACGGCAGCATAACCGCATTGGATGCCTGCGCCAGGCGTGAACTTGCCGAAATCGTTGCCGTGGCAACGCCCAGAAAAGGCGCAAATACGTTACGCTCGCTTTTGAAATCCTGGTCCGGAGCGTACCAGGTCGGGATCCCCCCCCTGATACCCCTGATTAACTGGCGGGTATTTTTACGCGAGACGATATCGACCAGGTAGCTGTGACGGCGCGTATAGAGATAACTGTCAAACATCTGGTTACGCTGGGTTCGATACATGCCCTGCAGCGGCATGAACAGAGTCAGCAGGCGGCCTCCGATTTCGAGACTGGTGTAGTGCCCGGTCAGCAGGATGGCACCGCGCCCGCTGGCGAGCACCGCGTCAAGGTGTTGGCGTCCCTCGATTTCGACGAGGGGCTTGAGCCTGTCCGCGCTCCACCACCAGCACATCGCCATCTCGATCAGCGAAACCCCCAGGTTGCGGTAGCATTCCATCTTGATACGATTTCGTTCTTCGATGGATTTTTCCGCAAAACAGCGAACCAGGTTGATGTCGACAACTTTCTGGCGTGAGCCCGAAATGAGGAACAGCAATTGACCGAGCAGACGACCGACCGTGAGTGCGGCGCGATAAGGTAGCAGGGACACCAGGCGCAAGCCCCCGAAAGTACACCACATGGGCCAGTACCTGGGGTGTAAATAATCGCTCGCCTTGAAGAGTACGGAGCTTTGCCCGCCCATCGCCTGCTACTGGGTCAACGAATTGTTTACTTTTAACAAATCGTCTTCCGTCAGTATGCCCGCCGCCTGTTTCAGCCGCAGCTTGTCGAGCAGGTACTGGTAGCGTGACCCCGCGTAGTCGCGCTGGGTACGATAGGTTTCGCGCAACGATATCAATACATCGACCGAAGTCCGCGTACCGACCTCGAAGCCGGCCCGCGTCGCCTCGAGTGCGAGGTTGCTGGATTCAAGTGCCTGCTCGAGAGCCTTCACCTGGCTGATTCCGGATACCACGTCGAGGTAGGCGGTGCGTGACTGCTGTGCGGCGCGACGGTTTTGCAAAAGTACCGTGTTTTGCGCAGAGTGATATCTCGACGCGGATGCGGCGCGCTGGGCGGTGAGGCGCCCGCCGGTGTACAGTGGAATCTGCAGTTCAATGCCTACCGTCAGGTCGTCCTGTTGCGAGTCGCCCAGCGAATCGTTACTGCTATCCCAGTCCTTATAATTGGTGACGAGGTCGACGGTTGGATAGCCGCTGCGGGTATTCTTGTCGCGTTCGTGGCGGGCGGCATCGAGGCTGTGTTGCGCGGCGAGAAGATCGAGATTGTTGTTTGACGCCAGTAAGACCCAGGACTGTACCGTGGCCGGGTCGGGCAGCGACAGCTTCAGGTTCTCGCCCAGCGGAGTCAGTTTCCTGATCGAGGTATCGGCGGTCAGAACCACCAGCGACTGGAAGGCGTTTTCGAGTATGTTTTCGGCCAGGATCACCAGCGCCTCGGAGTTATCGAAACTGGCCTGGGCTTCCTGTACATCGGTGATCGCAATCAGGCCTACCTCGAAGCGTTTTTGCGCCTGTTCGAGCTGGCGTGCGATCGCGGTGCGCTCCGCGTAAGCGAATTCAACGTTGTCCTCGGCTGCAAGAATCCCGAAATAGCTGTTCGCGACGCGCAGGATCAGGTTCTGGCGGATCGATTTCAGTCGCGCCAGCGCGGCGGCGCTATTGGCCTTGGCGATATTGATATCACCCTGGACTTCGGTGTCGTAGAGCGACTGGGTCAGGTTGAGGTCGTAACCGATGTAGTCGCTGCTGTTAGTGCCGGTTTCGGAATTATCCGATTCATTCACCTGGCCGCCGGCGCTAAACGAAACCTGCGGTAAGCGTCGCGACAGGGCCGCCGGCAAGGCCTGGATGGCCGCGAGGTAGTCGGACTCCGCAATCATCAGTTCGGCATCATGATTAAGCGCGAGCTGGTATACGGTGGCCAGGTCCTCGGCCGGCGACGCCTGCCACCACAGCAATGTGACCAGTAAAACGAGTTTCGATGATAGTTTATGCATGGGGAGATTCAGTTTTGCGTAGAGTCGGATTATAAAGAAACTGCCGGGTGATTAATATACGGACATGTCGGGATCAACCCTACACGCCCACGCATCGACGCCGCCATCGAGATTGACCCGGTTTTCGAGCGCCTGCTGTTGCAGAAACCCAATCACTTGCCGGCCGCGGATGCCGTGATGACAGATGAGGATAATTTCATCGTCCGGGATGTTTACTGCTTAAGGCGCGGCAAATCGGTTTCGAACAACGACTGCGTCGTCCATTCGGCGGCGGTGACGCGCGTCACCAGCAGCGCCTCCATGACGGGTGAATCTCCGACGATGACAAACATTCTGCCGCCCGTTTTGAGCGCCAGCTTCAGGTTTTCCGGAACCAGCGGCAACGAGGCGGTAACCGCGATCGCATCGTAACCCTCGGGCGCGTCCAGCTGCGCCAGGCTCATCGGTTTGAAATCGACATTGTCCAGGCCGCATCGAGCGATGTTGGCGTTGGCGAATTCGAGGATTTCGGCATCGGCATCGATGCTGGTGACGCGCTCGCCCAGGCGCGCCAGGCAGGCCGTGACGTAACCGCAACCGCTGCCGACTTCGAGGACCTGGTCGTCGGAGTCAAGCAGCAGCGCCTGCAGCAACCGCCCTTCGACGGTTGGCGGCAGCATGCGTACGCCGTTGGCGACCGGAATCTGGCAGTCCGCGTAGGCGAGCCCCTTGTAGGATTCGTGCACGAAATCTTCGCGATTGACCCGATCCAGGGTTGATAATACCTGGTGATCGAGCACTTCCCAGGGGCGAATCTGTTGTTCGATCATATTGAACTTGGCGATTTCGGTGTTGTTCATGGGTGATGAAAGGCCTGATTGATGAATGCGATACGGAATATAGCATTCAGGCGCCGTGTTTCACCAGTCGTTGCAGGCATAATCGTGCGTTATTTCTTCGTGCGGATGAATGTCACGCAACGCCATCACGCTGAGATCGTCGTAGTAGCAGGCGTTGGGATCATCGGCATGGTTGATGTATTTCAGGTCGCAGGTCACTTCCCGGGCATCGCATTCGCTGAGCCATAAAACATAGGGACCGTCCGTGTTGCAGGGTACTGTCTCGAGCCAGCCGATGATTGTGCCTGTGGGTATGTGATTGCCCGCAAACAGGCCCTTGCCATGAATCTTACTGCGGGCGATGTAAGTGGTCCGCGACATTTTGAATTTGAATTTCTCCAGCTAAAGAGTATTATTTTGCAACTAATTCCGAAATATAACAAAAATTCAAGGCTATTTCGGGAGGGGCTCACGGTGCAATCATACGCCGTATTTTAGCATTGATTGCTCGAAGTGGGCAGGTTTGAAACCTGGGGGATATTTACAGTTATGAAAAAAATAATAGTGGTACTGCTGCTTGGCCTGAGTGTGGCCACGTCGATACAAGCGGGCGGTTACCGGGTTGCACTACAGGGGCAGAGGGCGCTCGCGATGGGGCACACCGGGGTGGCCATGACCGACAGCGCCGAGGCCATATTCTTCAACCCGGGCGCGATCACCCAGCTTGAAGCAGAGACGGATATCATCGGCGGCATTACGCTGCTCGACGGGGAAACCCTGTACCGCAACGACGAGACGCTGGTCGAGGCCGAAACCGACAACCCGCTGGGAACGCCCATCAATGCCTACATGGCGCAGAAGCTTTCGGAGGAATTATCCTGGGGCCTGGGTGTATACACGCCGTTCGGCAACAAGGTGGAATGGCCCACCGACTGGCAGGGGTCGCACCTGGTCAATTACATCGAACTGCACGCGATTTACATCCAGCCGACGATCGCCTACCAGATCAACGAGTCCACCAGCATCGGTTTCGGACCTACCCTGATACTGGGTTCGGTGGAATTCAATCGCAACCTGAGCACCTCGCTCACCGACGAGGACGGCAATCGATCCAATGTCACCATCGAGGCGAAGCACGTACCCGCCTGGGGATTCAATCTCGGCCTGCTGCATAAACTGGACGACCGTACTCGCCTCGGCTTCAGCTACCGCTCGGAAGTCATTATCGAGGCGCGTGACGAAGATGCCGATTTCGACGATATCCCCGGGGCCCTGGAGGACGTTTTTGCCGATGGGGATTTCGACGCCGACCTGCCGCTGCCGGCCGAACTGACGCTCGGCATCGCCTGGGACTACAGCGACAAGCTAACCCTGGCATTCGATTACAATCGCACTTTCTGGGACGTCTACGACGAACTGGTGATCGAATTCGACAACGGTCTCACCTCGACCAACCCCCGTAATTACGAAGATGCGAGTATATTCCGCTTCGGCGCGGAGTATCATCTCAACGAAAAATGGACCCTGCGCGGCGGCATTTACTTCGACGAATCGCCGGTGCCGGATGGCTCCTTCGCGCCGGAAACGCCACGTAACGACTCGATCGGTTATACCGCGGGCGCGACCTATCGCTATTCGAAGAACCTGGAAATGGATGTCTCGTTGCTGATTCTGACTTTCGATGATGAGGATAACTCTTACGATTATTACGAGGAGGGCGGACAAACGATCCCCTTCAGTGGCACCTATGACTCCGCCGCCAATTCGATAGGTTTCGGCCTTCGTTACATGTATTAGGAAGGATGCAATGAAAACATATTTACGAAAGTCCCTGCTGCTTGTTGCCGTGGCTATTGCAGTCGCCGGTTGCGGTGCCGATATTTCGGGCAGTCTCGATGAAGATGGTGATCCGGGTAGCGCCGATTTCTCGACGTTTGTGGCGCTCGGTGATTCGTTGACGGCCGGTTACGCCGACAGCGCGCTATACCGACATGGCCAGAAGAACTCCTTTCCGGCAATCCTTGCACAGCAGTTCGCACAGGCCGAAGAGAGCGCGTCCCGCGACGCGCGCGCGGCCGGGCGCGGGGATAACTTCAAGCAGCCGTTGATGCCGGGTGGCGCGACCGGGAGCATGACCTTCA
>JAAEPH010000028.1 GCA_024232855.1 Gammaproteobacteria bacterium
TCGCCCAGCATCGTCTTCCCCGACGCCGACATGGATCTCGTGATCGACAATACCCTCGCCGGCATCTTCATGAACTGCGGGCAGGTCTGCGACGCGATGAGCCGCCTGATCGTGCACGAGGACGTTTACGACCCGGTCGTGGACCGGTTGGTCGCGGCCACGCAGGAACTGTCGATCGGTCCCGGTATCGACGATCACGAAATTACGCCGCTGGTGTCGGCGAAACAGCTGGATCGCGTTGCCGATTACGTACAAACCGGCAAGGATCAGGGAGTGACCTGCCTGACCGGCGGTAACCGGCTCGACGACCGCCCCGGGCACTTCATCGAACCGACGATCTTCGGCGACGTCACCGCGGACATGCGCATCAACCGCGAAGAGATCTTCGGCCCGGTGCTGTCGGTACTCAGGTTCAAAACCGCGGAGCAGGCGATCGAGATCGCAAACGGCACCGATTACGGCCTCGCCGCGGTGATTTTCACCGACAATCTGTCGACCGCGATGTGGTGCTCCGAGCGTCTCGACGCCGGCCAGGTGCACGTCAATGAATGGGGTGTCGGCGGTATCGAAACCCCGTTCGGCGGCTTCAAGAAATCGGGCTTTCGACGCGAAAAAGGCGTCGAGTCGCTGACCAATTACTACCAGTCGAAGAACGTCGGCTGGAAAATGGTCAAGCCGCCCGCATAAGACGAGCTACCTGTAGCACGATTTCCGAAACCAGAAAGGCCGTGCGGCTGACGGGACATGTCGGCCCCGACAAACTTTACAAATTCATTCCGTTTGATTTCAACGATAAAATGGATTCAAATACGAGTGATGCGCCTACCGGTGCATAATCAGCCTGAATCAGGTGTTTTTCGCTGGTCGAGCGGCTGCCCCTGCGGACATCAATCGAGATCATTTCATGGGAATCGCAAGCGACTATCTACAATTAATGCAAACCATCGGCGCGAAACTGCAGATTCCGCCGGTACGGGAAATCTGCATCGCGCCATTTGAAGCGGATCCTGTAAAAAGCAGCAAGTTTGGCGCCCTGGTGTTGGCGGATGGCACGGTCGGTCTCACCTATACCGGGCTCGATGACGACTTGCAGGTGTTGCAGGACCGATGTAAATACGAATCCCTGGTCAATGAGTCACCTGTTCAGATAGCGAGTCTGTATATCAGGGAAGAGAGCTGGAACAAGGTTCTCGGTATGGCCGCGATTAATGCGATAAGCCAGTACCTGTTCAATCGGGGCGGTTACTCGATACCGACGGGCGGTAAAACGGTGACACACCTGGAGCTCGGTAAAGGAGATCACGTCGGAATGGTGGGTTTTTTCCCACCCCTGGTGGAACAGGTGCGCGCATTGGGGCTGCCTTTAACGGTTATCGAACTGGATGAGCAGTGGCTGCAGAGCGATGACCGGTTCGAAGTCACGATGGAGCCGGAAAAACTAAATGCTTGCAGCAAGATTATCTGTACCGGCACCGTGCTCGTAAACCAGACTATCGACGATTTATTGCCCCACTTCAAGAATGCCAGCCAGATATTTATCGTCGGCCCTACCGTGGGCTGCCTGCCCGACCCCCTGTTTGATCGGGGAATTACCCAGCTCGGCGGCTGCACCGTGCTGGATAGCGCACAATTCATCCGTTTATGGGCGGCTCAGGAAAAATGGCGCGACTCCGCCAGGCGTTATGTGCTGAGTCGTGATTCGGCTTACCCGGGCTGCGCGCAGCTGCTGAAAAACGCAAGCTTAGTAAAATAGGGGACAGACTGTACCCCCCCCCGTTCGGCGACGTCACCGCGGACATTCGCATCAACCGCGAAGAGATCTTCGGCCCGGTGCTGTCGGTACTCAAGTTCAAAACCGCAGAGCAGGCGATCGAAATCGCCAATGGCACCGATTACGGCCTGGCCGCGGTGATTTTCACCGATAACCTGTCGACCGCGATCTGGTGCTCCGAGCGTCTCGACGCCGGCCAGGCGCACGTCAACAAATGGGATGTCGGCGGGTACTGTCAAGTTAACTGATTTGAGGGCGTACTAAAAGCAGGCTGGTAGTTCTAAGTCATTGATTTCTCGTTGTGGAGAAGGGATACTTGGCCTCATAAAGTGCATGATTTACGTTAACTTGACAGTACCTCATACTGATCTTCTACGAGCGTTTTGGTTACCAGGACGAAGAAGGAAATTCCATCGTCGAGCTCCCCGTAAAAAGAGGTGAGCTGGCCGAACTCGTCGGCGTTCGTCCCGAATCGATTTCGCGCCTGATCGATCAGCTGCAAAGCGACAAAATAATGCGTTTCAAAGACCGCAGGGTTCAGTTCTCGGATGTCGACGAAGTCCTGCAGCAGGCCGGGGTAACGGGTTAGCCCCGCACTGTATCAGGATAGCCTGGCATGGATCTGGTTATCGGTCTCTACAACGTAGTCTCGCGGCGCTTCCAGCACCACCTCCCGCACTTGCGTCGAACGCCCACTGCGTGGATCGCTGCTCTCGATGCGTTTCCATACCGAATGCCAGAAATTGCCGCCCAGGGCGCCAAATAACTCGCTGTTGTCGTGTCTGGCCATTTATTGATCCTGAACCCTAATTATTGTCGTAATCGTATCAGGCGTGAGCGGGCGGCGAATCACCCGTATGGGGTAAACGCGATCTTGTGTTAAATCGGTCACACAGTTGAGAGATCCGATTCGCTATCATCGATGCCTGGTTTTACATATTTAGGGAGTGAAGGGAGCTGCAATAATGGTGGTTTACGCTGAGGAACGAAGCTGTATTACCCAGTTCGAACTGGGCGAGTTGTTCCACAAGGGAGACCCCAAATCACGGGATTTTGACGAAGCCTTCAAGTGGTACAAGACGGCCGCCGAAAAAGGATCACGCCAGGCACAGCATCGCCTCGGTATGATGTACGCACGCGGGCAAGGCGTGACACAGAACTACCCGCGTTCTTATGCCTGGTGCAAGGTTGCCGCCTTCCAGCACTCCAGGCGCGCCAAACGCAAACTCAAATGCATCGAATCGAAGATGAGCTGGGAGCAGATTCGACGCGGCAACTGGCTGGCGCAGGATTTCTATGATCGCTTCGTAGCGCCGTACAGCCGCTAGCCCGCTAGCCCTCCCCTGCAGCACCTGTTCCGACACAGGCTTGAGGCCGGCGCCATAGTTGCCGGTAAAATGGTCACGCCCAGGTCTTTCTCGGGAATCACAAAAAACCTCTGTCCACCGTAGCCAGCCCCGGCAATCGCGTCGTCTCGCGCAGCCCGCTTGCTGCACCGGGCATATCTCTACACGCGCACCAGATACCGGTGCTGTGCAAAGGTTTGGTCAACGCAAATCACGGGATCGCGTGGTTCACTGGAATTGGTTACACTGGCCTGCGCGCTGCCCAAACAGGCCATCAACAGCAATACCCGGGGAAAGGTGACCAAGGGGGCGCATTGACAAAAAAATCCTGATTCCCGACAGCCGGCAAACCGATTCCAGCAAGAGATAATCATGAAAAGCAGCCAACCCAATGTACTCGTTATCCAGGCAGATCAGCTCGCCGCGAAATACCTCGGCGCCTACGGCAACGCGATCGCGGGCACCCCACACATCGATTCGCTGGCCGATAACGGCGCCGTTTTCGAGAGCGCCTATACCAATTTTCCGTTATGTGCACCGTCGCGCTTTTCGATGATGTCGGGGCAGCTGGCATCGACCATCGAAGCCTTCGACAACGGCGCCGAATTCACCTCGTCGATCCCTACCTTCGCGCATTGCCTGCGCGCGGACAAGGTCTATTCAAAGTGGGCCTACCAGGGCATCGTCGACTACCGTTTTCCGGAGGAGTGAAAATGCCAGGCCTGCGAGAACTTTCCGCGGCGCTGCGCGGCGGCCGGACCACGGCGACCCAACTGGTCGAACAGGCGCTTGAACGTGCACGCCAGTCAAAATCGGTGTTCACCGCCATCAACCCGGGACTGGTCAGCCTGGCTTACTCGATCGACCGGGCGCGTAAAAAATCGCAGATACTGGCACCACTCACCGGGATCCCGATCGCACTCAAGGATTTATTCAACATCCGCAATGAAAAAACCTTCGCCGGCTCAACCGTGCGCAAACACTACGCGCAACCCGAAGATGCCGATGCCGAGGTCGTCGCGCCGCTGCGCGCCGCCGGCCTGCTCTTCTTCGGGCGCACCAACATGAGCGAATTCGCATTCTCGGGGATAGGCAGGAACCCGCACTATGGCACACCGTTGTCGATCTGGGATCGAGATACCGGGTGCCTGCCCGGTGGATCATCGTCCGGCAGCGCGGTCGCCGTCGCGGAAGGCATAGTCGCCGCCACGCTCGGTTCCGATACGGCGGGCTCATGCCGCATCCCCGCCGCTTTCAATGGCGTGGTCGGGGTCAAACCGAGTTTCGGGCGCATGTCGCTGAACGGGATTTTCCCACTCTCACCCACGCTCGATGCGCCCGGCCCCATCGCGGTCGACGTCGACAGTTGCTTCATTCTCGATCAGCTTATGAGCGGCGGCATTTCGCCGGAGGCGGAATTGCCACATCTATATGCGGCCGAACTCGATCAGGTCAAACTGGTCGTTCCGCGGGCGCGCGTGATGGAAGACCTCGATGCCGAGGTGAAAACGGCATTCGAGCGATCGCTTGATGAAATAGCGGCCGCCGGGGCCCTGATAGTCGAAGCAGACTTGCCGATTCTCGATCGCTGCGATGATTTTTTTATCGAACGCCCGGTGGTGGTGCGCGAAGTCTGGTTGCACCACCGGCAAATGCTGGAGCAGCACCTCGACGAATACGATCCCTTTGTCGGCCAGCGCATGAGCGCGGGCGCCGACATCAGCGACGAGGAACAGCAAGCCCGTTATCGCGAACGGGCGCAACTGGTCAGCGACTTCACGCAGGATTATGCCGGCCTGCAGACCGATGCCCTGCTCTACCCGACGGTCGCCTGCGTACCGCCGGCGATTTCCGAGACCGAGGACGCCAACGACGCGCGTCGCGTCAACCTGCGCTGCCTGCGCAACACCGCGACGGTCAACTACTTCGACGGTTGTTCGATGAGCCTGCCCTGTCATGCCCGAGGCGAGGTGCCGGTCGGACTGATGCTGTCATCGGCCAACGGTAACGACGAGCAACTGTATCGCATCGCAGCCGCCATCGAATCCACGCTACTCACTTAGTCGGGATCACGTCCATTTATCAACATCCTTGCTCTACTTCTCACTGATCACCGCTTCAGTTGCGACCAGTTCGCTCTTTTCAAGTTGATCCAAATCAATGTATATTCAGCCCAGCGCAGTAATCTAGGCGCATTAATCAGCCGCAGCAGTTTTAATGTCCAAACCATCTCTTTTTCAGGAAGACCTGATCAACCGTTACGATAGACCGGGTCCTCGTTACACGTCCTATCCACCCGCTACCGAGTTCCACGACGGTATTACCGAAATCGACTATCGCGACTGGGCAAGGCAAAGCAACGAGGAACCGATACCGAAACCCCTGTCGCTTTACTTCCACATCCCCTTCTGCAGTACGATTTGCTACTACTGCGCCTGCAACAAGGTCGTCACCAAGCGAAAAGAGCGCGCCGAACCCTATCTGCTGGATCTATACCGCGAAATCGAAATTCAGGCCAGCCTCTTCGATACGGATCGCGAAGTACGGCAGTTACACTGGGGCGGAGGTACACCCGGATTCCTGTCGCACGACCAGTCGCAGCAATTGATGGAAAAAATCAAGCAGCACTTCTCGCTGAAAAGCGGGGTCGGTAACGAATATTCTATCGAGCTCGATCCGCGGGTCATCGAAAAAGGCGGTATCGCGCACCTGCGTCGCCTGGGATTCAATCGAATCAGCATCGGCGTGCAGGACCTCGACGAAAGGGTTCAAAAAGCTATCAACCGGATTCAAAGCCTGGAGGTCACGCGGGCGATAATCGATGAGGCGCGGCACCATACCTTTCGTTCGATCAATATCGATTTAATTTACGGCCTGCCCCATCAAACCCCGCAGAGCTTCTCGACAACCCTGGATCGTATCATCAAACTGGCGCCGGATCGCATCGCCATGTACAACTACGCGCACCTCCCTCACCGCTTTCCTCCGCAACGGCGTATCCGGCTGGAGGACTTGCCCGGCTCGAATGAAAAGCTCGATATTCTGCACGGCACTATCGACAAGCTCTCGGCCGCGGGCTACGAGTACATCGGCATGGATCATTTTGCGAGACCGAATGATGAACTTGCGGTCGCCCAACGCGAAGGCAGCCTGCACCGTAACTTCCAGGGTTATGCGGCGCACGCACAGTGCGACTCGATCGGCTTTGGCGTTTCCGCGATCAGCCAGGTCAGCGATAACTTCAGCCAGAATACGACCAGTCTCGATGATTACCACGAAAGCATCGAACAATCGCGCCTGCCGATAATCCGCGGCTACCGTAGCTCGCAGGAAGATCTGCTGCGCCGCGAGATCATTCAGCACCTGGTCTGTCACTTCAGGCTCGATACCGGGGAGATCGCGAAAAACTGGGGGATCAATTTCAAGCAGCACTTTACCTGGGAGCTGGCCGGTCTCGCCGGTATGGAAAAAGACGGCCTGTTAGAACGGGGTAACGATGAAATTACCGTTCTCAGGCCCGGCCGCCTGCTGGTGCGTAATATCTGCATGATCTTCGATCGCTACCAACAACAACCCAACAGCAAGGGATCATTTTCAAGAACGATTTGAATAGGTGACGTTTTAATTGATCTAAGTCAATTACGCGGCCGCCTGACAACCCTAATATTGCTTTCGACTCCTACTCTTATACACATTTAGAGTATTTCAGCCGGCACCTCCACGCCGGCTATTTTTTTGCCTGTTCACTTTTGTCATCGACGATGCGATCCTCATCCATCAGGATACGATGCGCGGGACCCTCGAGGTCGTCATATTGCCCGTCGCCCACCGCCCAGAGCAATATCCATACAATCAGGCCGAGCAATATCAGCGAGATCGGGATTAACAGGTAAATGATTTCCATTAGCGCGTCAGCCTCAGCGCATTGATGACTACCAGCAGTGAACTCAGCGACATGCCGATCGCGGCAAGCCATGGCGCCACCAGCCCGATGGCCGCGACCGGAATCGCACCGAAATTATAAAACAATGCCCAGGCCATGTTCTGCCGGATTACACGGCGCGTGCGGTCAGCCATGTGGAAGACCTGATCGATACCGTCGAGACGATCGGCAATCAACACGATATCGGCATTGACCCTGGCGAGTGAGCTGGCGCCCGCCGCGGCGATGGAAACGTCGGCGCCGGCCAGTACCGGAGCGTCATTGATGCCGTCGCCCACCATCAACACCACCGCACCCGCGGTCTGCAAGTCCTGTACGGCCTCCATCTTCTGCTGTGGGGTCAGACCCGCCCGGCAGTTGCCGATACCGGTTTGCAGTGCGACCTGCCGCGTGGCAGCGGCGCGATCTCCGCTCATGAGGGTGACCGATATGCCCCTGGCGCACAGGGATTCGATCGTGGTGATAGCATCCTCACGCAACTCGTCGACAAAAGTGAACAGGGCCATGACTTCATCGGCGCACGCCAGAATGACGGCGCTTAGCGCGTCGCTGTCGATACTCTCCAGCCATTGCCCTGGAATCTCCGCGCAGCTGTTAGCAGTGATGAATTCGCAATTACCGATAAAGTAATCGACATCATCGATGCGCGCGTGCAGGCCGCCACCGGCGACACTGAACACCCCGGACAGCTCACGGTCGGCGATGTCGCCCGCCGCGTGCACCAGCGCCCGCGCCAGGGGGTGCGCAGAGTGCTGCTCTATTGCCGCCGCTATGCCCAGGCACTCGGCGGAATCATAGGGCGCCGCGCTCACCACCTGGCTGAGCACTGGCTTGCCCAGGGTCAGGGTACCGGTCTTATCGAAGACCACGTGCGTAACATGGTTAAGTTTTTCCAGCGCCGCCGCGCGTTTCACCAGCAGCCCGCAAGCCTGCATCTTGCCGAGCATCGCGCTGATCGCCGTCGGCATCGCCAGTGACAGCGCGCAGGGGCAACTGACGATCAATACGGCTAACGCAATATCGAACCATCGCTCGGCATCCTCTATCCACCAGAATATAGCAACGCCGGCAACGACGAGCAGCACGATACTGATAAAACGTGCCGCAACCCGATCGGCGAGAAGCGCCAACGGCGGCTTATCCGCCTGGGCGCGCTCGATGCTGCGTTGAATTTCCGCCATCACGGTATCGGCACCAACCGCGCCAACCTCCATCTGCAGCGGATTGGTGACGTTGATGCTACCCCCGAGTAGACGGTCCCCGGGCTGCTTGTCAAGCGGATTGCTTTCACCATTCAACAGGGATTCGTCCAACGCCGAGAATCCCGAAACAAGAGTGCCGTCAGCAGGTACCGTTTCACCGGGACGAATCAGCACGCGGTCACCGATCGCCAGCGTCGCGGCCGCCACCGTGGCCTCGCGGTCGCCGTTAGCTTGCAGACGCGTCGCCGTCAGCGGCAGCGACTGCACCAGCTTCTCCACCGAGCCCGCGCAGCGCTGACGCGCCATATTTTCAAAATAGCGACTCGCGGACAGAAAAAACACGAACATCACGATCGAATCAAAGTAAATTTCGCCATCGCCGGTGAGGGTGGCCATGCAACTGCTCGCAAAAGCGACCAGGATGGCGATGCTCACCGGAACATCCATGCCCACGCGTCGCTGCGCCAGATCACGCCAGGCGGAGTGGAAAAACGGGATCGCCGCGTAAAACATCACCGGCAGGGTCAGGCCCAGGCTCAACCAGCGAAAAAAAAACGTGAAGGATTGCTCCATGCCCGACCAGGCGCCGGCGTAAAGGCTGATCGACAACATCATCACCTGCATGCCGAAAAGACCGGCCACGGCGAGGCGGCGCAGCTGCTGGCCGCGCTGTCGACGATGCAATTCCTGCTGCCGGTTCGGATCGTAAGGCACGGCGCGATAACCGATTTTACGGATTGAATGCAATATTTCGCTGAGCCTGATGCGCGAATCGTCCCACCGCACCAGGGCGCGCTGGGTGGCGTAATTGACGCGTACCTGCTCGACTCCGCGCAGCCCGGCAAGGTATTGTTCGATCAACCAGATGCATGCAGCGCAGGTGATGCCCTCGAGTATCAGGCTGGCTTCGCAGATTTCTGCATCGAGCCGATGCACGTACTGCCTCTGGATTTCGGCGGTATCGTAAATCTCGCTCTCGCGAATAAAGTCGGGTATCAGTTCACGGCCGGTCGGCGCGGTTTCGGTGCGCACACGGTAGAAATTCTCGTGACCGGCAGCAATGATAGCCTGCGCCACGGCCAGGCACCCGTGACAGCACATGGCCCGCTCCGCACCATCGATGGCGAGCCTGAAATCGAGATCCGGCGACAGCGCCAGCCCGCAATGAAAACAGGCGCCGGCGACGCCCGTTCCACTGTCATCACAACCCGGCATGCTCTCAGATTTGCTTAGGTTCGATACCATGTTGAAACTGTCTGGTGAATGAAATCATAAAGTGTATAATTGGCCGCCGCTAACAAGGGGAATCTTCATTTCTCTTGACATATGTCAATATTCAAATGAACTCGACGGGAATAATTCTCGCCGACAAAAAAAACATGTTTATACAGCACATTATAGGGCTTTTTACCGATCCCATGCGAGAGTGGGTGACGATCCGCCAACAATACCGGAGTGGCAGCGGCGGTCTGGTTGGGCATGTCCTCATCCTCGCGCTGATTCCGGCTGTCTCGGGTTACATCGGCACCACGCAGGTCGGCTGGCGCATCGGCGTCGGCGACCCTATCCGCATTACCGGGGATTCGGCAGCTTCGATCGCAATTATCTACTACGTGGCCCTGCTGGTTGGCATATTCTCCATCGGCTGGGTCATCCACCTGCTCGGCAAGGTCTACGACGTGAACAAGCCCCTGCCGCTATGCATAGCGCTCGCGGCCTACACCGCTACCCCGTTATTTTTGATCGGCCTCATGCAGGTCTACCCGGTGCTGTGGCTGAACATGCTGATGGGGCTTCCCGCGCTCGCCTACACGGTCTACCTTCTGTATTCGGGTCTGCCCATCATGATGGATATCCCTCCTGAGCGCGGCTTCCTCTACTCCTCCGCGGTACTCGCGGTAGGGCTGGTCGCGCTGGTTGCCATGCTGGCGATGACCGCATTGCTCTGGGGTATGGGCCTGCAACCGGTATTCACCTACTAATCACCAACTGATGGATTCACCTGTTTGATGCACATCAAACACCGAGGAAGCACTAGATGACAAACACTGAAACCTACAATTACAAAGTAGTTCGGCAATTTTCGATTATGACCATCGTCTGGGGTCTGGTCGGCATGTCGGTCGGCGTATTGATCGCCGCGCAACTGGCCTGGCCGGTACTCAACTTCGATGTCCCGTGGCTGACCTTCGGCCGTTTGCGGCCGTTGCATACCAACGCGGTCATCTTCGCCTTTGGCGGTTGCGCCCTGTTTGCTACCTCTTATTACGTGGTTCAGCATACCTGTCACGTCAAACTGGCCTTTCCGGCACTGGCCGCGTTCACCTTCTGGGGCTGGCAGGCGGTCATACTGCTGGCGGCGATCACGCTACCGCTCGGCATCACCACCAGCAAGGAGTACGCCGAACTGGAATGGCCGATCGACATCCTCATCACGCTGGTCTGGGTCAGCTATGCGCTGGTGTTCTTCGGCACGATCGTGAAACGCCGCATCCCGCACATCTACGTCGCCAACTGGTTCTTCGGCGCCTTCATCATCACCGTCGCGGTACTGCACCTGTTCAACAGCGCCGCGCTGCCGGTCTCCTTCTGGAAATCCTACTCGGCCTACGCGGGGGTTCAGGATGCGATGGTGCAATGGTGGTATGGCCACAACGCGGTCGGTTTTTTCCTGACAGCCGGCTTCCTCGGTATCATGTACTACTTCGTACCCAAGCAAGCCGGACGTCCGGTTTATTCCTATCGCCTGTCGGTGGTGCATTTCTGGGCGCTGGTGTTCACCTATATCTGGGCCGGCCCCCATCACCTGCATTACACCGCGCTGCCCGACTGGGCGCAGTCGCTCGGCATGGTCATGTCGCTAATCCTGCTGGCGCCGTCCTGGGGCGGCATGATCAACGGCATCATGACGCTGTCGGGGGCCTGGCACAAGCTGCGCACCGATCCTGTGCTGCGCTTGCTCATCGTCTCTATTTCGTTCTACGGCATGTCCACTTTCGAAGGTCCTATGATGTCGATCAAGACCGTCAACGCGCTTTCCCACTACACCGACTGGACCATTGGTCACGTGCACTCCGGCGCCCTCGGATGGGTCGCGCTGGTATCCATGGGCGCCATGTACTACCTGATCCCACGCATGTTCGGACGCGAGCTCTACAGTCTGAGGCTGGTGGAGGTTCACTTCTGGACCGCAACCATCGGCATCGTGCTCTACATTACCTCGATGTGGGTCGCCGGCATCATGCAGGGCCTGATGTGGCGCGCGGTGAACGAGGACGGCACGCTCACCTACAGCTTCGTCGAGTCGGTTCAGGCGATGCACCCCTATTACATCGTACGCACCCTGGGGGGCGCCTTCTTCTTGTTAGGCGCCGTGGTAATGGCTTACAACCTGTGGCGGAGTGTCGCCGACGCAAAGCCCGTCGAGGTTGAAATCCCTGAACCGGCAAGCGCCCACTGAGTAGAGGACGAGATATCACTATGGCTTCAGCACACGATAAAGTTGAAAAGAACATCGGCCTGATGATCGTCCTGATCATCGGCGTCATATCGATCGGCGGACTGGTCCAGATTATCCCGCTGTTTTTCCAGGATTCCCTGACCGAGCCGGTCGCCGGACTGAAACCCTATTCCGCGCTGCGCCTCGAAGGACGAGACGTCTACGTGCGCGAGGGTTGTTACGTCTGCCACTCGCAAATGATTCGCCCTTTCCGCGCCGAGACCGAACGCTACGGACACTACTCGGTTGCCGGTGAATTCGTCTACGATCGCCCCTTCCAGTGGGGTTCGAAACGCACCGGCCCCGATCTGCACCGGGTCGGTGGACGCTACAGCGATGACTGGCACCGGGTTCACATGGTAAATCCACGCGACGTGGTGCCGGAATCGATCATGCCGGGTTATCCCTGGCTCGAGGAAAACGCGCTCGATGGCAGCGATATCCAGGCAAAAATGGAAACCCTGCGGATCCTTGGTTCACCCTACAGCGACGATGAGATCGAAGCGGCACCCAGGGCACTGGAAGGCAAGACCGAACTCGATGCCCTGGTCGCCTACCTGCAGGGTCTCGGCACCGAACTGAAGACGAGGAAATAGCGATGACCTTTACCCTGTTTCAATCGATCTGGTCGATCGTGGTAATGATCACCTTCCTCGGAATCGTCGTCTGGGCCTACAGCGCCAAACGCAAAACATCGTTTGACGAAGCCGCGCGCCTGCCCTTCGACGACGAGCCGCCAACCGATAACAACAAACTTTCATCGGAGTAGGTTCATGGCCGATTTTAATAGCGATTTCTGGCACTGGTATATCGCGATTCTGACTGTTCTCAGCATTCTCGCCTGCGTCTGGCTGTTGCGCTGGATGACGACGGGATACAAGAAAACTGACACGGTCGAGGACACCGGGCATATCTGGGACGGTGATCTCACCGAGCTCAACAATCCGCTACCCCGCTGGTGGCTGGGCCTTTTTTATATCACCATCGCCTTCGGGGGGTTTTACCTGCTGCTCTATCCGGGGCTGGGTACTTTCAGCGGGATGCTCGACTGGAGTTCCAGGGGCGAGTACGAACAGGAAGTCGAACGTGTCGAAGCCGAGGTCGGTCCGTTGTTTGCGCGTTACCAGCAGACACCCATCGTCGACCTGGTCAAGGATGAAACCGCGTTCAAGATCGGCGAACGCCTGTTTGCGAATTACTGCACGACCTGCCATGGCTCGGACGCACGCGGTGCGCGCGCCTATCCGAACCTGCGCGATGGCGCCTGGATCTGGGGTGGAGCTCCGGAAGAAATCAAGACCACCATCATGCACGGCCGCCAGGCGGCGATGCCCGCCTGGGAAGCTGCGCTCGGCGGCAAAGGCGGCGTCGACGAAATCACCCAGTACGTGCTGAGCCTGTCCGGACGCGCAACCATCACCGAACTGGTCGCCGGGGGCAAGGAAAAATTCCAGGTCTTCTGTGTCGCCTGTCACGGTGCTGACGGAACCGGAAACAAGGCGTTCGGTGCTCCCAACCTGACCGATGATATCTGGTTGTACGGCAGCTCAATCACCCGCATCGGGCAATCGATCGCCGAGGGCCGTAATGGCAACATGCCGGCACAGGGAGAATTTCTCGGTGAGGCCAAGGTACATTTGCTGGCGGCCTACATTTACGGGTTGTCGCAGGGAAACCAGTGAATTCCATGACCCCGGATAAGATACCTTTTTCGCAACAAGCGATCTCGGTGCTGTGGCCTTCGTTCCTCACCGCGATCGTCGCCACCGGGATTTTCTTTTCGGCTTTCAATCCGCTAGACCTGGCGCCGTTCAATCTCGATATCGATATCAGTCCGCTGGCCGCCTACAGCATCGGCTTTTTCATCTTCTGGATGCTGGCCACTGTCTCCAGCCTGGGTACGCTTTACTTCACGGTTTCAAACTGTCGCTTTCTCAGTAAGCAAGGACAATAGTTACCCGGCAGCGGGCGGTAATCCCATGGCAACTTCGCAAGAAAATAACGGCGAACAAGTACTTTACGCGGCGCATAAAAAAATATACCCGCGCGAAGTCAGCGGCTATTTTACGCGTTTGCGCGTACTGTCGCTGGTTACCCTGCTTGGGATTTACTACGTCACGCCACTGCTGCAGTGGGAAGGCCGCCAGGCCATACTTTTCGACCTGCCGGCGCGCAAGTTTTACCTGTTCGGATTGACCCTGTGGCCACAGGATTTCATCTACCTCGCCGCGCTGCTGATCCTGGCGGGCCTTGCGTTGTTTTTTTTTACCGCGCTACTGGGGCGTATCTGGTGCGGCTACGCCTGCCCGCAAACCGTCTGGACCGAAGCTTACTTATGGATGGAACGCAAGATCGAGGGCAAGCGCACGCAGCGCATGAAGCTCGACAAGGCGCCAACCACGGCCAAAAAAATACGCACCAAGGTGCTCAAACATACCGTCTGGATCGCCTTTTCGCTGTGGACCGGTTTTACCTTTGTCGCCTACTTCACACCGGTCGATGAGCTGGCCAACAAGCTCCTGAGCCTGAGCCTCGGACCCTGGGAAACGTTCTGGATCCTGTTCTACAGCTTTGCCACCTACGGCAATGCCGGCTTTATGCGTGAACAGGTATGTATGTACATGTGTCCCTATGCACGCTTCCAGGGCGCCATGTTCGACTCGGATACGCTCATCGTCGCCTACCAACCGGAACGCGGCGAGCCGCGCGGATCGCGGCGGCGCGGTGTTGCGCCCACGTCGGTCGGGCTCGGCGACTGCATCGACTGCAGCGTCTGCGTCCAGGTATGCCCCACCGGAATCGATATCCGTGACGGCCTGCAGTATGAATGCATCGCCTGTTCGGCCTGTATCGATGCCTGTGACGAAATCATGGACAAGATGTCCTACCCGCGCGGCCTGATAAGATATACCACCGAAAATTCAGTTCTGGGCAAGGCCCAGCGAGTCCTGCGCCCGCGCATCATGGTGTACGCGGCAATACTACTGCTGCTGTGTGGCCTGTTGGTTGCCCATATTTCGCAGCGTGTCGCCCTTGATCTTGACGTAATTCGGGATCGTAATACCCTCTATCGCGAAACCCGCGATGGTTTGATCGAAAACGTCTACACCCTGAAGATACTCAACATGGATTCGCAATCACATCGCTACAAGCTGTGGGCCGAAGGCATCGACGGTTTGAAGCTGGCCAGCGACCAGACGGAAATTGTCGTCGAAGCCGGCTCAGTCTATCAAATTGTCGTGCGCCTGCAGGCGGACGAATTGAACCTCGAGGCACGCAGTGTACCGGTCAGTTTTTACCTGCAGGCCGAGGATAGCAACCACCTGAGCACGGTCGAAGAAGCACGCTTCGTAGGCCCAGGTGAAACACGATGAAAGCCGCGAACTCGCCGATTCGCAGCTGGAAGCGGGAACCGCTGGTGTGGATGCTGATCGCGATTCCGCTGGCGTCGGTGATCATGGGCGTGGTCATGATTACGCTTGCAATTCAGTCCTATTCCGGGCTGGTAGTCGACGACTACTATAAAAAGGGCAAGCAGATCAACCGCGTACTCGCGCGCGATCAACTGGCCTACGAACTCGGCCTCGCCGCCGCGCTTTCGATCGACGCCTCGAACGGGATCAATATCCGCTTTGATTCCGGGGTAAGCATTGTCCCGGGCGAGCGCATTGAACTCAAGCTGGTGCACGCGACCATGCCGGGACTCGATCAACAACTGTTTTTCGATAACACATATACCAGGCCGCTGAAATCATCGCTGAAACTACCAGGGCCCGGACGCTGGAATCTCATCCTGCAAACCCCGGACTGGCGTCTGACCGGCTCGCTGCAGTACCCCGATCAACGTAGCGCGCAACTGCTGCCCAACTATAGCGCCGAATAAGCTAGACCAATGGAACTCACTTTTGGCGCAGCAGTTATCGTTGGACTACTGGGTTCGAGCCATTGCATCGGCATGTGCGGAGGTATCGTCGGCGCCCTTAATATGGGCATCGCCGGTAATCCGGGCTCGCGACCGGCTTCGCGATTCGTCTATCAACTCGCTTACAACCTCGGTCGTATCAGCAGCTACCTGCTGGTCGGGCTACTGGCGGGATCACTGGGTGCGGGACTGGCTAAACTGGGTGTCAATCCGATTACCGGAAAATTGTTCGCCTCCGGCTTCATTATCGCGCTTGGTCTTTATCTCACGAACTGGTGGCGCGGCCTGGCGGTTCTGGAAAAAATCGGATTGAAGCTATGGTGTCACATTCAGCCGCTGGGGCAGCGGCTGTTCCCGATTACCAGCCCGCCGCAGGCGTTTTTACTCGGCACACTCTGGGGATGGCTGCCCTGTGGCCTGGTCTACGCTACCGTGGCCTGGTCCCTGACCACCGCAAACGCCCTGGATGCAGCCCTGCTGATGCTGGGCTTCGGTCTCGGCACGCTGCCGGCCATGCTGCTCGTCGGCAGCGCTTTCAACTACCTGAGGGACTGGGTAAGAAGCCCGCCGATCCGAACCTCGGCGGGAATCCTGATTATTGCTTTCGGACTTTACAGTGGGATCAGCGGCCTTTCACGGCCGCATCACCAACATCATACCGACTTGAGCTCGACCGTTTTGCAACAGTCCGGTGAGACATTACTTACCCGGGTGCCGGCAATTTTTCGCAGCGTGTCGTGATCCAGAATGTCAACTTCTCGCCGGTTGACCCGTAGCACACCGCATTCCTGAAAGCGGGTCAGGGTCCGGCTCACGGTTTCCACCGCCAATCCCAGATAACAACCGATATCCTGGCGTGACATGGTCAGAAAGAAGGACGTAGCGGAATAACCGCGCGACCAGTAGCGGCAGGCCAGGTCATCGAGAAAACTGGCGATGCGACCATCGGCGTCCTTGCGCGCCAGCATCAAAACCAGGTTGTGATCACGCTGCATTTGTTCGGCGGTAATCTTGAGCAGGTTCACGCCTTCCGATTTTGCGGATAAAAAAGCATGCGGAAAGCGGCACACGGAGGTAGTTTCAAGGGTAATGGTCGAAGACATGCGATGCTGCGATTCGGTTACGTCCATCCCGAAAACATCGCCCGGCAGGTAGAACCCCAGCACTTGCTCCTCGCCGTCTTCGGTCACCATGTAGCTTTTCACGGAACCACTACGCACCACATAAAAACAATCGGCGTCCTCGCCCTCGCGAAAAACAAATTCGCCCTTGCGGTTGATGCGTTTGGCGTGGCTTAACTGCTGGTACGCATCCTCGCTATTCAGTAGAACCATGCCGAGGCAACCGCCACGCGGTTCACAGACATGACACTCGTGCACGAGATGACTGGACTGAGCCTGGGTTAACATAATCACACCTCCGACCGATCAAATTTATGGCATTAAGCATGCCTTGTGCACGGAATCGACACCATCGGGGTTTCCCTGATGGGCTTATAGGGGCATTCCAGATACCATAGCCACAACACCTAAACTGCGCCAACCAGATCGAGTGATCCAACGTCAACCGTTCAACCAGCTTTTCCTGATCATGGCCACGGCGGCGCTGCTGGTTAGCGCCATTTCGATCTTCAGCCTTTACCATACCGCGATAGAGCAGCATCGCCTGCGCCTGGTAGAAACGGTTAAAAGCCAGGCGCGACTGATCGAAGCCATCGCCGAGTTCGATGATCTCGATAGTGAAGACAAGAACCCGGAACGTACTCGCAAAACCGTGCTCGAAAAGGTCGCCGCTGCCCATAACGAGTTTGAAGGCTTCGGCGACAGCGGCGAGTTCGCGCTGGCGCGTCGTGACGGCGATCAGATCGTTTTCGTGTTGAGCCAACGCCATCCCCAGGGGCATCATCCCCAGTCGCAGACTCCACGTCCGATTCCATTCAGTGGCCTTTGGGCCGAACCGATGCGGCGCGCGCTTGCCGGTAAATCGGGGGTCCTGACCGGACTCGATTATCGAGGCATTGAAGTTCTCGCGGCACATGAACCGGTGTCGATACTCGACCTGGGCCTGGTCGCGAAAATCGACGTTAGCGAAATTCGCGAACCGTTCATACACACGGGTATGCTCACCATCGGCGCGACGATACTGGTTATATTCATCGCCAGCGGCCTCTTCTTCCGAGTTTCGAGACCGATCGAGCATATCATCGATCAGCAGGCGGAAACCTTTCGCACGCTCGCTGTAACCGCGCACGAGGGCATCGTCATCGCCAACACCGACGGAATCATCGAATTTGTCAATCCCGCGGTAGAACGACTATTCGGTTACAAGCCCGGCGAGCTGCTTGGCCGCTCGGTAAAGTGCCTGATGCCGGATGAACACAGCATGGCCCACGACGGATACATACAAAGATACCTGCAGACCGGCCTTCCCAGGATCATCGGTACCAGCCGTCAACTGACCGCGCTACGCAAGGACGGCTCGCGGTTTCCGGTCTACCTGTCGATTGGCGACATCAAGACCAGCCACGCGCGCCTGTTTGCCGGGGTCATACTCGATATGAGCGAGCAACGACAGCTGCAGCGCGAAATTCTCGAAATCCCGGTGAGCGAACAGCGCCGAATCGGCCAGGAATTACACGATGGTCTGGGCCAGCAACTCACCGGCCTCGGCTTGCTGGCCACCAGCCTGCTCAACAAGGCCAGTAAACCGGAGCATGATCTGGCGGCAAGGCTTGCCAACGGTTTGCAGGAAGCGATTTCCCAGGTGCGTGCCCTGTCGCGTGGTTTGATGCCGGTCGATATTAACGCCGAGGGATTTGCCAACGCGCTCGAAAACCTGGCAGGTGAGATTCGCTCCCACAGTAATATCCCGGTGTTGCTGACGCTTAACCGGCGGATTCATGTTCTCGACAACACCAGTGCAATGCATCTTTACCGGATTGCGCAGGAAGCGCTCAACAACGCCGTCAAGCATGCGCACGCAAGCCAGATCCAGATTTCGTTGGGACTCGAAGGCAAACGCGGCTGCCTCTCGATACGCGACAATGGCCGGGGATTCGACGGTTCGCCGCAAAAATCCCTCGGACTTGGGCTGCGTATCATGCAGCATCGTTGCGCCCTGATCGATGCTGAATTTGAAATCAAATCCTCGCATGTTGAAGGCACAGAGGTAAAATGCTATTTCATGATTGAAACCTGAACCTGCGACGATAGCCCATGACAAAAATCCTGATAGTCGACGATCATCCCCTGGTACGCACCGGCTTCGCACAGCTGATCGGCGACTGCCCCGACCTCGAGGTTTGCGGCGAAGCCGGGGACATGGCCGAGGCGCTCAGGCAAATCGATGCCAGCTCTCCGCAACTGGCGATCATCGACTTATCGCTGGCCGGCGGTAGCGGTCTCGATTTGATCGAGCATATCAAATCGCGTAACAAGGATATCCTGATGCTGGTGGCATCGATGCACGACGAGACCCTGTACGCCGAGCGCGTACTCGCGGCCGGCGCCCGCGGTTACATCAACAAGCAGGAAGCCCAGGAAAGTATTATTCGGGCGATTCGCCAGGTATTGCGCGGCAATGTTTACCTGAGCGAACCCATGACCGAACGCCTGCTGAACGGCATGGTCGATGCCCCGGTCGAAAAACGCGATATCGAAAGCTTGTCAAATCGCGAACTTCAGGTGTTCGAGTTGATCGGCGAGGGCGTGTCCAGCAGCCAGATTGCCACCCAACTCAACCTCAGCGTCAAGACCATTGAAACCCACCAGGCCAACATCAAGAAGAAGCTCGGCCTCGAATCGGCGCACGAGTTGAACCAGCGTGCGATTCGCTGGGTCATGGACCAGGAATCCTAGTCCGCATCGCTCACCGTTTTGCGACACCCTCGCGACGTAAAACGGTGAGCGATGCAGGCTAGCAGCTACCTGACTGTCCGAATTATTGACCTGCGTCAATTCCCTTGTTTTTGAGTCTTGATAGCGTTTTTACCAGCCCTATCTTGGGTGTTACACGATAAGAGGACAAGCTCATGAATACACAATTGTGGAATCCTTTCCATGAATTCGAAAACCTGCTCGACCGCTACAACAAAAGCAGTGGCGGCGCCATGCGCAATTCAGCCGACAGTGATCTGAGTTTTGCGGACTGGGCACCCTCCGTCGACATCGACGAAGATGCGAACCAGTACCTGATCAAGGCCGATCTGCCCGGCGTCGACAAGGGAAATATCGACGTCAAGCTGGAAAACGGCATGCTCAGCATCCGCGGCGAAAAAAGCACCGAAACCGAAACCGACAAGGGTGGCAAACACCATCGACGCGAACGTTTTCACGGTACTTTCGCACGCAGCTTTACGCTGCCGGATTCGATCGATGCCGACAAGGTCGACGCGGCCTACAAGGATGGTGTACTGACACTGGCAATTCCGAAGGTGGAAAAGGCGAGGCCCAAGTCGATCGATATCAAGATCAGCTAGGAGTCTGATTCGACAGGCGGCACGGCAGGTTGTGCCGCCTGTTCTCCACGTGGCACGCGCAACGACAAGCGCCTGGCAGATCTTGCGGGCATTGACGCATATCAATTCATCCACCGCCGCAATCACGCATCATTGCATTGTCATTGCAATGGAGCGATACAATGAAATACAAGAACATACTCATCCATCTGGATCATAGCAGCGGCTGCCGCAACCGCCTCGAAGCCGCCTTCGGCCTGGCGCGCAAATTCGATGCTCGGGTAATCGGTCTGTTCGTGGTTCCAAATTACATCGTGCCGTCCTATGTTGAAGCCCAGATCAGTGTCGATCTAATCACCGACGTCACCGAAAAAGCGATGGCACGGGCCAGCGAGACGCTCGCCGGCTATCGGAAACTTGCCAAAGACACGGGTGTCGATATGCAGGGTCACGTCATCGAAGGACAACTTATTCCGATTCTGCGTGAACATTCGAAGTATGCCGACCTGCTGGTGCTGGGTCAGGATCATCCCGACGACCCGGACAACGCCAGCTATGGCCTGGCCGATTCATTGCTGTTCGAAGGCGCCTGTGCCTGCCTGGTGGTACCGCATAGCGGTAAACTCGCCACTCCCGGCAAACGCGTACTGCTGACCTGGAACGCGAGCCGCGAATCCGCGCACGCATTGCGCGAAGCCATGCCCTTGCTCAGCGAGGCGGAAACCATCGTGGTGCTGTCGTCGGAACCGGACGATGGCGATGACGATCTCGCGCGCGGCCATCCGCACGCCCGCGAACTGGACCGATTTCTCAAGTCACACGGTATCGATGCGGTATCCAGCGGCATCAGTGACCCCGACATGAACGCCACCGACGCGATTATCGGCCAGGCCGTGGAAATGAATGCCGATCTAATCGTGATGGGGGCTTACGGGCATGCGCGCCTGCGCGAAATCATTCTCGGCGGCGTCACCCACGACCTGCTCAAGCAGTCACAATTGCCCTTGCTGATGGCACATTAGCCCGCATCGGCATCGGTAATCAGCTACGGATGTTGTCGGCAATCAGGCTCAGAATCTCGAACATCACCGCGGCCGCGAAATGCGCGGTTTGCTTGTTCGGTGAATCCTTGGTCGGCATCAGGCAAACGACATCGCCACCGATGATATTCTTGCCGCGCACGCAACGAATCAATTCCATCGCTTCATCGACCTGGAAGCCCTGGATACCGCATTCGAGATTGGAGACACCCGGACATACGGTCGCATCCATGCAATCGAGGTCAAAGGTGATATAGAGTGGCGTATCACCGATACGATCGTTGATCAATTCCATCGTCGCCCGTGGGCCGAGTTCACGGTAACGCTTGATCGGTATCACTTCGTAACCCAGGTCCGAACTGGTCTTCCACCAGTCGAGCGTGCGCGGATTGCCGCGCATGCCAATCTGTATGCTGTGGGAAGAATCGATCAAACCCGAACGCACCAGGTAAGCCGCCCAGTGCGCCGCCGATTTCTTTGCGCCGAGAAAATGCGGAATTTGTTCAAAGGCATCGGTGTGCGCATCGAAATGCAGGAATGCAGCCTTTTTACCCCCGCTGAGCCTGGCGCCCTCACCCGCTATCGCCTGGACAATTCCGCCGGTGATGGCATGATCGCCACCGATCGACACGGGTCTTGCGCCGGCCTTGTCGATGGCGCGATAAAACTCGGTCATGCGCTCGATACAGCGCTCGTTGTCATTCGCCTCGGGCAGGGGCACATCGCCCATGTCGCCGATGCGGCAGGCATTCCACGGGTCGAGCTGAAACTCGGTGTGCACCCGGTGCGCCAGCGCCGAGATATCACGCACCGCGCGCGGACCCAGGTGCTGATCGCGTTCGGTGGTGCCGTTACCGGTCGAATGCGGCACCCCGACCAGTGCGATATCGAGATTACCCGGGTCGCGTTCGATCGGGCACCTGAATAGAGATGGAATATCCCACCAATACAGGCTTTCCATCATCATTTTGTCGTCGTTGGATAAATCGCCAGTCATCATCAAACCTCGTTTTAACAGGCGCGCTTACCGAGAAACCGGGCATCGTTTATCTCGCCTGTGCCAATTGGGAATACGCCGATAATAGCGTAAACTCGCGCCTCACCGGCGGCTCCAGTAGCGGTTCGGCGGCGGCGCTCGGCTTTGGTCTTTGCGCCGCGGCGCTTGGAACGGACACCGGCGGTTCGGTACGGGCGCCGGCCGCATTGTGCGGCCTGGTCGGTTTCAAGCCGACCCTCGGACGCGTCAGCACCACCGGCGTCATCCCCTTTTCCTGGACGCTCGATCATGTCGGCACGCTGACCCGTAGCGCGGGCGATGCCGCGACCGTCTTCAATTCATTGCTGCCTGGCCAACCGAAGGTCGCCGCGGTGAACCTTGAGAACCTGGTCATCGGCATCCCGCAAAGTTTCTTCTTCGAGCGCTGCGACGGCGAAATTCTCGACGGCGTCGATACCCTGATGTGTTTCCTGCGCGAAGCGGGCGCCAGCCTCAAGCCGGTAGCCATGCCGTCGATGCAATACACGCGCACGGTATCGCTCGCCGTACAAATGCCCGAGGCCCTGTCGTTTCACAATCGTTATCTAGAGCAACGCGGCCACCTCTACAGCCAGGATTTTCGAGCCGGGCTGGCGCTGGGGCAGTGCCTGCTCGCCGAGCAATACATTCGCTCCCGGCGCTTTATCGAAACCTATCGGCGCGATATCGACGCCGTGTTTACCGAGGTCGATGCCATCCTGACACCGGCGACCCCGGTGATCGCGCCAAAAATAGGGGCAGTCGAGGTCAGCGTCGACGGCATCTCCGAGCCCGCCGGCAACGCCATTACCCGCTATACCTCGTTTTTCAACATGACCGGGCACCCGGCAATTACGCTGCCCTGCGGCATGCACAGCGAGGGCTTGCCGTTTGCCGCGCAACTGGTCGGCAAACACCACGACGACGAGCAACTACTCGAGCTCGCCAGGCGCATCGAATCGGACTTCGGCTTCGAGTTACCGCTGCCTGACCCGGGTTGAGCTGATGTCGTTCCTGCGTAAGCAGAAAGCTCAATATGCGGGTTAGCCGCAAAACCCGCTTGGCGGGGAGCGGGCAAACGCATAAAATACCCGGCTTTCCAGTAACCAGGTGAGGTTTGTCATGGGCGAATGTCCGATTTGTGCGGCTGAAGTAGAAGTGGCCAACGATGCAATTGCGGGTGAGTTACTGGTGTGCGACGACTGCGGCGCCGAACTCGAGTTAAAGTGTGTCGATCCGGTTGACCTGGCCGAAGCGCCGGCCGCCGAAGAGGACTGGGGCCAGTGAATGTTGGCTCGTTAAAGATCGGCCTGCTGCATTCGCTGATCCGTAAGGAAGAGAAGCTGCTGATCGAGGCGTTTCGCAAAGCAGGTGTCGAGCCGATCATGATCGACGATCGCAAGTTGATCATGGATTTTCATTCGGCTCCCGGCATCGACATCCTGGTCGAGCGTTCGATCAACCATTCGCGCGCGCTACACGCGCTCAGACTTTTCGAAAGTGCCGGCGTGCACTGCGTCAACTCACACAAGGTATCGCAAATCTGTGGCGACAAACTACTCACCACCGCCGCGCTCAAGGACAACGGCATCGCGCAACCGAAATGCCGGGTCGCCTTCACCGAGGAATCCGCGCTCGAGGCGATCGAGGAACTCGGCTACCCGGTGGTGCTGAAACCGGCAGTCGGATCCTGGGGCCGCCTGCTGTCCAAGATCAATGATCGCGATTCCGCTGAAACCGTGCTCGAACACAAAACCGTTCTAGGTAGCTATCACCACTCGATTTTCTACATCCAGCAATACGTCGAAAAGAAGGGGCGCGATATCCGCAGTTTCGTGGTCGGCGACGACTGTATTGCCGCCATTTACCGCAGCTCAGACCACTGGATCACCAACACGGCGCGCGGCGCAACGGCGAGCAAATGCGATGTGACGCCCGAGGTCGCCGAAATATCGCTGGCCGCGGCGAAAGCGGTCGGCGGCGGTATCGTCGCGGTCGACCTGTTTGAAAGCGATGACGGCCTGCTGGTCAACGAGGTCAACTACACCATGGAATTTCGCAACAGCATCGATACCACCGGCATCGACATTCCCCAGGTCGTCGCCAACTACGTAATTGGTCTCGTCAAACAATGATCAAGGTTTCCATAGTCGGCGCCTCGGGCTATACCGGCGGCGATTTGCTGCGCATTCTGCTGCTCCACCCACAGGTCGAGATCCATCAGGTCACGTCGGAACGTCACGCCGGCAAAGCGGTTGCCAGCGTACATCCCAACCTGCGAAAAATCTGCAAGCACAAGTTTGTTTCGGCGGCCGAGCTCGGGCCCTGCGACGTACTCTTTCTCGGCCTCCCGCATGGCCATATGATGAACCGCCTGGCCGAATTCGAGGCCCTCGCCGATACCCTGATCGATTTGTCCGCCGATTTTCGCTTGCGCGACAACAACGCCTATGAAACCTGGTACGGGAAATCACACGCCTGTCCCGAAAAACTCGACGGTTTCGTTTACGGCATCGCGGAATTGCACCGTGAGCAGCTGAAGAATGCAAAGCGTATCTCGGGCGCCGGCTGCAACGCCACCGCGACCATCCTCGCCCTGCACCCGCTTTACCAGGCCGGGGTGGTCGAGTCCGCCGTGGTCGAGGTCAAGGCCGGTTCGAGCCAGGGCGGCAACGCCGTCAGCGAAGGCAGCCACCACCCGGAACGCAGCGGCGCGGTACGCTCCTATAAACCGACCGCGCATCGCCACCTCGCGGAAATTCAGCAGGAGCTCGGCACCGACAGGGTTCATTTCTCGGCAACCTCGATCGAAATGGTGCGCGGCATTCTCGCCACCTGCCACGTTTTCCTGAACAAGGACCTCGAGGAAAAAGACATCTGGAAGCTGTATCGCGCCGCCTACGGAAACGAGCCTTTTATCCGCATCGTCAAAGAACGCAGCGGTATCCATCGCTATCCCGAACCGAAAATACTCGCCGGCAGCAACTTCTGCGACATCGGCTTCGAACGCGACCCGCACAGCAACCGCCTGGTCGTTATCAGCGCGCTCGACAACCTCATGAAAGGCGCCGCCGGCCAGGCGGTGCAGGCATTCAACATCGCGCGTGGTTTCGACGAAACCTCCGGCCTCGAGTTTCCGGGCCTGCACCCCTGATCCACAACCCCCATGTGCCGCATACTCTACGCCAGCGCCGCCACCGTGTTTTCGATCGCGGAAATGCTCGCGCCATTCGCCGAGCTGTCGCGCGATAGCCGTGAATTCCAGGGCCACGGCTGGGGTTGCGCCTGGCGCGAAGGTGAAAGCTGGAGGCAATACCACGATATCCGCCCCATCTGGGAAGACGATCTGGAACAGTTCGGCAGCAGTAGATTACTGCTGGCACACGCACGCAGCGCATTTCGCGACGAGGGCATCTTCGTCGAAAACAACATGCCATTCTCCGATGGCGAATCCATGTTTATCTTCAACGGCGAACTGCGCGGCGTGCGCATCCAGTCGGAAGGCCGCATCGGCGCCGAAAAAATATACAACTACATCCGGCGCTTCGACAAGGGCGACAAGCTCGCGGCCACCGCCAGGGCGGTCGACATCATCGGCAAACGCAGCAGCTATGTGCGCGCGATGAACATCGTTCTTTCCGATGGCGGGCAAAGCTGCCTATCCACCACGTATAGCGAAGACCCGGATTACTTCCAGATGCATCAAAAGCGTGAGGACGACTTGCATCTGGTATGCTCACAACCTTTCGCCGGCGACCGGGGCTGGTCGCGGATCGATAACCACACGACCATAGAACTATGATGCTGATAAAAATCGGCGGCGGCGAGCAGATCAACCTCGACGCCACCATCGCCGACCTGGCGACACTGGAACAACCGTTTATCATCGTGCACGGCGCCAACGTGCTGCGCGATCAGCTGGCGCAGCGACTGGGCATGGAGAAAACGATCCTGACCTCGGTGTCGGGGTATAGCAGCGTCTTTTCCGATCAGGACGCAATCGACGTTATCATGATGAGCTACTCCGGGCTGCGCAACAAGCAGATCGTCGAGCGCTGCCAGCGCAACGGCATCAATGCCGTGGGACTCAGCGGACTCGACGGCCGCCTGGTACAGGGCGAACGCAACAAGGGCATCCGCGTGCGCGAAAACGGCAAAACCCTGATCAAGCGCGACCTTTCCGGAAAACCCCGTTCGATCAATACCGCCCTGCTGTCACTGCTGCTGGAAAACGGCTACTGCCCGGTGTTGACGATTCCCATCGTCGACGAGAACGGCTTCGCGATCAACTCCGAAAACGATGATATCTTGGCGAAAATCGCCAACGCCCTCGACATCGACTGCGTCATCCAGCTGATCGAGGCCCCCGGCTTTCTCGACGATCCCGCCGACGAATCCTCGCTGGTCGCGGAAATGACCGTGGCCGAGCTGCACCGCCGCGAAGCCAGTGTCGAGGGGCGCATCAAACGCAAACTGCTGGCGCTGACACGGCTCTGCCAGGACGGCAAAACACGCGTCATCATCACCGACGGCCGCGGCGAACAACCCATCATCAAAGCGCTCGCCGGCGCAGGGACCCATATATCATGACTGACTACAAAGCACTCGAACTCGATTACGGCCTGCCGTTACAGCCGAAGCGCGATCTCGTTGCGGTACGCGGCGAAGGCGCCTGCCTGTACGATGAGGCCGGCCGCGAATATATCGATTTCGCCGCCGGCATCGGCGTCGCCTCGCTGGGCCACTGCCATCCGCAACTGGTGGCGGCGATCCAGCAGCAGGCCGAGACCCTGATCACCTGCCCCAATATCATGTACAACGATATTCGTTCGCGACTCCTCGAAAAGCTGGTAGAGATCAGCCCGCAAGGCCTGACCCGCGCCTACCTGTGCAATTCAGGCGCCGAATCGATCGAAGCCGCGCTCAAGTTTGCACGCCTGCACAGCGGGCGCACCAACTTCGTTACCGCGATGCGCGGCTTCCACGGGCGCACCATGGGTGCGGTCAGCGCCACCTACACACCGAAGTATCGCGAGGCCTTCCAGCCGCTGATCCCCGGATTCGATTACGTCCCCTACAACAAGATCGACAAGCTTGACGCCGTGGTGAACGACAACACCGCGGCGGTAATGCTCGAGCTGGTACAGGGCGAAGGCGGCGTCAATCCGATCCAGGCCGAGTACATAGCGGCGGTACGCAAAATTTGCAGCGAGCGCGGCGTATTGCTGATCATCGACGAAATCCAGACCGGCTTTTGCCGCACTGGTAGATTTTTTGCCTGCGAACATTTCGAACTGCAACCCGACATTCTCTGCGTGGCCAAGGCCATGGGCGGCGGGGTGCCCATCGGCGCGACCCTGCTGGACACGGCAATCAACGTAGACCCCGGCCTGCACGGCACCACCTTCGGCGGTAACCCGCTGGCCAGCGCCGCGGCGCTGGCCGCGATCGATGTCTACCAGACCGATAACCTGGCCCAGCGCGCGGCCGAACTCGGCGACTATTTCGAAACCCGTCTAAACGTGTCGGAGCTGTCACAGGTGCGCGCGCTGCGCCGCCTCGGGCTGATGATTGGAATTGAGCTCAAGCAGAAAGTACAGGACAAGCTGGCGCAACTGCTGGAGCGGGGAATCATCGCGCTGCCCGCGGGACCGAACGTGATTCGCATGTTGCCGCCGCTGATTGTCGAAAGGCAGCAAATCGATCGAGTGGTGGATACCTTACGCGAAATCCTCGCCTGAAGCGGCGTTAACAGAAAGTAAATTCCACGATCCAAACTATAATTAAATCAATTGGTTTATAAGGTTATAGCTAACTGTTGTTTTTTGTGAATTCGGTATTCTTTTATACTGCGGGCTTCGCGTATCATTGACCCTCCAAAACATGTCCACTTCCGCTAATCTAGTTGAAACGACGATGAACACCTTTCCAGACCTGACAACCTACGGTATTCACGATACCACCGAGGTGATTTATAACCCCGGTTTCGACACCCTGTTTGCCGAGGAAACGGCGGCGGGCCTGCAAGGGTTCGAAGTTGGCACACTGACCGAATCGGGTGCGATCGCGGTAGACACCGGCGACTTTACCGGCCGCTCCCCCATGGACAAGTACCTGGTGCGAGACGATACCACGCGCGATCAAATCTGGTGGTCGGACCAGGGCGAAAATGACAATCATCCCATCGATTCCGACACCTGGGTCAAGCTGCGTCAACTGGTAACCGATCAACTCCGCGGTAAGCGGCTGTTCGTGGTCGATACCTTCTGCGGAGCCAACCCCGATAGCCGGCTCAAGGTTCGTTTCGTCACCGAGGTTGCCTGGCAGGCGCACTTCGTCAGCAACATGTTCATTCGCCCCTCAAGTGAGGAACTGGCCGACTATGTTCCCGATTTCGTGGTTCTGAACGGCTCCAAGACATCCAATCCGGACTACCGGGCAATGGACATGAACTCGGAAAACTTCATCGCCTTCAACATGACCGAGGGTATCCAGATTATCGGCGGCACCTGGTATGGCGGTGAAATGAAAAAAGGCATGTTCTCGATGATGAACTACCTGTTACCGCTCAGGGGCATGCCGTCCATGCACTGCTCGGCGAACGTCGGCGAAGAAGGTGACGTCGCGATCTTTTTCGGGCTTTCGGGAACCGGCAAGACGACCCTGTCGACCGACCCCAAACGCCGCCTGATCGGCGATGACGAGCACGGCTGGGACAATGACGGTATCTTCAATTTCGAAGGCGGTTGCTACGCCAAGACGATCAATCTCAGCGCCGAAGACGAGCCCGACATCTACCGCGCGATCCGCCGTGACGCCCTGCTCGAAAACGTCGCCGTCGATGCCGATGGCAAAATCGATTACAGCGATAGCTCGAAAACCGAAAATACACGCGTGTCGTACCCGATCTACCACATCGACAATATTGTAAAGCCGGTCTCCCGGGCCGGTCACGCCACCCGCGTCATCTTCCTCACCGCGGATGCCTTCGGCGTTTTACCACCGGTCTCCATGCTCACGCCGGAACAGGCGCAGTACTACTTCCTGTCGGGTTTCACCGCCAAGCTTGCCGGCACCGAGCGCGGCATCACCGAACCCACGCCGACATTTTCGGCCTGCTTCGGAAAGGCCTTCCTGTCGTTGCACCCGACTCGTTACGCCGAGGTGCTGAACCAGAAGATGGCGCAGTTCGGCAGCCAGGCCTACCTCGTCAACACCGGCTGGGACGGTAGCGGTAAACGTATCTCGATCAAGGCGACTCGCGCTATCATCGACGCCATCCTGGACGGTTCGATCGATTCGGCGGAAGTGACCACGCTGCCGGCATTCAAGCTCACTGTTCCGCTCGAACTACCCGCCGTGGACGCTGCCATACTCGACCCGCGCAACAGTTACGGTGACGCTTTCGAATGGGAGTCGAAGGCTAACCGGCTTGCGCAATTGTTTATCGACAATTTCGATCAGTATACCGATACCGCGGGTGGTAAAAAGCTGGTATCCGCGGGTCCGATACTCGACTAGTCTGCGAGTGATTCCCGGGGAAGTTCTCGCGGAGGCGCGGAGACGCGCGGAGAGATAGCGGGCTATCGAAGTTTGAGTAGATATCCCCCGGGCACCCACCTTGCAAAAAACCTCAGCGTTCCCCTGCGTCTCCGCGCCTCTGCGAGAACCTTTTTGACGAGTCTCGCTTCTCGGGACTTGCCTCCTCCTGGCCCTGGCAGGCAAATAAGGCTAGATGAAAGAAGCAAGCTTCGAAATTCTGGAGAACGAGTGGATCCCGTTAGCGGACGGGCGCAAGCTGTCCGCGCGCATATGGCTACCCAAGGGCGCTACCAAAAAACCCTTACCCGCCATCCTCGAGTACCTGCCCTATCGTAAACGCGACGGCACCGCGCAACGCGATGACAGCACCTACCCGCATTTTGCCGCGGCGGGCTATGTCGGGGTACGCGTCGATATCGCCGGCACCGGTGAATCCGACGGCGACTGGGACGACGAGTACTCGGCGCGTGAACTCGCCGATGGCTGCGAAGTCATCGAGTGGATTGCGCAGCAGCCCTGGCGTGACGGCAATCTCGGCATGATGGGCATCTCCTGGGGTGGTTTCAACAGCCTGCAAATTGCGGCGCTGAAACCGGCCGCGCTCAAGGCCGTTATCGCGATCGGCACCACGGTCGATCGCTACAACGACGATATTCACTATAAAAACGGTTGCCTGCTGTATTCCAATTTCTCCTGGTCGAGCACCATGCTGTGCTACGCGTCGCAGCCACCGGACCCGGAACTGGTCGGCGATGGCTGGCGCGAAACCTGGCTACACCGACTCAATACGCAACCCTTCCCGCTCGCCAACTGGCTCGCGCACCAGCGCAAGGATGAATACTGGAAACACGGGTCGATAAGCGAAGACTATGCCGCTGTCGAGATCCCCGCGCTGGTCATCTCCGGCTGGGCCGACGGTTACATCAACGCCCCGCCCGCGGCCGCGGCGAATCTCGCCAATGCAAAGGCGATCAATGGCCCCTGGATTCACAAATATCCGCATATTGCGCTGCCGAAACCGCGTCTGGACTTCATCAACGAGGCAATCAACTGGTGGGACAAATGGTTGAAGGCCAGCGATAACGGCGTCGAAAATTTGCCCGCTTATCGCGCCTATATTTTGGAAGAATCCAAACCGCTGCTGCGCCATGAAGTCGAACCGGGTCGCTGGGTGGCGGAGTCGGAACTGCCGGCCACGGGTTCGCGCGCGCGTAACTATTACCTGGCGCCGAATCGACAATTGCTCGACATTCCCGGCCGCAGCCGCGACAAGACACTGGCGTCGCCACAGGATTGCGGTTCCGCCTGCGGTGAATTTTTTACCGTCAAACCCGATGGCGAAATGCCGGCGGATCAGCGCCGTGACGATTCCGGTTCGCTGGTATTCGACAGTGGCAAGCTGCACCAGCCGATCGAGATCCTGGGGCGGCCGCGACTGCGTCTGAAGCTCTCGATCGACAAGCCGCTGGGCAACATAGCCGTGCGTTTGAATGACATCCACCCTGACGGTAACGTTTCGCGAGTCAGCTGGGGTGTTATTAATCTCGCCCATCGCGACGGCAATGAAAATCCACATCCGATGACGCCGGGACAATCGGAGTCAATCGAAATAGAACTGAATGAATGCGGTTACCGCTTCATGCGCGGTCACAAGATGCGGGTCGCGATCTCCACCAGTTACTGGCCCATGGTAATGCCCCCTCCGGAAATTGTTACCGCGACAATCCGCCTGGGCCCGGACTCGGTCATCACCCTGCCGGTACGGGCGGGAGTCGATATCTACGAGCTGGCGCAGCCGAAAGATGAAAACCCACTCGTCGAGTACCAGCAGAAATTGCCGGATCTTCACCGCCGCTGGGTTGAACGTAATTTTCAGACGGGTAGATCGCACTACCGCGTTATCGACGACACCGGCGAGATCGAAGTACCCGGCCACGGCATGTGCAGCCGCCATCGGCACGATGAACGCTGGACTATCGCCGCCGACGACCCGCTCAGTTACCGCGCCCTGAGTCGCTATATCTGCTGGATGAGCCGCGGCGACTGGTTGATCCGCACCGAGGCCGAAAGCGAGATGCGCTGCGATGCGGATAACTTTTACATCAAGGCCACGGTTCGCGCCTACGAAGGCGAAGAGCTGGTCAATGAACGCGACTGGGAAGAAATCACGATCCCGCGCGATAATATCTAGCCCTGTGTCAATATCCCGTGATTTATTTTTAACAATCAGGGGGCAATGACGTATTATTATCAGAATGCTGTTTTGGCAGTTAACGAGCTTTTTATATGGCAAGATTACCGCGCTACTCAATAGTAAATCAGCCACAGCACATTATTCAGCAGGGCCGTGACGGACAGCAGGTCTTCTTCGAGGAACAGGATTACCAGTACTTTCACGACTGCCTCGATGCCGCGGCATACAATTATCGGCTCAGGGTGCACGCCTACGTGCTGATGCCGGATCACGTCCATATGCTGGCGACACCCGCCAGTACCGGCAGCATTTCGAGAACCATCCAGTCGATCGGTCGTAATTACGTGCAATATTTCAACGAGTGCTACCAGGGTAGCGGCACGCTCTGGGAGGGCCGTTACCGCGCGACCGTGCTCGACGGCAGGAATTACCTGCTGACCTGCAGCCGCTACATCGAGCTCAATCCGGTTCGTAACCACCTTGTCGACAAACCCGGCGACTACCGCTGGAGCAGTTATGCTCACAATGCTCGCCGCAAGACCGATGAAATGATCAGCCCGGCGCGCGAGTATCAACGCCTGGGCGTCGACGACAAGGAGCGCGCCAGGGCCTATCGCAGCCTGTTCAAACAAAAGATTGGCGACGCACAAGCACAGGAAATCACCGAGGCCACGCTCAAAGGCTGGGTTCTGGGCGATGCCAGGTTTGCGCGCAAAATCGAAACCCTGAGCGGCCGGCGCGCCACCCAGCTGCCGAAGGGGCGCCCCAAAGGCAGCTAATTGCCTGACCCGCGTGCACTTTCCAGGGCGGTTCTCGCAGAGACGCGGGGAGCGCAGAGATCGCTGAGGGCATGTTGCGGGGTAGGTGCCTGGGCATCTCTATATCAACTACGATAGCCTCTTTATCCCTCCGCGCGCCCTGCGCTCCCCGCGTCTCTGCGAGAACCTTTATTACGTAATCCTGCGTAGTCGACCCGCTGATGAGCGATGCGGGCTAGCTCGGGCGGGAACGGGCTATGGCGACGAAGGTTGCTTTGAGGATTGCCTGCGGTAGGTCGCCGACGGTGATTTCGAGCGCCAGCCTGCCTTTCCCGCGATCGCGAAATTGCTGTAAAAACGATTGCCGCTGTTCGGCTGTCGCCTGGCAATGGCACGCGAGGGCGGCTTTGACCGGGGCGCGATAGGATATTTCAGCCCTTCCAACCACCAGGTCCGCATCCATGGAAAGCTCGTCCATGATATGCGTACACAGGGCCCATCCGCTGAGCACGGCAAGCGAGTAAATACTGCCGGCAAAGCCGGTGCCGTGAATATTGATGTTGGCTTCCAGCGGCGCGCTAACCCGGATCTCTTCCTGGCTCAGGCTGTCGATCGAAAACTGCATCGCCTCACTGAGCGGGATGGCGCCAAGAATCTTTTGCGTCAGGGCAACGGCAGCCGACATTTCAATAGCCTCGCTGAATGTCCGCCCCGGGGTGATGGCGCAACAACTCCGTCCGCAGATCTTCGTCTTTCATCCAGCCTGACATTTTGATATCGAGTAACAGCGCCATCTCTTTCTCATTGTCTATTTACTAACGGGCGGCGTGATGATTCGATCGCAACCCCGGGCAGACGAGCGCCAGATTGAATCCGACGCCTGCGCGCGGCATCATACTGCGCCGCGCAGATCGGGTAAACCTTCAACCTAGAAAACGCAGTAGGATCACGAAAGTCTGCACACCAAAAGTAGGCGCTTTAGGCGAGCGAGCGATTGATTCATCGGTATGCCGCATCACTAGCTATATGAAAAAAGTGCTTATCACCAATAAGGTGACCAGCGGAACGCCGCCCGCTTTTTTTTCATTACGCTATCTAACCCGGAAAATTCATAAATATGCACAATCTCGCTTGTCTATTGATTCCA